>CAYUWF010000016.1:12844-13911 GCA_964448245.1 uncultured Anaerolineaceae bacterium | reverse complement strand
CCGCGGCGTTGGGCGTGATCAGCCACAAGTCTTTGAGATGAGGGCGCAGTCTGGCCGCCAGACTCACCGACGTCGGGTCGGCCGCGCTTCGGATGCCCGCACACCGGCCCACGCCGAGCACCATCTCCAAAGACTCGGCCGGGACATTGGCGTCCAGGAAGATCGCCTGGGCCCTTTCCAGAACTTCGCGCCTAGGTTCGAGGTACTCGGGTGTCAGGGCTTGAACCACGTTCCGCGCCACACCCCCAGGCGACATGCGCACCTGGCCGGGACTGGACGACCCCGCCACCAAGGCCGTCTGCGGCCGGCCGACGATGTCCATCACCGGGCTGCCGATGACGACGCCGCCGCCGGCTCCGCCTGAGGCTTCGACCGCGTCCGGGTCTCCAGGATGGGACATCATGGGAGTCTGGTCGGGTGCCGGTTCCGCGTCGCGTCGGATTCGTCGGCGCCTCCGGGGAAAGGCCTGGCCACGATTGTAGCCGACGCGCTGTCAACCGCCAAAGCCCGGCAGTCTTGGAGCAGGAGGCGCGACTGTCGGGGGCGCGTGGCCTGTCCTTGGATCCGGCGTGTCGCCTCCCAGACACCCCCTCCTCGCCATTGCGCTCGGCCTCGGGCGGGATTACTCTTAGGGCGAATGGGGGATCCTGGGAAATCAGAGAGCGCCGATGATCACACGACAGGCAGAACTGCAGCGGGTTCTGACCAGCCTTTCGCAGGAGATCCCGAAGGCGGACTGGGTCGCCCTGGTCGATCAGAACGGGCTGATGGTGTCGTCGGTCCCCTCCGAGCCCCCGGTGGACTCCGACCGGGTGGCGGCGATGGCGGCGGCGGTGGCCCAGACGGCGGAGCGCGTCCTCTCCGAGATCGATGGGGGCGCGCTGCGATTCGCCACCGTGACCGGCTCACGGCGACAGCACCTGACGGTTTTCCTCAGCCGCGAGCGGCTGTTGGCTATCGGCCTCCCGCCGGACGTCGAAGCTCAATCCGTCATTCCACCGCTGATGCGCTGGGTCCCCGAGCTCATCCAGGTCTTGATGCGGCGCTACATCAGCGAGTGATCGCGC
>CAYUWF010000016.1:0-12744 GCA_964448245.1 uncultured Anaerolineaceae bacterium | reverse complement strand
CCTTTCGCGGCCCCAGAAAGGCCCTCCGGGGAGCGGCCAACCGTATGTGATTTCGGTGCGCCTCCCGCAGGGAGGCGCCCGTCCTCTCGAGGAGAATCGTGAGCGATCTCGCCGGCGCCACGCTCGGACGGTATCAAGTCATCGCCCGCCTGGGCCGCGGGGGAATGGCCGACGTCTACAAGGCCTTCCAGCCCAGCCTGGATCGCTACGTGGCGATCAAGGTTTTGCATCCGTCGATGGTGGAAGAGCCCGAGTTCGTCGGGCGCTTCCAGCGTGAGGCCAAGAACGTCGCCCGTTTGCGCCATCCCAACATCATCCAGGTCTTCGACTACGACAACCAGGGCGAGACCTACTACATGGTCATGGAGTACCTCGACGGGCCGACGCTCAAGGCGGCTCTCGAGGAGGTTCATCGCCGGAACGAGGAAATGCCACTGCCCGTCGCGCTGCGGATCGTCTCCGACGTCGGCGCCGCCCTGGCCTACGCTCATGAGATGGGCGTCGTCCATCGCGATATCAAGCCGGCCAACATCATGCTCGACCGTTCCGGGCGCGTCATCCTGACCGATTTCGGCATCGCCAAGATTCTGACGGGGACGAAGGTCACCGTCACCGGCACTGTGCTCGGAACACCCGCTTATATGTCGCCCGAGCAGGGCATGGGCGAGCCGGGGGATTCGCGCTCGGACATCTACTCCCTGGGCGTCGTCCTCTACGAGTTGGCGACGGGGCGCCTGCCCTACGACGCCGACACGCCGCTGGCCGTGCTCCTCAAGCATGTGCACGATCCGCTGCCGATGCCGCGCACCGTGAATCCTTCACTGCCGGAGGAGATCGAGCGCATCATTCTGCGGGCCCTCGCCAAGGGTCCGGCGGACCGCTATCAGACGGTTCAGGCGATGCTGGACGATATCGCCGGCCTGCCGCCGGCGACCGTCCCGGCCGCCAAGCCAGGGGCCCTCAACACGCGCGCCCTGGCCGCACGCGCCCCGCAGAGCGTCGCCTCCACGCCGGCGCGCCCGACGCCTCCCCCCAGCCGCCCGACCGGCTCGGTGCCTCGCAAGACTTTCTGGTTGGGTGGGGGGGCGTTGGTGGCGGTCTTCGCCTGCCTGGGACTGCTCGCCGCCGGCGCCTTGGCGCTCTACCTAACCGGTGACAGCTTGGTGAACCTTGTGGGGCGCTCGGCCCCGACGGCGACACCGCTGCCTCGGACGGCGACACCATCGACCGTTCCACGCGAGCCCACGCGAACCCCGCGCCCGCCGGCTACACCCCTCGGTCCGCCCGGCGAAATCATGTTCGAGGACCATTTCGACGACACCGGCAGCGGCTGGGTTCGGTGGGAGGAAACGGGCGGAGGCACCGATTACGTCGACGGCGTTTTCCGCATCTGGGTCGACGAAGTCCTGACCGACTATTGGTCGACCTCCGGACACGACTTCGACGATGTCCGCATTTCGGTTTCGACCTTCAAGGCCGCCGGTCCGGACGACAACGACTTCGGCATCGTCTGCCGCTATCAGGACAATGACAACTTCTATGCCTTTCTGATCAGCAGCGACGGCTTCGCCGGCATCCTGAAAATGGAGGATGCCGAACGCACGATGCTCGAGCAGGAGGGTATGGTGAGTACGGACGCCATCACCCAGGGGGCCGCCACCAACGAGGTCACAGCCGAGTGTGTTGGCGATCATCTGGCGCTGTACGCGAACGGTGAGTTGGTCGCCGACGTGCGCGACTCGACCTTCGTTTCGGGCGACGTGGGCCTGATCGCCGGAACATTCGAGGAAGGCGGTGTCGAAATCCACTTCGACGACTTCTTCGTCTACCGGCCTTAGCCCGGGGTCCTTCCCCCGCCGCCCATACTTCGACGGCTCAGCACCAACTAGCCCGCCAGCGCCTCAGTCACACCGCAGCTCAGCCAGCAGGGCTTCAGCCTGCTCCCGGTCGAGACCGGGACCGAGATCGGGGAGGATCCGCCCCCAAATGCGGCACAACATGGGCTTTACGGCCTCGTTCTGACCGAGCGCGCCGCGGCTGAGCTCGATCGCCTTTGCCACGTCCCCGGTCCGGGCGCCGGCCTCGACGAAGGGCAGCCATTCCGAGGCATCGTTGGGTTCGTCGCCGGTCTTGAGCGCCTCGGCGCCGATGGCGGCGACCGTCTCCCACTCCCCGCGCTGGCGCGCCAGATCCGCCTTCTCGAAGAAGTAGCACCAGTCGTGGGGCGGCTCGGGCCCGAGAAGATCGATGAGCTTCCCCTGTGGGATCGCAGCCTCGGTGTCGATCCAGTCCAGGCTCGTGAGCGGGACCGAGCGCGACAGGTCGCGCGGAATCGTCGGCATCGAGTCGTGGAAGACCTCATCCAGGATCTGCAGGCACCCGGGAGGCTTGCTCAACAGCGCCAGCGACTGCGAGGTGTTTCCTGAGAACGTCGTAGCCCGGTACCACTGCTCGATCGGCAGGTCCGCCTGCAGGGCGGGCAGCCCGAGGCCCTGGCGCACACTGACGAAGTACAGCAAGTACGGCATCCCCTCTTTCGGCAAGCCGTCGGCGTAGATCCAATTCAGCGGGCCGGTCAGCGAGTTGTCGCTCTCGTAGCGCAGCGGGATGTCGTTGGTGAAGATCACCGTCCCGGGGCGGATCGCCGGGGCGCGCCAGGCGAGCTGCCAGAAGAAATCGCGCTGCGCCTCCCAGTCGCGCCGGTAGCTGAACCCGGCCTCGACCTGGGCGGCGACGGCCAACCCGAGCAGGACGGCGAGAACGGCGGGGGCCGTCCAGCCGGCGCGCGGGAGGAGGTGCACCAGACCGACAATGACCAGGCATGCCCCGAGAATGAGAGGAAGAGTCAGGCGATCCCAGGGAAACTCGAGGCCGATCGGAAGCTGCGTGACCCAGGCGGTCAGGCCCCCGGCGAGAAGCATGAGCAGGCCGAGGAGAACGACGCGCAGCGACCAGCGGCCCCGGTCTCCCAAGGTCTCCGGCAATCCGTTCCCATGGCGGGGACGGTAAAGCCGGAGAAAGACGGCCGAGAGGCCGAACGCCGCCAGCCCCGCCGCCGCAACGAGGACCGTCGCGCGCAGTCCGAAAACGCTCGGATCGGGAGGGGTCGCCGAGTCGCGCCAGGTGAGGGCGAGCACCTGGCCCAAGTCGCGGACGATGGTGGCGGAGAGAGTGGCGACGGCGCCTGCCGGATCGGCCACCAGGCTCGCCAGCCATCCCGGCTGGTACGTCGGGAATCCGAGCACCGCCACCCGCCAGTAGAGGTAGATCAGAGTCAGGGCGAGGTAGGGCGCCCACCAGCGAAGGAAGCGCAGTCCGCGCCGGCCGGAATCGGTGGACCTCCCCAGGGCGGCCCAAAGGAGGATCGGCCGCAGCACTTCGAGGCTGATGGAGTACTCATGTGAGAAAAGGCTGATCGCTTGGGCCAGGAGCGCCGCCACGGTCAACGGGATTCGCCGCCGTGGGTGGGAGACGGCCAGCAGCATCAATGCCAGCGAGGCCAGATGGAGGGCAAGCAGCAGGAAGAAGTGGCCGTAGATGATGGCGATGTGCTGTTGTTTGAAGGAAGGGTAGACGAGGAAGAGCATGGCCACCCATACGGCCGGTCGCCGATGATGAGGCCAGGCCAGGCGCAGGACCCACCATAGCGCCAGGGCGCCCAGGACGCGACAGACGATGGCGAAGGCCTGCCAGGCGAGAGGGTTTTCGCCCAGCCAGGGCGTGGTCAGGAGATAGAGGTAACCGATGACCGGCCGGTCGGAGGCGAAGGCCGAGGGAAAGACGCCGGGCCCGAGCACGTGCAGGAACCAAGCGTTCGGCCAATCATCCCAGAAGAAGCCCATGCTCGGCAGCAGCAGGCCGTAGGCCAGCATCGCCAGCGCGGCCAGGACGATCGGGACGGACCAGTCTCCAAGGGAGGTGAGGCGAAAGCGTTGCATCGGCAACCGAGTGGGCAAGGGAGGAAGCCGGGGGAATCCTAACACCGCCGCGCCGGCAGTTGACCGTGCCCCGGTTCGCCTCTACACTCGGGGCGTGCTCGCCAAGGTCCACTCCTGCGCCATCGTCGGGCTGGAGGGGGCAATCGTCGAAGTGGAAGTGGACACGGCGCGAGGGCTTCCTCACTTCGCGATTGTCGGCCTCCCCGACACGGCGGTCCAAGAAAGCCGGGAACGCGTCCAGGCGGCGGTCAAGAACGCCGGGATGACCTTTCCGCACGGGCGCCTAACGGTCAACCTGGCGCCGGCCTCGCTGCGCAAGGAGGGTCCGGCCTACGATCTTCCGATCGCGGTGGGTACCCTGGTCGCCTCCGGCCAGTTGCGGCCCGAATGGCTCGACGGCGCGCTAGTCGTGGGCGAGCTCTCGCTGGATGGATCGGTGCGCCACGTGGCCGGGATCCTGCCGATGGCGGTGCTGGCGGCGAAGCGCGGCTTCCGCCAGATCCTTCTCCCCGCGGCGGATGCCGCCGAAGCGGCCCTGGTCGAAGGGTTGGAAGTCATCGCCGTCGACTCGTTGACGGCCTTGGCCAACCACCTCTCCGGGGTAAGGCGGTTGAAGCCGGTCCAACCGGTCCGCATGGAAATGACGACCGAACCCGGCGGGGGTGACTTCCGCGAGGTGCGCGGCCAGGAACACGTCAAGCGCGCCCTGGAGGTGGCCGCCGGCGGAGGTCACAATGCCTTGATGGTGGGGCCTCCCGGCGCCGGCAAGACTCTCCTGGCGCGGTCCTTGCCCTCGATCCTGCCGACGATGACCCTGGCCGAGGCCCTGGATGTCACCCGCATCTACTCCGTCGCCGACCTGTTGCCGGCCGAGACGCCTCTGCTGCGGGCGCGCCCGTTTCGCTCGCCGCACCACACCATCTCGCATGCCGGGCTGGTGGGCGGCGGCAGCTGGCCGCGGCCGGGGGAGATCTCGCTCGCCCACCGCGGCGTGCTCTTTCTCGATGAGCTGCCCGAGTTCGGCACGCGCGTCCTGGAGGTCCTGCGCCAACCGCTGGAGGACCACGTTGTGACCATCAGCCGGGCGCGGGGGTCGCTGTCCTTCCCGGCCAACTTCATGCTGGTGGCGGCGATGAACCCGTGCCCCTGCGGCTACGCCGGCGATATGACGCGCGACTGTACTTGCTCGCCGTCCACCATCCAGCGATACCAGAAACGCATTTCCGGCCCGCTGCTGGACCGTATCGACATCCACCTCGAAGTGCCGCGGGTGGACGTCGAGAAGTTGGGCGACGACCGGCTGGGCGAGCCGTCCGGGGCGATCCGTGTCCGGGTCGAGGCAGCGCGCATACGCCAGCGTCAGCGCCTGGAGTCGGTCTCCCTGGTCTGCAACGCCGAGATGGGCCCGGCGGAAATCCGCCAGTTCTGCCGGCTGTCCGATCCCTGCCGGGCGCTGCTGCGAACGGCGATGGCCCAACTCCAACTGACCGCCCGGGCCTACCACCGCGTCATCAAGGTCGCCCGGACAGCGGCCGACCTGGCCGGCGAGGAGGAGATCGCCCCGGTCCACCTGGCCGAGGCGCTGCAGTACCGCGCCCGGCGGGCGGCGTGAGAAGATAGTGGTCAGTGGTCAGTGGCCAGTGGGGTGGCGCTACGGCCAAGGTGAGCTCTCTGACCACCGACCACTGCCCACTGACCACTCCTTCTCCAGCCGGAACCCTCCGGTCTCACCGGTGTTGCAATAATCACTTACGCGGTGACACTTGATCCCGGCCGTCGAAGGCCACGGCGCGAGGCTCGAGGCGCCGCTCGGCCGGGGCTGCGTGCGAATCTCTTTCGGAAGTTCGGAGGTGAATCATGGCAGCATCAGCCGAGGCCGCAGTCCCGGCGAGGGCATCCGTGGGCGGACTCTGGCTCAAGGATCGGCGCTGGGACCTAACCTTCATTTCATTGAGTATTGCACTCGTCGCCTCGCCATACCTGTTGTACCTGGCGCTGCTCCAACTGCCTCTCTTGATCGGGCCGGCGGCCATTGCCGCGGGCACCACCCCCGACGACCTGAGCCGCAACGCCGTCAACCTGCTGGTGGCGCTACTCATCGGCGGGCCCCACATGTACTCGACCTTCACCCGCACGGCGCTCGACGTCGACTTCGCCAAGCGCAACCGTGGCTTCCTGCTCTCGTCGCTGTTCATCCCGGCCGTCGTCGTCCTGCTGGCGGTGGTCAACCTGTCGCTGCTGTTGACCATTTTCTTCTTCTGGGCCTCGATCCACGTTCTGCACCAGATCATCTACATCACCGATCTCTACAATCAGCGGCAGGTCGACCGCCTGACGCGCTTCGGCCGCCTCTCGGACTACGCGCTGATCCTGACCTGTCTCTACCCGTTGGCCGCCTGGCGCATCGCCAGCGGGACGTTCGTCATCGGCACGACCGACATCAGCGGCTTCATCGGGTCCTTTATGCCGCTCGGCCCGTGGATGGTCTGGCTGGCTTCGTTCGCCTTTCTGGCGGCGCTCTTCGTCTGGATCGGCAAGTCGATCGTCGAATACCGCAATGGCGTGCTGCACGGCCCGAAGACGATCTTCCTGGCCCTGACTGCCGCCGTCTCCTTCTTCGTGCCAGTCCTGGGTAACCTGGACATCGCTTTCCAGGGTATGAATGTCTGGCATTCGCTGCAGTATCTTGCCCTGACGTGGATGATCAATCATCTGCGCTGGCAGCGCGGGGAGTTGGAGCATTCGACCTTCGTCAAGCGTCTCTCGAAGGACGGGTCGACTCGCCGGTACTATGGATTCAATATCGGGCTGACGATCGCCGACGGCGGCCTGGCGGTGGTGGTGTTCGCCTTCATGTACTACGTGATCGGCACACCGTTCGACTTCGCTTTCGACCGCGCCTACTACATCGCCGTGCTCAGTTTCCTGTGGATGCATTACTACCACGATCACTACCTGTTTACGCAACCCCAGGTCATTGCCGCGCCGGCGCCGGTGGGGGCCTTGGCGGCCGCGGCTGCCTGACGCCTCCGCACTCAGCGGTCGGTGCCCCTCCTGGCCCGGCGAAAGCCGGGCCAGCATGTTTGTCTCTCGGTAGTCCCGGCCTTTAGGCCGGGGGCGATGTGATGGGAGGTGGGTGAGCATGGGGGCTTCTGCCTGCGAGCCGCCGCGCCTCCCGGGCTCAAGCCCGGGACTACCCCGCTTGCGCGGGGCAGCGCCCGGCACGCTCCGATCCATCCCGAGCGGAAGCGAGGGACGGAGCCTGCCCTGAGGGAAATCGAAGGGCTCAGGGTGCCAGGCCGGGCTCCGCGCCCGCGGGGGCCTTCCCACTCGCAGCACCCAGCACAGGTGCACGTGTCGCCCCGCTTCGCGGGGCTCGGAATGACACTGGTGCGGAGGGGAGACCGACGAATTCGCCCCCGAACAATGTCATTCCGAGAGGCGCCGAAGCCGCCGCGAGGAATCTCCAGGGCATAGGGGGTTGAGGCTCACCGCGGGGGCGGACTCCGCGGGGGTATCGCTTGTGGGCTTCAGGCTTGGGCCGCTGGCGCCTCGGCCAGCGGCACGCCGGCCATCATTAGGCCCAGGCGCTCGAGGCTGGCTTGTTCCCGTTCGAGGATGCCCATCAGGCGTCCTTCATACAGGACCGCCAGGCGATCGGAGAGGTTGCGTACTTCGTCGAGGTCCTCGGAAATGAGCAGCGTGGCCGTGCCGGCGGCGCGCTGCTCGATGAGCCCCCGGTGGATGTATTCGGTGCTGCCAATGTCGACCCCGGGCGTCGGCTGGGCCGCCACCAGGACGCTGGGACGCTTGGCCAGTTCGCGAGCCAGGATCAGCTTCTGGAGGTTCCCGCCGGACAGGTTGCGCAGCGGTGTGACCCGCGAGGGGGTCTTGATCTCGAACTCGGCGACCAGTCGATCGACGTGCTGCGAGATACGTGGGAAGTTGAGGAAGATGCCGCGGGCGAACGGCGGCCGTGCGTGGTCTTCGAGGATCAGGTTCTCCTCGACGCTGAGCTCGCGGATGACGCCGTCGCGCATCCGCTTCTCGGGGATGTAGGCCAGGCCGCGCGCCAGGCGGCGATCTGGTTCCCAAGCGGTGATCTCGGTTTCATCCAGGCAAGGCCACGAGGATCGCCAGCAGGAACCCGGCGTGCAGGCGGGTCGGGACGAGGCGGGGCAGGTCGGCGGCGATGGTGAAGCGCGCCGTCTGTGGATGAACGATCCGGCCAGCACCTGGTCCGGGTCCATCATGGGGCCGCGCAGAAGGAAATTCAGCGGCTGCACGGCGATGGCGTTGATCATGATCGTCGTCAGGATCTCGTTGACCCGCAGCCGCGCCTTGAGCAGCCCCGGCACGGCCCCCCAAATCGCGCCGGCCAAGAAACCGAGGCCCAGCCCGAGGGGGATCAAGGCCCAGGAGGGCAACGAGGGTGCGAATAGGATGGTGGCAGTGGCGGCCAGCGCGCCGACGATGAGTTGGCCCTCGCCGCCGATGTTGAGCATCCCCCCGCGGAACGCGATGCAGATGCCGACGGCGACGAGCAGGAGCGGCGTCGCTTTGACCAGCGTGTCGGCGACGGCGTTGAGGCTCCCGAACGCGCCCTCGAACATAGCGGCTTACGCTTCGGCCGGGGCGACCCCGAGCAGGGCCAACATGACCGCGCCGACGACGAGCGCCGCCGCGACCGCGGCCAGCGGCGTGAGGACGGCCAACCAGGAGGGCGAAAGAAATCGGGAGCTGAACCGCACGGGGGACCCCGCCATCACACGTGAGGCTCGGATTGTCCGGACAGCTTGCGCGGCAGGCGTGGCCCGCCTCTCATCGTGTATAGCCCACCCCGAGCCGAGGGTGGAGTGATGAAAGGCCCCTGGAACCGGGCAAAGGCTCCCCGCTACGGGTGGTTTGTTCAGGATCTGGTTTGGACGTCGATGGCGAACCCCCGTTGACGCGCTCGTTCGACGAAAGCCGCGCCCGGCATCGCTTCCTCCACCGGGATCACACCGTGGGCGACCTGGCCGAAGGCGATGGCCTCCGTCAGGATGGCGGCGTGCCAACCGGTCCCCTGCTCCATCGCGCTGAAGCCCGTGGCCTCATCGTAGTAATGAAGAAGATCTACGGCCACTTCTGCCGCCCGCCCGTCCTTGGTGCCCTTGGCCAGCACGCGGATCAGGATCAGGTCGCGCGTGTCGGCCTCAGCCCGAATCTGCGGATCCCACAGGGCGTGCAGCACGTGCCGCGGGACCACCGGCTGGCCATCGACCGTCACCGGCGTCAGATCGAGCAAGCCCAGCAACTGGATCGTCTTCAGTTGGCCGAAGTGGCCTGGGTAGCGCACCGTCTTGTTCTGCAGGGTGCGCAGTTTCCCGGCGTAGGTGCGCGAGGCCGTGGTCAGCCCGCCGGCCGTGGTGAAGGCCTCCAACGTGCCGAGCGGGGAGGGGAACTCCACCTTCTCGAATTCCTCGAGAGCCGGGATGCCGACCGTCCGGCCGTCGCGAATGTACATGCAATCACCAAAATACTCGTTGGTCAGCCCCTCGATGTTGAAATGTAGCCGGTAGTTCCACGGGGCGGCCGGCGCCTGAGGCAGGCCGCCGTCCCACATGTAGATGTCGGTCGTGTGGTCCAGCTGTTCCATAGCGAAGACGATCAGCGACGTGCCCATCCCGGGCACCTGGCCGCAGTCCGGGACGATGGCGCAGCCGGCGGCGGCCGCATCCTCGCTGCGGGCGAGCTGCTCGAGGACGACATCGCTGTTCCCGCCCAGGTCCGTCATCCCGGCGCCGGCCTGAATGGCAGCTTCCGTCAGTCCCAGGTTGAAGAAATAGGGGACGGCGCTGAGGAACGCCTCGATGCGTTCCTTACGCAACCAGGCCGCCACGGAGTGCGGGTCGCCGGCGTCGAGGGGGAACGAACGGGCGAGCGATCGGCCGAGCAGCTTGTTCACCCGCTGGGCGGAGAGCTCTGCCTGCGCGGCATCGCTGTCGGCTAGCCAGATGACGTCCGCCTCGCCAAAGCGGCCGAAATCGTAGGCGGCGGCGGTTCCCTGGCGCCCGGCGCCGATCACTGCGTAGCGGTGAGTCATCGGCAGTTTCCTCTCAGTGGGCAGGGTGGTGGCTCTGCGGTTGGCGAAGGGAAGACCACGTACGTCGGAATGCCTCAGGCGTGCTCTTGCAGAACGGAACGAATCTGTCCGAGATAGCCCGCCCCGAAAAGGTTGAGGTGATTGAGCAGATGATACAGATTGTAGACCGACAGGCGTTCCCGCCAACCTGGCGCCAGCCGGTGAGCCTCGGCGTAGGCCAGGTAGAAGCGCTCGGGAAAACCGCCGAACAGCTCTGTCATCCCCAGCTCGGCCTCCGCCCATCCATAGTGACAGGCCGGGTCGATCAGGCAGGGTTCGCCGAGGGGCCCGTGCAGGACGTTGCCCGACCACAGATCGCCGTGAATCAGGCAAGCCGGTTCATCAGGCACAAGGGTCCCCAGCCGGGCGGCCAGAGCCTCGACCCGCCGGAAGTCTTGCTCGTCGAGCAGGCCCGCCCCTCGGGCGCGCTGCGCCTGAAACAGCAGTCGATATTGGGCGAAGAACTCCCGGCCGTCGGCGGTCCACGGGTTCGGCTGCGGGGTCAGGCCGAGGTAGTTGTCGTGATCGAAACCGAATCGGGCGGACACGTGCGAGTGGAGCCGGGCAAGATCCCGGCCGAGCCGCTCCCAGAAGTCGACATCCTCGCCACCGGGAGAGAGGTCCTCGAGGAGCAGGAAGGAGTCGCCCCACAGATGCGTCTGGGGGATGCGGGGACCCCCCGCCACGGCCAGGGCGGCGAGACCCTGCGCCTCGCGCTCGAACATGTCGCCCGGCACATCCGGATTGACCTTGAGGAAGAGGCGCGGGCCGCCGTCGGTCCTCAGGCGGTAGCTGTGGTGGATGCAGCCGCCGCCCAACGGAACCGCTTCGGTGATCGCACCCCATCCCCTCGCCCGGCACCACTCGACGACGGGCGCCGGGGGATTCAAGCCCTTCCGCTCTCGAGGGCCTTGAGCAGTCCCTGCACGCCGGCTTCGACGATCCGGTAAGTCGCCTCGAAACCTTCGTCCCCGTCGTAGTATGGGTCAGGAACCGAAGCGTCGGGGCCCGAGCCCGGATCGAAGTCGCGCAGCAGGCGGATCTGGAGCGTCTGCTCCGGGCGGCGGGCCAGGGCGCGCAGCTCGCGGAGGTTCTCGGTGTCCATCGCCACGATCAGGTCGAACTTGTCGAAGTCGCTCAACCGGATCTGGCGCGCCTGACCGTCGTAAATCAGCCCGTGGCGGGCGGCGGTCCGGCGCATGCGCGCGTCCGGCGATTCGCCCTCGTGCCCACCCCCCGTGCCGGCCGAGTCGACTTCGTACTTCCCGTTCAACCCCGATTCTTCAGTCAGACGTCGGAAGAGATTCTCCGCCAGCGGGCTGCGGATGATGTTGCCCATGCACACGAAGAGAAGACGTCGGGGCTCGGCCACGGCGGCATTATACCTGCCCGCCTCAAGGCTCCTCGTCCCCCGCAGTCGCTCAGGCGGAAGGTTGATCGAAGGGAAGGTGCTGGAGCGTCCCGTTCGTGCCGGCCGGGGAGAGTTGAATCTCGATCGGATCCTTGTCGAGGACCGACGAGCGCACCAGCGCCAGGCCGATCGGGCCGAGCCTGGGGGAAAGCGCGGCGCTTGTCAGCCGGCCGATCGGCTGCTGGCCGAGGAGGATCTCCTGCGGCGTCTTCACCGGCCGGTCGAGACGGACGCCGACCAGTTGGCGCGCCACGCGGTTGCGGCTCTCCATGCGGGCGATCACTTCCTGACCGATGTAGCAGCCTTTGCTGAAGCTGACGAGGTCCCACAACCCAGCCTCGAGGGGGATCACGTCGTCGGTGATCTCGGCGCCGGCCGAGGGCAGGCCGTGCTCCACGCGCAAGGCTTCGTAGGCCGCCAGGCCGGCGGTGCCCTGCCCCCGCTCGCCCCACAGCTCATGGGCGCGTGAGTCTATTTCGGGGCCGGCCAGAAGGCGGTAACCCGGGACGGGGACGTCGACCTCCCACAACAGGCCATCGCCAACCTCGGCGACCGCCTCGGACGTCGGGAGACTCGCGTCGCCGAGCTTGGCCGCCTCGGCCCCGGCGGCCGGGCCGTAGAAGCCCCAAAGGGAACGGGACTCGGAGGCCTGCTCGACTCTGACGTCGTCGTTGAAGAAGATGTACCGGGTGAGCCACTCCCTCACGGCCTCCGCTCGGCCGGGAGTCGTCAGCAGCAGGACCTCGGACGGGCGGCGCAGGACCTGGACCACGTCGACGGTGCGCCCGATGGCCGTCGTCAGGACCGTGGCCCGGATGGCGCCCGGCTCGAGGCCGGTCATGTCGTTGGTCGACATGCGGTGGAGGAAGTCGAGCGTCGTCGTACCGCGCAGGCGTACGAACCCCGGGGCTTCATGTTCGACGACGAGGCAGCCGTGGCGCGCGGCATCGTACGCGGAGACGAGTTCCGGCGTAATAGCGATCGTCCCTTCCATATTGGCAGGATTATAGCGGGGCGTAGCCCGGATCGAGGCAAATCACCCGTAGCTCCTGCGTAGGCGGAGGTCAAGCCGAATGAAAACCTGGATTCCCGCACCACTCCGCTTGCCCATGTCCGACCTTCCACTGGAAGGTCGGAGGGCGGCTAGGCGCGCTTCGGGTGTCTTCGACTTTCGCGGGAATGATGTTTTCATGATTGTGGCCTCCTAGCAGGTTGCGGAAAAATGGCTACGGTCGTCAAACCCCCACCCCTGACCCCTCCCCCTGCGCCCG
>CAYUWF010000015.1:11121-30196 GCA_964448245.1 uncultured Anaerolineaceae bacterium | reverse complement strand
CGCTCAGTCCTCCCTCGCCAGTCGGGCGACGTAGTCCGGAACGATGCGGTCGTACGTCTGGCGCATCAGCGGCGACGAGATCAGGAAGTCGGCCGTCGAGCGGTTGCAGGCCGTGGGGATGTTGTACAGCACGGCGATGCGCAACAGGGCCTTGACGTCGGGATCGTGCGGCAGGGGCTCGAGCGGATCCCAGAAGAACACCAGGAAATCGATCACGCCCTCGGCGATGCGCGAGCCGATCTGCTGGTCGCCGCCTAACGGGCCGTGGATCAGGCGCACCACCGGAAGGTCGAGGGCCTCGGCGATCCGGGCGCCGGTCGTCCCGGTGGCGAACAGGTCGTGCTCGGCCAGCGAACCGCGGTTGTAGCGGGCCCACTCGAGCAGATCCTTCTTGCGGTTGTCGTGCGCCACCAGCGCCACGCGCTTGCGCTCCTCCATTCGAATGCCTTCGTTCATGATCTCTCTCCTGGCCGAGGGGTGGTTCCGCGTTCAGACTAGAATCGACACGGGAACACCCACATGGGCCTTTCCCGCCGCGCGACGGTCGCGCTCGGCCTGCTCTCCGCCGGCGCGCTGTGCTTCGAAGTGGCGCTGCTCCGGCTCTACGCCGTGCAGCAGTTTTACCACTTCGCGTTCCTGATCATCAGCCTGGCCGTCCTGGGCACGGCCGCCGGCGGCACGGCGCTGGCGTTGCGCTCCCGCCCGGCCGCGCCGGCCGGCCTGGCGGTCGGTTTCGCCGCCGCAGTCCTGCTGGCCTACGCCACCCTCAACTTCCTGCCCTTCGACTCCTACGCCGTCGCCTGGGATCGGCGCCAGGTCGCCGTCCTCGGCCTGTACTTCGGCAGCGCCGCGCTGCCCTTCTTCTTTCAGGGCTGGTTTACCGGAGCGGCGCTCGCCGCCGCCGGCCCGTCGCCCGGAAAAGCGTATGCCGCCAATCTGCTCGGCGCGGCCGCCGGACCACCGATCGCCCTGCTGGCAACGGCCACGCTGCGCCTCGAGTCGGCCGTCGCGCTGTCCTCCGCGGCGGGCCTGGTCAGCGCGGGGCTGCTCATAGAACGCCGTTCGCCTCGCATGCTTGCGTACGGACTCGCGCTTGCGCTCGGCGTCCTTGCGCTCCGCCCGCCAGAAGGTCTCCGGCTGCGCCTCTCCCCTAACAAGGCCGTGGCCCAGGCAGAACTGTATCCCCAGGCGGAGGTCACCGTTTTCCGGGACGGCGTCTCGGCTCGGCTGGAGGTCGTCGAAAGCGACGGCGTCCACAACTTCCCCGGCCTCAGCCTGAACTACAGCGGGCTGCTGCCGGCCCAGGTGGGCTTCTACCTTGACGGCGACGGCCCCCTGGCGGCCACTGCCCTGGACCCGGCGGGCGCTGTCGCGCGCCAGTTGGCCCAGTCGATGCCGGCGGGCCTCGCCTACGAACTGCGACCCGGAGCCCGCGCCCTGGTCCTCGACCCCGGTGCCGGCCTGCAAGTGGCGCTGGCCTTCGCCGCCGGCGCCGCCGAAGTTCACGCCCCGGTCGACGAGCCGCTGCTGCTCGAGGCATTGCAGGGTCCGTACTCGGACTTTACCTTCCACCTCGCTGAAGAGGCGCGCCTGCGCTGGCTGCCAACAAACAGCCGCGGAGCTCTGGCAGGGCATGCGCGCTACGATGTGATCGATTTCGCGCTGACCGATCCCTTCCGGCCGGTAGCCTCCGGCGCGTTCAGCCTGAGCGAGGACTACGGCCTGACGGTGGAGGCGATGGCCGCCGCCTTGCGGCGCCTCTCAGGTGACGGCGTTCTCGTGCTCACGCGATGGTTGACGACGCCGCCGGCCGAGTCGCTGCGTGCCTGGTCGACGCTGCTGGCGGCGATGGATCGCAGCGGCGTTCAGGAGGCCAGCGCCCGGATCGTGGCCTACCGAAGCCTGCGTACCTCCACCGTCCTCGTCTCCTCTCGGCCCTGGACGGAGGCCGAGCTCGCCGTGGTCCGCCGCTTCCTGGATCGCAACGGCTTCGATCCGATCATGCTGCCCGATCTGTCCTCTGCGGACCTCAATCGCTTCAATCGCATACCCGACGACCCCTATCCGGCGCTATTCCGCGGCCTCCTGGATGACCCGCAGGATCTTCAGCGGACGTTTCCCTACCAGATTGCCCCGACGAGCGACGACCGTCCGTTCTTCTTTCACTTCTTCCGCTGGCAGCAGACGCCCGAGGTTCTGACCGCCCTCGGGCAAACCTGGCAGCCCTTCGGAGGCAGCGGGTATCTGGTGCTGCTGGCCCTGCTGGCGCTGATCCTCGTTCTGGCGGCGCTGCTCTGCCTGGCACCGTCGCTCTCGCGCCAGGTGCGCGGCCGGGTGTCCCTCACCGGTGGGTTGTACTTCGCCTGCATCGGCGCCGGCTTCATGTTCATCGAGCTCGCGCTGCTGCAGCGCTTCACCCTCCCGCTCGAGCGGGCTTCCCTGGCCTTCACCGTGGTCCTTTCGGTGCTCCTGCTCGCCTCGGGGATCGGAAGCCGCCTGTCGGACCGGGTGCGGACGGGCCGCACCGCGCTCTTGCTGGGAGGGGTGGCGCTGGGATGGGCCTTCGTTGTCCCGGCCGTCATTCCTCTGACGCTCGACTGGAGCTTCGCCGCCCGCCTCACCGCATCGATCCTCGTTCTCTTTCCGTTGGGCTTCCTGATGGGGATTCCCTTTCCGGTCGGCCTGCGGTGGTTCACCGCAGGCGAGCCCGGCCGCGTCGGCTGGGCCTGGTCCGTCAATGGCGCAGCCTCCGCCGTGGCCGGCGTGCTCGGGGCGATGATCGCCATCGACCTCGGTCTGCGCGCGCTGATGCTCCTGGGAGGCCTGGCCTACCTGGCGGGCTGGGTGGCGCTGCGCCGAGAGATCCTCCGGACCGCATCCTGAGAACGCATGACGACCTCCTCCGACGCGACCGCTGGTCCTGAAATGTCTCCCCCGCCCGGTCGAACCACGGCCGGTGCGCGGCCTCGTCGTTCCGCCCTGCTGGCGATCCTGATCCTGTGTAACCTCCCCTCGCTGCTCGTTTTCAGCGACCGTTGGCTGGGCAACCACGTCATCACCGATCTCCTGACCCCTCTCTGGTGCAGGTTGCCCCACGCCTGCCTCGGCCCATGGCCCGCAACCATGCTGCTCATCATCCCGGCGGTCCTGGGCGCCGTGATTCTGGTTGCCCGCCGACCGGCGAGCCGAATCCTCCTCGGGCCTACCCTCCCCGAGGAAAGCCAGGTGGCGGCTCGTCCGGGCCGGCTGCAGCGACGGATAGCCATGGTGGGCCTCATCTCGTTCGCCCTCGCCATGACCGCCGCCGTTGTATCAAGGAGCGCCGCCGGAGAGCGCCCGGGCTGGGACTATGCCCTGCCCTACCTCGGCTTCTTAGCGGCGTGGATGCTGCGCGAGATTCCCATCCGTCGGCCGGGCCCGGCGGCCTCTGCCCGGTGGCGGGGTTGGGCGGGCCCCCTCACGGCTCACACCTTGCTCGTCCTCACGTTGTTCGCGTCGGTGAATCGCAGCCCGGCGGCGGCCGTCCTGGCGGTCCTCGCCGCTTCGGCCCACATCTTTCTTTGGCGATCGAGACGTAGAACGTTGACGCCGGTCTTCTGGTTGGTCTCGGCCAGCCTCGTTCTCTCCTCGCTCTACTTCAGCGCGTGGTGGTTCTCGGTCATCGGCGACGAGTACGCCTTCTACAGCTACGCCGCCGGCCTCCTGGCCCGGGCGGACGCCGCCTCGATCGGCGCGCAGCTCTACAACCCGTCCGGGGTTTACTCCACCCACCCCGGTTTCTCCTCTTTGATCCAGGCCGCCAGCATGGGCGCCTTCGGCCCCGGCTTGTTCGGCTGGCGCTTCAGCAACCTGTATCTCGCCGCCCTGAGCCTGTGGCCGTTGTATGCCTTCGTTCACGCCATCGGCGGACGCCGCCTGGCCATCCTGGCATGCGCGCTGCTGGTGACTTCGCATTACCTGATGAGCTTCGGCAAGATCGGTTACAACAACCTTCAAGCGCTTTTCGCCTTCTCCGTCTGCCTGGCAGCCGCTACCTGGTTCGTCCGCAGTCGGCGGCGCCTCGCGGCGGTGGCCTTCGGCGCGGCCCTCGGGCTGTGCTTCTTCGTTTACCCGGGCGCCATCCTGACCTTGCCGGTTTCTCTGCTGTTCGTGGCCCGCCACAGCCAGCCGACGCGCCCCTCGCTCGGCCGGTGGTTGATCGCCGGGACCGTCCTCCTCGCCACCGTGCTGCCCATCCTGGTACAGCGCGGATTCTGGGAGACAAAGTTAACCGGCACGCTCTGGCATGACCCGTCCCTGGCGAATGATTGGACCTCCGCCTCCGTGCACATCCTGCGCAACCTGGGCGAGGCCAGCCTGTCGTTCCTGCTGACGCCCATCGAAAGCCACTTCGTCGCCGTCGGATTCGTGGATGTCGTCACGGCCGTTCTGGTGATCATCGGCCTGGGAGTCTTGCTGCACGACCGGCACAACCGCACAGCCGCCTTTCTACTCGCCGGCCTGGCGATCCTCCTGCTGCTGGTGGGCGCCACGCATGAATATCCCTCGCCGCCCCCCACACGCATGTTTCTGCTGCTGCCCTGGCTGGCGATTCTGGCCGCCCTTGGTCTGCTCTGGCTCGGGGCCGCCCTGCGCGATCTGGGAGTCTCCGCGCGGGGGGTCGGCCGCGCCACCTATGGTCTCCTCGGGTTGATTCTGATCACCAACCTGGTTCAGGCCTATCCCCTTTCGCGGCAGCGCATGGCCAGCCGCTACCAGTCACCCCAGGTTCTCCTCCTGCGCGAATCCGCCAACCTGCTGGTTCCCGGCCCAACGCGTGCCCGCCTGATGATCCTGGCCATGCCGGAAAGCCCGCTGCGCGATTCAGTGGCCCGGCAGCTCGGCTTGCATCAGATCTCGTTTGACGAGGCCTCGCTGATGGAGGAGAGTGCGCTGGCGGTCACCGACGAGGAGCTTCAGGACCCGCGCGCCATCGTCCTGATCGCCCCACGCGTGCCGGAACCGTTGCAGACCGAGCTTGAAGCCCGGTTGGTGGTCGCAGGGAAAAGTCCTTGCCGCTTCCGCAGCTCGATCGGCGAAGTCCGCCTGGTGGTGTGGACTTCGCCGGCGCAGCGCTACCGCTGCGCCGAGGCGGCCTACCGGTGGTAGGCGCGCCCGGCGCTATCCGTCAGTGGATCCGCCTTCGTCCTCGTGGACCAGGGGAACGAAGCGAACCCCGCCGAGGCTGGTACTCTCGATTTGGTCCTCGGATAGGCGTCGCAGCCGCCACAGTTCTTGGTAGCCCCCGGGCGGCCCGATCGGGATCACCAACACACCCCCCACGGCAAGCTGGGCCAGCAAGGGCTGGGGCACGTGGTCCGGTGCAGCCGTGACGATAATCGCCTCGAACGGCGCCGCCTCCGGCCAACCGTAGTAACCATCCGCGGCGCGAAGTTGGATCTCCTCGTAGCCAACCTCGCCCAGCCGTTCGGCGGCGCCGTCGGCCAGGGGCAGCAGGATCTCGATCGAGTAGACCTGCACGCCCATTTCGGCCAGGACGGCCGCCTGGTAGCCAGATCCGGTTCCGATTTCGAGCACCTTCTCGCCGGGCTCGAGCTCAAGGGTCTCCGTCATCAGCGCCACGATGTACGGCTGCGAAATCGTCTGTCCGTGGCCGATCGGAAGCGGGTGGTTCTCGTAGGCCTGGTCGAGGAATTCCGACGGTACGAACAGGTGCCGCGGCACAACCCCCATTGCCGCAATCACGGCGGGGTCGGCGATTCCCCAGCCCACGATGCCGTCCTGCACCATTTGCGCCCGGGCCCGGTCGAAGGCGGTGTCCTCCAGCCGCGCCTCGTCCGTTTCGGTCGGCGCCGACCTTCGACCCAGCGCTGCTGCCGCGAGAATCGCCCCGATGATCACGACGGCGGCTAAGACCAGGATCCATCGGCGGTTCATCGACTCCATTCTACGCCGACGGCCTGACGGGATTCGCCGAGGGGCGGTGGAACCCAGGTCGAACTGGATTGCCGCTTTTGAGAGGATGTTGCAGCCTCTTCCGGTCACCCCCGCGCATCGCGCTTCGTCGCGTCTTCGCATCGCGCTTCGCATCCTGGAGAGGACCCCCGTGGGGCATCCCGGAGGGGAGGCGGGGGTCCAGGGCTCGTCGAGTGGACGCCGGGATTCCCGCACCACTCCGCCTGCCCATGTCCGACCTTCCTCTGGAAGGTCGGTGGGCCGCTAGGCGCGCTTCGGGTGTCTTCGGCTTTCGCGGGAATGACACAACCCTTTCGTGTCACCACCAAGGCGGGGGGTTAGCGACGCCGCCAGCTTGAAACAGACCCATGACATCTGCTAATGAGACCTCACGGGTCCGATTAGGAGCGAAAGCCCATTTCGCGACTTCCTGGGCTGCTGTACTCTCGCTTCAATCCAGCGCGGCCATCCACGGCGCAGGCTTCGCACAAGGGAGGACTCGGTATGAGCAGTGACGGCGCACCGCAAGGCGACGGAAACGGTGTTTCGGAGAGACTCATCGGCCTCTCCAACGATGTCCTTCAGGTGAAATCGTTGGCGCCCAACCTGATCGAGTTTCGACATACCTCTGAAACGAAGGCGTTCCTGGGGACCAAGAAGAAGACCTTCGAAGCCCGAGCCAAGCTCGATCCTGCCGCGCACAAGGTCAACTACTGGCAGACCGTGGACGAAAGCGGCAGCAGCTCTTCTGGCTTCGATGTCTCGGGCGGGAATATGGTGAAGTTCTCATCCTTCGTCGTCAAGGTCGTCGACCGCTCCGGCAGCGGGGTCGGCTTTCAACCTGACGGCGACAAGTTCAAATACGACCTGGGGAAGGTGCGCGACCTGGTGAAGTCGATCGCCGAAGAAGGCGGATGGAAGATCGGCAACGCCATGTCCAAGCCCAAGTAAGAAGACCGGGATCGGGAATCGACGGGGCGACCCTTCGGCTGTGCTCCGGGCCGCCCCGCGAAATCCGCAAGAAACGAAGGGTCAGAAGCCGAGCATTCGCAGCGGTGCGTAGAGAGTATCCGGAGCGTACGCGTCCATGAGCGCGAACCCCGCGATGCATGCCGCCAGGATCAGCAGGCAGCCACAGCCGGCCAGCAGCCACCTTCTTCGCCCGCCGCGACCCTCTTCCGCCGACGCCGCCGGCATTCCCATCGGAGTGGCCGGGCCTGCAGATACGGGGGGCAACGCAGCTGGACGCGGTGCCGGTCGAAGCGGCGGGCCTCCCCGGGCCGGGCTCATCACTGTCGCCACCGATAACGGGGAGGTCGCCTCGAAGGTCAGGGTGACATTCTCCCCCAGGCCGACCAGGTCGCCCGATCGCAGGACCCGCGGCGAGGTCAGCCGGTCGCCGTTGACGAAAGTCCCGTTGGTCGATCCCAGGTCTTCCAGCACCATTCCCCCCGGCGTTCGGGTCAGCCGCGAATGCTGGCGGGAGATCTCGGCGTCACTCAGAGGGATGTCGTTGGTGACATCGCGCCCGAACATGGTGACTTCTTTGCTCAGGTCGAAGACCGTGCCCGGATTGGGACCGGTGCGGACGATCAGGCGGTGGTCAGCCATGGAGGTGCCTCCTGCCGATGGGGGAGTTGCCGGCTAGTGTACTGGCGCGGGCAGGCAGCGTCAACCGGGCTTCCGGTCCCACGGGCGAACCCGTAGGCGGAGGCCGTCCACGCCCGTCACTTCGACCCGCGCCCCCACCTCGATCGCCGCCTCGCGCGGGTCGATCTCGGCCGCCCATAGCTCCCCCGCCACTTGGATTTGCCCGAGCGGCGCCACCCTCTGGCGCACCTCGCCCACCCGGCCGATCAGCGCCGGCGCGCCGACCGCCACCGGGCGCCGCTGCGCGCGCACGACGAGGGTGAGCAGCAGCGCGAACAGCCCGGCCGTTATTCCGCCCATGCCGATCACCAGCGGCACCGACACCCGTTGAAACGAAGGGGTCTCCGGGGAATTGAAGAGGACGAGCGCGCCGACGATGAAACTGCCCAGACCGGCCGCCGTCAGGGCGCCATGAGTCGGCGCCTTGAGCTCAAGGACAAAAAGGACGAAGGCCGCCGCCAGAAAGATCAGACCGAACCCGTTGACCGGGAGGATTCCCAGGCCGTAGGCGCCGAGGGCCAGCGCCACGACGCCGATGAACCCGGCCACCCAACCCCCGGGGTGGGAGAGCTCGATGAGGAGCGCCTGCAGTCCAAGCGAGAGCAGCAGAAAGACCAGGTTGGGATTGGTGAGCGCCTGCAGCAGCCGCTCGAGGAGCGTCGGCGGCAGCCGTTGTAGATGCGCCTCGGCCGAATGGAGCAGCACCGGTCGGCCTCCAACCTCGACCGTTCGCCCGTCGAGCTGGCGCAACAGGTCGTCGAGATTATCGGCGATGACGTCGACCATCCCCGCCTCGATCGCTTCCTGTGCGGAGGCGGCGGCCGCCTCGTCGATCGTCGCCTGGGCCAGCTCGAGCGCCGCCTCGCCGCGCCAGGCAGCCAGCGTTCGAGCCGTCGCCTTGAGGATTTCGCGCGTTTTGGCCGCCAGGGTTTGGCCCAGGTCCTCCCCCTGCGCGCCCACCGGGCTGGCGGCGCCGATGGCCGTCTCGGGGGCCATGGCGGCGGCGTGGCCGGCCAGCACCAGGATCGTCCCGGCGCTCCCGGCAATGGCACCGCGCGGCGCGACATAGATCACGACCGGCACGGCGCTGCCCCGGATCGACTGCACCATCCGGTTCATGACGTCGATCGAGCCGCCGGGTGTGTCGATTTGGACGACGACCAGGGAGGCGGCATCGCGCTCGGCCACCGCCAGACCGCGGTCGAGGTATTCGGCGGAAGCCTGCGTGAGTGGGCCGTCGATTTCGAGGACGAGGGCTTGCGGCGCGGGCGGCTGGACGGAACCGGAAGTCCATCCCGCCAGGAGCAGCGCGCCGACGAAGGCCGCCAGGGCCGTACGTGGCATACAACGCCTCCCCCACATTATACGGCCCGGGCCCGTTGTGCCGCAGGCGGAGTGCCCTATAATCCTGGGCGGCTGCCATGCGCGTCGTCGAACGATCCGAATTCCGTGGCGAGGATGGGAAGATCACCCTGCAGGACCGCCTGCGCGGCAGCCTGCGCTTTGGTCTGGGCTGGTACGGGATCATGCAGGCGCAGGAAGCGGTCACCGAGCGGCTCAACAAGAGTCTCCCCAACGACTACCATCTGCTGCGCAACGTCCTGATCCCCGGATCCGGTCTGATCGCCTCGCTGATCCTGATCGGGCCGCAGGGCGCGTACGCCATCCTGCCCTCGCCGGCGGGCGGCGTCTTCCGCGCCAAGGACGAGGAGTGGCTGGCGCACAGCGGAGGGCATTTCCGCCCGGCCCGGCCCAATCTCCAGCAGATGGCACTGGCGACCGCCGATGTGCTGTTGAAGTATCTCCACGGCCTGGGCTACGGCCTGCCGCAGGTCGACGCCGTAGTCATGTTCACCAACCCGCGGGCGCACGTCGACACGGTCAACCCCAAGACTCGCATCGTCTTAGCCGACGCGCTGGAGCATTTCGCCGCCAACCTGCGCGAGCAGCCCCCGATCATGGATCGGGAAGACGGGCAGCTGCTGATCGACGCCCTGCTCCATCCGCCGGAGCCCAAGGTGGAAGAGCCGCCGGCGCCCGTCGGCGTGCCGCCTCTGCTCTCGCCCCGCCGCCGCAGGCGCCGCGGGCTGCGTCGGCGTGAAGTGCTCCTGCTGGGGGCGATGCTCCTGATCGAGTTGTGCATCCTGGCCGCCTTCGCCGCGATGGTCCTCACCCCTGACCTGCTCTCCTGAGTCGGCCTTCTTGGAACCGTTCCTCAGCCTCATCGTCCCCGCCCACAACGAACAGGCACGGCTGCCAGCAAGTCTCCCCCAGATCCACCAGTTCCTCACTTCGCAGGCCTACGCGTGGGAGGTGGTCGTGGTCGACAGCGGCAGCACCGATGGCACGGCAGACGTCGTGCGCGACTTCGCCGCCCGCATCCCGGGCCTGCGCCTGGTGCAGGTGGATCGGCCGGGCAAAGGGCTGGCCGTCCGCCGCGGGATGCTGGCGGCGCGCGGCGACTATCGCTTCATCTGCGACGCCGATCTCTCGATGCCGATCGACCAGGTGCCCCGCTTCCTGCCGCCCCATCTGCCGGACGTCGACATCGCCATCGCCTCGCGCCAGGCGCCGGGGGCGCGGCGCCTCGCCGAGCCGGCCTACCGTCATGTCGTCGGGCGCGCCTTCAACCTGCTTGTGCGGCAGCTGACCATCCCTGAGATCCAGGACACACAGTGCGGTTTCAAGTGCTTCCGGCGGGCGGCGGCCGAGGACCTCTTTCGCGTCCAGCGCCTCGACGGCTGGACCTTCGATGTGGAAGTGCTTTTCGTCGGGCTGCGACGCGGCTACCGCATCGTGGAGGTCCCCATCCCGTGGACCTACAACCCGGGCAGCCGGGTGCACGTCCTGCGCGACTCGCTGACGATGTTCGCCGATCTCTTTCGCATCCGGCGCAACTGGCGTCGCGGCGATTATGCGCCGGGCTGAGCAGCCGCCCCACCGCCCCGGTGCAGCCCGTTCGGACCGCGCACCGTCCCGGTGTCCTTCCGGGAAGACCCGGTCCGCCGCACCGTCCCGGTGTCCTGCCGGGAGGGCGAGACGGCCGAAACGGGTGCGCCCCGACCTGCGCCATGAGCGGTCGCTCGCCCGCCGCGGCATGCTGCCGGTCGCCGGGCTCGACGAGGCCGGCCGCGGCGCGTTGGCCGGCCCGTTGTTTGCGGCCGCGGTCATCCTTCCCGTCGGGCGCTCCAACCTGGCGGCCGCCCTGCACGACGTGCGCGACTCCAAGGTCATGACGGCCCATCAGCGCCGAGCTTGCGCCGAGAACATCCGGGCGTTAGCGCTGGATTGGGCCGTCGGCCAAGCGACGTGCGACGAGGTCGATCGCCTCGGCCCGCTGGAGGCGACCCGTTTGGCGATGCGGCGCGCCCTGCAAGGGCTGAGTCTGCCGCCGCAGCACCTGCTGCTCGACCACCTCCGCCTGCCGGACGTCCCCCTCGACCAAACGCCGGTGACCCACGGGGATGCGCGGGTGCTGTCGATCGCGGCGGCCTCGGTTCTGGCGAAGGTGGGGCGCGACCAGGCCATGGACGAATTCGCCCTCACCTTTCCGACCTATGGATTCTCACGCCACAAAGGGTACGGGACGGCCGGCCACCTGCAGGCACTCCGACGCTGGGGTCCCTGCCCGATCCACCGCCTCAGCTTCGAGCCGGTGTCGGTGCTGCTGCCGACCGTGCCCCGCTGAGCCCTTCGGCGGCGCGCAAAGGGCCTCCGCTGGGAAGCCACCTGTCCTAGGCCGTCTCTCATCGACCTGGTGAGGCAGGGGCGGGTCTGAGACCCGCCCCCACTGATTCCAAGCCGGCGAAGGACCTTTCCGGCTTCGACCTTCCCGGACGTCCGGCACGGCGCGCAGGATGGTTTCTCTTGGCGAGCTTCGGGCGCTACACGACGGACGGTGCGGCCGGCAACACGTCGGTCACTCGTTGGACGGGTAACCAGATGGTGAAGGCCGAGCCTTCTCCGGCCTGGCTGGTGCCTGTGATGCGGCCGCCGTGTCGATCGAGGATCTCCTTGCAGATCGCCAGCCCCAGGCCGGTGCCGGAAATCCCCCGGGCACGGCTGGCCGAGCCCCGAAAGAACCGCTCGAACAGGCGTGGCAGTTCGTTCTCCGGGATCCCCAGCCCGGTATCGACCACCGCCAGCCGGGCCCACTTCTTCTCCCCGTCGGCGATGGTGTCGGTGCGGACGGTGATCTTCCCCCCCGGCGGGGTGTAGTTGACGGCGTTCGTCATCAGGTTGGCCACAACCTGCGAGATCATCCGCTCGTCGGCCCGCACCAGCGGCAGATCGGCCTGGGGGTCGAAGTCGATTGACAGATCGACCCGGGCGACGAGTCGCCGGCGGTCCTCCACCAATCCGGTCGCCATGCTGTTCAGGTCGATCCAGATCGGCTCCATCTCGGCCGTGCCGGCGTCGAGCCGCGACACGGTCAGCAGGTCTTCAATGAGATCGATCAAGCGCGACGTCTCGCGATGAAGCGTCTCCAGGTAGTCGGCGAACTTTTCGGTGCGGCCCTTGTCGAGCAGGTCGAGGTAGAGGCGGATGTTGGTCAGGGGCGTGCGCAGCTCGTGCGAGACGTCGGCGACGAAACGCGTCTTGAACTGGTCGGCGGCCTGGGCCTTGGCCAGGGCCTGTTCCAATTCGGCCGTGCGAGCCGAGACGGTCCCTTGCAGCTCGGCCGTGTGCTGGCGCAGGCGCTCGTACAGGGCGGCGTTCTCCAGCGCCACCGAAACCTGGTCGGCCAGCAGCGTCAGCAGGTTGAGATCTTCCTCGGTCAGGCCGCCGTCGCGCGGCGTTTCGACGTTGAGGACGCCGACGACGATGGCGCCCTTATAGAGCGGCACGGCGATCTCCGCCCGCGTGGAAGGCATGCCCACGAGGTAATCCGGATCGAGGCGAACATCCGGCGCGAAGACCGGCACGTTGTTGCCGACGGCGCGCCCGATGATCCCGCGCGTGTGCTCGATGCGCTTGTCGCCGGCCCCCTCCGATCCGTTGGCCGCCCGCAGGACGAGGTCGTCGCCCTCGATCAGGAAGATCTCGACGACCGGGTAACCGAGCACGTCGCTCACCTGACGCACGACCTCTTCCAGCAGCGGGCCGAGCTCGAGGCGACGGTTGACGACTTGCGCCACCTGTTGCACCGCGGTGCGCTCCGCCAGGCGTCGCGTCACCTGTTGATAGCGCTTGGCGTTCGCCAACGCCAGGCCGACCTGGCGGCCGATGGCCTGTAGCAGCTCCAGGTGCTCCTCGCCGACGGGATGGCCCGCCACGACGATCAGGACCCCCAGGACCTCGCTGCCGGACATGACCGGGACGGCCAGGGCGGCGCCCCCCTGCGCGTCGCCGGCAGGCGTCGGCACCCAGCGGTCATCCTGTAGGATGTCCGGGACGAGGGCCGGCTCACGCCGCTCGGCGACCCACCCGCTCAGCCCGCGCCCCAGCCGAATCTCGAGAAGCCGGTCTTGATCTTCGATCGACATCTCGGGCTTGGGCGAGACGGCCACCAGCCGCAGGCGTCCGGTTTCCGCCTCGAGCAGGTAGGCCGCCCCGCGGCTCCCGTCCAGGTGCCCGGTCGCCAGGCCGATCGCCCGCCGCAGGATCTCGACCGCATCGAGGCTGGCCGACGTCTCGCGGCCGACCTCGTACAGCAGGCGGACCCGCTGGCGTTCGGTGTCCATCGCCGCGAATAGGCGCGCATTCTCGATGGCAATGCCGGCCTGGTCGGCGAAGAGCTCGAGCACCCGCAGACGGGATTCGGTGACGGCGCCGGCGGCGCGGAAGGCCATCGTCATCACCCCGCGGACGGCGCCCCCGATGCGGATCGGCAGGCCGACGATGCTCCCTTCCCAGGGCCGCTCCTGGTAATACTCGCTGTGCCCGGCATCTTGAATCACGAGGCGTTCGCCGGTGCGCGCCACACGCTGGGTGATTCCGTTCGGCCGTGGCTCGGCGTAGGGCTTGGCGCGGAACTCGCCGTCCCACAGCGCAGCCCCGAAGATCAGGCGGTCGCCGTCGAAGAAAAACAGGTTGGCGTCGTAGGCCTCGACCAGGTGCAGCGCTTCATCCAGAAGTGCCTCCAGCACCGGTTGAAGCTCGAGCGTCGACGTCAGGCGCAGACTGGCCCGGCGCAGCCCTTCCAGCTCGTTGCGATGCTGTCGTTCCGCCTCGTAGGCCTGGACCTTGGCCAGCGCCAGCGCCACCTGGCCGCCGGCCTGCTCGCACAGGGCGATCTCGTCTTCGTCGAAGACGTGCCGCTCCCGGTAGGCGAGCAATGCCGCGCCTATCCAGCGCTGGCCGGCGATCAAGGGCACGCCGAGCATGGAGAGGTAGGGGCAATCCTTGGCGATCTCGGGGCTAATGTAGGGCGTGTTGAGGCAGTCCTCCACCGTCACGGGCCGGCCCGCCCGCAGCGAGCTTTCGGTGAGGGTCATCTCTCCGGGTCGGGGCCTTTCCCGACCATAGACGCCGCGCAGGACGCCGGAGGCGGCCATCGGCACGCCAACGCGCTCGGCCTCGTCCCACAGGACCAGATGGCAACCGTCGGCCCCCACCAGGGCGCCCATCCGTTCGGCCAGCACCTGGGCCATCGCCTGGAGATCGCTGGCTTCGAGCGCCGCCCGCGTCAACTCGTTGAGGATCGAAAGCTGCCGCACCCGCCGGTTGGTCTCCTCCAACAGGCGCGCGTTCTCCAGGGCGACCGCCGCCTGGTTGGCGAACACGGTGAGGAGATCGACGTCGGCCTGGGAAAACGTCCTGTCGGCCCGAGTCCGCAAGACGTGCAGGACGCCGGTCACCCGCCCCTGCCACAACGTGGGCACGCTGACGACGGCCCGAAAAGGGGCGGCCTTCTCGAACTGCGGGGAACGTCCTGGCCAGCGGCGGTAGTCTTCAATGACGACCGGTTCTCCCGTCTCCGCCACCTGCCCGGCGGCGCCTTCCCCGTAGCGCAGGACGACCCCCAGGACATTCGACGAGGTCCCGGTGGCCACGACGCAGCGCAGCAGGCGCGCCCTCGGGTCCGACAGGTAGAAACCGCCACCGTCTCCACTAAGAAGGCCGACGGCTTGGGAGACCAGGGACTGCAGGACCGGCTCGAGGGCCTGCGCGAGGACCACCGAGGGAGCCGTAGCCTTGGAATCGGCCTCCGGCATGGGAGACGAGCGCCGAGATTTCGCGCCGGCTCGCCGGGAGACGGGTTTCCTGGCCGGGCGCATTCTGTCTTTCCCCATCGCTATCTCAGCTCCCCCCTGCTCCGCCGCCTTCTCTGGTCCAAGCCTCACCCTGCCCTAGATGCAAACGAGCCGCCCGGACGGGACGGCCCCTGCGCCAGCATGCTTCGGCCCAGAGGCCACCGCCCGCCAGCCCGATGGATTATACTCGCATCGCGGTCCCATCTTCGGACAGCGGGGCGGCCGGCGCCGCCCGTGTGGCCTCCTGAGCTCCTCGGAATATCGGAGAGGCCGATGTCGAACGATGCCTTCCAGACTCTTCGCCGGCTTTCGACAAAAGGCGGTGAAGTAACCATCTTCAGCCTGGCGGCCCTGGAGAAGGGCGGCCTGGCCCAGCTCGACCGGCTGCCATTCTCGATTCGCGTCCTGCTTGAGTCGGTCCTGCGCCAGGTCGACGAGCGCCGCATCCGCAGCCAGGACGTGCAGGCCGTCGCCGGCTGGGCCCCGCGCCGCGCTACACGGCCGGAGATCCCCTTCCTCCCGGCGCGCGTCCTGATGCAGGATTTCACCGGCGTGCCGGCCGTGGTCGACCTGGCGGCGATGCGCTCGGCCCTGGCACGGCTCGGCGGCGACCCGCGGCAGATCAACCCCCGCGTGCCAGTCGACCTGGTGATCGACCACTCGCTGCAAGTGGACTTCTTCGCTTCTGGCGAGGCGTTGCGGAGAAACGCCGACCTCGAGTTCCAGCGCAACCAGGAGCGCTATCGTTTCCTGCGCTGGGGCCAGGAAGCCTTCGCTAACTTCCGCGTGGTGCCCCCGGCCACCGGCATCGTCCACCAGGTCAACCTCGAGTACCTGGCCTCGGTCGTCCAGCGCCGCTCGACACCGGATGGGGTCCTGGCCTACCCCGACACGCTCGTCGGAACCGATTCGCACACGACGATGATCAACGGCCTGGGCGTGCTCGGTTGGGGCGTCGGAGGGATCGAAGCCGAGGCCGCCATGCTCGGCCAACCGCTGGTGATGGTTCTCCCCCAGGTTGTCGGCGTGCGCCTCACCGGCCGTCTGGCCCCCGGTGCGACGGCCACCGACCTGACCCTGACCGTCACCCAGCGCCTGCGGGCGCACGGCGTCGTGGACAAGTTCGTCGAGTTCTTCGGCCCCGGCCTCGACACGCTGTCGCTGCCGGATCGAGCGACGATCGCCAACATGGCGCCGGAGTACGGCGCCACCGTCGGGTTTTTCCCGGTCGACGACGAAACCCTGCGCTACCTGCGGCTGACCGGCCGCGAGGAAGAGCTCATCGACCTGGTCGAGCGCTACGCCAAGGAACAGCAGCTCTTCCGGACGGCCGCCACCCCGGAGCCTTCTTTCGACGATGTGCTCGAGGCCGATCTGGACCAAATCGAACCGAGCCTGGCCGGCCCGAAGCGTCCCCAGGATCGAGTCAGCCTTTCGGGCGTCGCCGGAGGGCTCCGTGAGGCGCTGACGGCGGAGACCGGGCAGGGGGGGTTCGCCCTGCGCCCCGACCAGCTCGACCGGCGGGCCACCATCGGCAGCAACGGCGCGGCGGCCCAGATCGGGCACGGCGCGGTTGTTATCGCCGCCATCACTTCGTGCACCAACACCTCCAATCCAACCGTCATGGTCGCCGCCGGGCTCCTGGCGCGCAACGCCGTGGCGCGCGGTTTGCGTGTGGCGCCGTTCGTCAAGACCAGCCTGGCCCCGGGCTCGCGCGTGGTGACCGACTATCTCGGCCAGGCGGGCCTGCTCGAACCGCTCGCCGAACTCGGCTTCAACGTCGTCGGCTACGGCTGCACCACCTGCATCGGCAACAGCGGTCCGCTGGCGGGAGAGGTGGTCAAGGCCATCAGCCAGGGCGACCTGGTGGCGGCGGCCGTCCTCTCGGGCAACCGCAACTTCGAGGGCCGCATCCACCCGCATGTGCGGGCCAACTACCTGGCCTCGCCGCCGCTGGTGGTGGCCTACGCGCTGGCCGGGACGATGACCATCGATCTGACGCGCGAGCCGCTCGGCACGGCGGCCGACGGCTCCGCGGTTTACCTGCGCGACCTGTGGCCTTCGCCGGAGGAGGTCGAAGCGGTCATCCGCCGCGAAATCTCCCCGACGATCTTTCGTGAGCGCTACGCCGAGGTCTTCAGCGGGAACGAGGCCTGGAACGCTATTCCCGTCTCGGGGGGTGAACTCTACCCCTGGGATCCCGACTCGACCTACATTCAGGAGCCTCCCTTCTTTCCCGATCTGGGGCAGGAACCCGCTCCGCTGGGCGACCTCGAGGGGGCCCGCCTGCTGGTCTGGCTGGGCAACTCGGTCACCACCGATCACATCTCGCCCGCCGGCACCATCCCCGCCGATTCCCCCGCCGGGCGATACCTGGTGGAGCGTGGCGTGGCGCCGCGCGACTTCAACTCCTACGGGACGCGCCGCGGCAACGATCGCGTCATGACCCGCGGCACCTTCGCCAACATCCGACTCAAGAACCTGCTCGTCCCCGGAGTCGAAGGCGGGGTGACGGTCCATTTCCCCAGCGGCGAGACGTTGAGCATCTACGACGCGGCCATGCGCTACGGCGCAGAGGGAGTCCCGCTGGTCGTTGTCGCCGGCAGCGAGTACGGCGCCGGCTCTTCGCGCGACTGGGCCGCCAAGGGGACGCTGCTCCTGGGCGTGCGCGCCGTCCTGGCGGTGAGCTACGAACGCATCCACCGCTCGAACCTGGTGGGGATGGGGGTCCTGCCGCTCCAGTTCGAGGCCGGCCAGGACGCCCGCTCGCTTGGGTTGAGGGGCGACGAGGTCTTCGCGCTGCGTGGCGTGGCCGACGCCCTGCGCCCCGAGGGCCGTATCGAGATGGAGGCCCTGACCCCCTCCGGGAAGCGCCTCACCTTCCCGGCCCGGGTCCGGATCGACACACCCGCCGAAGTGGAGTTCTTTCGCAACGGTGGCATCCTCTACACCGTCCTGCGGCAGATCCTACGCGAGCGCCCGCGGTGAGCCTCGCCGACGTGCCCCATCACGCTCTCTTCCCCGCCTGAGTCCGTCCGCCATCGCCGCGCCGCGCCCGGAGGCCCCGGGGTGAGTTCCCGCACGCAACACGGCACGCTCGTCCTGGCCGACATCAGCGGATTCACGGCGTTCCTTGCCCGATCCGAGCTCGAGCATGCGCATGACATCCTGCTGGAGCTGCTCCAGCTCGTCGTTGCCCGGCTGAAGCCCAGCCTGACCGTCGCCGAGATCGAGGGCGACGCGGTCTTCGCCTTCGCCCCGGAAAGCACTTTCCCTCGCGGCGAAACGCTTCTCGAGCTGATCGAACAAACCTACGCCGCGTTCCACGGCCGGGTGGAAGCCATCCGGGTACACACGACCTGCTCCTGCACGGCCTGCAGCGCCATTCCGATCCTCGATCTGAAGTTCATCGTCCACCAGGGCGAGTACATCCTGCAGGCCGTTACGGGCGCGGCGAAACCGCTGGGGTCCGAGGTCAACCTCGCTCACCGCCTGCTCAAGAACCGGGTCGCCGAGGCCACCGGATGGAAAGCCTACGCCCTGCTGACCGAGCCCGCCGTCCGCGATTTGGAGATCAAAACGGAGGGGATGCACGAGCAGGTTGAGACTTATCCAGAGCTGGCTCCCGTGCGCACTTTCAGCTTCGACCTGCGCACGCGCTGGCAGGAGACCCGTCAGCGCCAGCAGATTCTCGTCTCCGCGGCAGACGCCGATTTGGAGCTCACCGTTGATCTTCCCGCTGCGCCCCCGGTCGTGTGGGACTGGCTGAACGATCCGAAACGGCGGTCGGCGTGGATCGGGCTGACCGTCAACCGAGTGTCTTCGCCCGATAGGCGCAGCGGGGTGGGGACGACAACCCACTGCACCCACGGCGCCAAGGTCGAGAGCGTGCACACGATCCTCGACTGGCATCCCTTCGACTATTTCACCGAGGAGATCGCCCGCCCCAGCGACGGCCAGCCCCAGGCGCTCAACACGATCCTGCTGGAACCGACCGAGGCCGGGACCCGGGTCTGCTGGCGCTTTCGCGTCCTGGTGCGTCCCCGCCTGCTCGCGGTGCCTATCTTCCGCAGGACGTCCACGGCCGATCTCCGCGCCTCGCTTGACGAGCTTCGGCGTCTGGTGATCGAGAGCCGTCAGCCGGTGGACCACACGTCTCCCCGGCCTCCATGAACCCTCAGCCCTCCGCCCGACTCGGGCACCAGAAGCGGGCACCCTAAGCCTTCACCCCAAGAACCGCCATCGGACGCCAGTCCGACCGAGGTGTGACCCAA
>CAYUWF010000015.1:4303-11021 GCA_964448245.1 uncultured Anaerolineaceae bacterium | reverse complement strand
AGCCTTCACCCCAAGAACCGCCATCGGACGCCAGTCCGACCGAGGTGTGACCCAATTGCGGCATCGGACGCAGGTCCACCCAAGCTCTGACCCAACTCCGCCATCGAACGCAGATCCACCCAAGTTCAGACCCAACTCCGGGACCGGACGCAGGTCCGGCCGAGTTCTGACCCAACTCCGCTATCGAACGGAAGTGCGCCCGAGCTCTGACCCCACCCCCTGCAGGGCCGGCGCCCGGGCGCACTCGCCAGGGTCTTTACGACCCTCAGCCACCCGGAACCGAAGGCAATCCCTTCGGTGTTGACATCCTACACGGTATCGGAAGTTTTGTCAATAGCCTTTTGTTCGGCGGACCCGTACCCGAAATCGGATCGCTCCGCGACCAGGTCGAGGTGCTTCGATCGTCCTCGACTCGGCGCGTACACTCCCGTCTCCCACTCACTGATCGTCTGCTGGCGGACTCCCAGCACCTCCGCCAGACCTTGCTGGTTCAGCGCCAGGTGTTCCCGAAGTGCTCGCACCGCCTCGCCATCCCAGCGTCCAAGGCCAGCCTTCTTTCCCAGAGCCAGGCGGGGCGGTGGTCGTTCGAATCTCACCCTTCGGCGTCGGCGGTCGACGTGGGTGACCCGGAACCCGGCCGTCAACCAGGCCGACGCCTGCAGACCGCCACGCCGGTTGCTCCAGAAGGCAACACCCCGGCGCGCCGTGGCCGGCAGAGGCCCGCCCAAGATCGCCTCGATCTCGCCCATGCTCAGTTCAACCTTGGAGTCCGAGCGCCGCTGGAGGTACTCGTGGAGCGCGGCGTACTTCGAGCCGGTCTTGGGGAGGGCCATCCGCGGGGACGTCAGCCGGCCGGTGGGCTCGAGCCGATTGCCTGTTCGACGATCACTTGATCCCCGCCGGTCTGCTTAGCCTTCCGCTCGTTGGCGTCGGCCTGCGACAGAAGCTGAAGCATGTCGCGCGCCACATCCGGAAAGACGGAACCGCCGAGGGTGACGGTCACCCCCAGGCTGCGCCCATCCTCTAGGCGCAGCCGCCGCTCGGCAACGCCGCGGCGCAGCTTTTCGCCAACGGCCTGGAGCTGGTCGGGGGGACAGCCCGGCAAGACGACGGCGAACTCGTCGCCGCCGTAACGCGCCACCCAGTCGGTCTCACGGCTGGCCATCCGCAGCCCGTCGACGACCGTCTTCAGCAGCTCGTCGCCCACCAGGTGGCCGTGTTCGTCATTGACCCGCTTCAAGTGGTCGACGTCGACCATCAACAGGCCCACCGAGTAGCCCAGCCGGTCGGCCCGGGCCAGCTCGGCGCGCAGGGTTTGGGTCAGAAAGTGGCGGTTGAAGGCGCCGGTCAGGTTGTCGAGCGTCGCCTGGCGCTGCACGCGGTCGAAGGTCTGCGAGTTGGCGATGGCCAACGACGCGACCTGGGCCAGCGCCATCAGGAAGTCGAGATCGTTGTCGCCGTATTGTTCCGGCTGGCCGCTCAGCAGCAGGGCCCCCGTCACCTGGCCGCCGATCTCGAGCGGCGCGCACAACAGGCTCTCGTCCTCGTTCGGCGTGTCGGGGACGCGCACCGACCGCGGGTCCAGACTCGAGTGGTCGATCCGCTGCGGCAGACCATGCTCGACAACCCAGCCGGTGAGCCCTTCCCCGACGCGGGGGTGCTGCATCATCAACTCTTGCGCGTACTCGCCGGCCGAAGCCAGGGGCCGCAACGACACGCCGTCGGCCTCGAGCAGGAAGATCGTGCAGGTCGTGGCGTGCAGCAAGCGCTGCGCCCGCTCGACGATCTTGTCCAGCGTCGGCTTGAGATCGAGCTGAGTCAGCAGCTCGCGCTGCACCTGGAGCAACGTCGCCTGCTCCATCGTGCGGCGGCTGAGTTGGTCGGCTACCGCCAGATGCTGGGAGACATCGCGCCCCACGCCATCGATCCCCACCACCCGGCCGGCCGCGTCCACCACCGGGACGAGGGAGAACTCGATCCAGGCCCGGCCGCCGCCGTCCGCCAGCCGCGCCACCAGGGTTTCGCTGGCCACCTCCCTTCGGCGGAGGCGCTCAACAGCGATGTCGAACTCGGGCTGTCCGGAGGGATCGAGCAGGAAGCGTAAGGCGCCGGGATCGCCGGAGAGGTCTTTCAGCCGCCTCCCCGTGATCTGTTCGAACCCGGGGTTGACGTACGTCAGGCCCGAGTCGAAAAGCCACCGGAAGACGGCCTCCGCCGAGTGTTCTGCGAGCCGGCTGTAGTCGGGCTGCATCGAGGCGTCCCCGCGAGGGCTTCGCCAGTGTGACGAGCGTCCGGTCAACGCGACAGACCGCCCCTCAAGCCGCTCCCACCTGCCGTCTCCTAAGTATAGAGTCCGTTGGCCGGGGAGGCAACCAGCGCGCGGCGCGCCTCCCGGGCTTAAGCCCCGTGGGTAGCGTTCACAACGAAAAAGCGAGGCGGCGGCAGGCGGCCTCGCTTTTCTCCGCCCGGGTCCCACAATCCGGGCGCATGTCAACCCGATTATTCCCCGATCCATCCGTCGCCGCGCGTTCTGTAACGTAACTGCAAGCTCGCCCAGGCCCCGCGGGCAGGGTTGACCCCCGAGGGGGGAAGGATTACGCTTGAACAGTCCTCCTTGTGAAGGTAGCCGTGGCCCTCCTTCTTTCCACGATCGACCTTGTCGTCAGCCTGAGCTTCACCCTCATCGTCGCCTCGCAGTGGCTTTCCCGGCGCCGGACCCACGCGCTGCTGTGGACATGGGCCCTGCTCGTCTGGACGTTGGCCGTCACCGCCGAAACAGCCGCCGCGCTCAATGGCGCCTGGACTCCTCTAACGTACCGGATCTACTACGCCTGCGGCGCCCTGATGGTCGCCGCCTGGCTCGGCGCTGGCTCGCTGCACCTGAGCCCCGGGCGTCGCCTGGCGCGGGGTTTCACCTGGGTAGTCGCGGCGCTGTCGATCATCGGCGGCCTTCTCATCTTCACCTATCCGATCGACCCCGCCCTGCTCGGTCACACCGACTCGCTTGGCTTCGTCAACGTCAAGGTCTTCCCCTTCATCCCGGTGCGCATCTTCATCGTCATTGCCAATATTCTGGGAAGCCTGGCCTTCATCGGAGCCGCGCTGTACTCCCTGTGGGCCTTTCGTCGCCGCGGCGACGTCCCCGGAAACCGTGTGGCGGGAGTGGGCATGATCGCGCTGGGAGGCCTGATCGCCGCCACCGCCCATTCGCTGGGTGCGCTGGGAGGCCCGGGCCTGTTCCGAATCAGCGAGTTGGTGACGATCGTTCTGATCTTCTCCGGGTACCTGCTTAGCACCCGCCCGGCGCCTTCCACCGTCCTGGCACCAGCCTCGGGGTAGCCCAGCGGAAGGCGCGGCCCCCGTTCGTCCCATGGACCGCGACCTCAATCCGTCGCCAAGGCTTCTGCTCGGCCCCGGGCCGAGCCTGTTGCACCCGCGTGTCCTGCGGGTCATGGCCACGCCCCTCGTCGGCCACCTCGATCCCGACTTCCTGTCGATCCTGGCCGACATCCGCTCCATGCTGCGGACCGTCTTTCAAACGGAAAACGAGCTGACCCTGGCCGTCTCCGGCACCGGGACGGCCGCCATGGAAGCGGCGCTGAGCAACTTGATCGAGCCCGGCGACTCGATGCTGGCCTGCATCCAGGGCTACTTCGGCGAGCGGCTGGCCGAGATGGGTCGTCGATACGGAGCGGCCGTGGAACGGCTGGAGGTTCCGTGGGGCCAGGTGCAGGACCCGGCGGCGATCGAAGCCGCCCTGGCGCGCCGCCCGGCGAAGCTCGTCAGCCTCGTCCATGCCGAGACATCCACCGGCGCCTGCCAGCCCGAGATCGCCGCCATCGCCGCCGCCTGCCATCGCCACGACGCTCTGCTGGTGCTCGACGTGGTTACGTCCCTTGGCGGGCTGCCCGTCGACATCGACGCCTGGCAGGTCGATGTGGCCTACAGCGCCGCCCAGAAAGCCCTCTCCGGCCCTCCCGGTCTCTCCCCCATCACGGTCAGCCCGCGAGCGCGCCAGGCGATCGCCCGTCGGGCGTCGCCGCCGCCCGTGTTCTACTTCGATCTCGAGCTCCTCGGGCAATACTGGGGCGACCGACCTTCCTACCATCACACCGCGCCGATCAGCACAGCTTACGGGCTGCGCGAGGCGCTGCGCCTGGCGCTCGAAGAAGGTCTCCCGGCGCGATGGGCCCGCCACGCGGCCAACGCGCGCAGACTATGGGACGGCCTGGAACGGCTCGATCTCCCGCTTCTCGTCCCAGAGCATCAACGGCTGCCGACTCTTTCCACGCCGCGTTTGCCGGGGACCTTCGACGAAGCCGCTGTGCGCCGGCGCTTGCTGCTCGAGTATCGCATCGAGATCGCCGGCGGACTTGGCCCGCTGGCCGGGAAGATATGGCGCGTCGGCCTGATGGGCGAATCCAGCCGGCCGGAGCACGTGGTGACGCTGCTGGCGTCGCTCGAGGAGATTCTGAGGGCGCCGGGCGCGGGCTAACGCAGGCTCATCGGGGTCCGCCGGTTGTAGCGCGCGGCGAAGTAGGCCAGCACGCCGGCCGCCAGGAGCAGACCGACACCGAAGATCCCCAAGACCGTGGAACGCGAGCCACCCCCCCCGCTGCCCCCGCCGATGGCAGCGCTGGCCTGCGCCCCGAATTCGATGTACTTGATCTCCCCGGGCATCAGCCGCACCGGGATGTTCATCGCCGTGGTCGGGTTGTGGTCCTGCGGCGCCGCCGCCGAGACGTTGTAGTCGCCGTTTTGGAGCCCTTCGAAGCAGAACCCTTCGGCCTCGGCGCCGGTGGTCTGTTCGCCGGCGACGATCCCCGACGGCTCGGCGATGCTGATCTGCCCACCGGGCAGGGCCGTCTCACCCTCGTCAAGGCGGGCGTTCCCATTGGCGTCCAGGAACAGCAGAATGCAGATCTCGCCGGTCCCGAAGACCGGCGTGGGGGTCGGCGCCGGACGGGTAGCGGTCTGGCGCGCCTGCGGCGCGGCGGTGGGCTGCGCCGGCCCGGCGACGCCGAGCAGGAGCTGCATCCCCGGGTTGAGGTAATCCCCCGGCTGGATGCCGTTGAGGGCCATCAACTCTTCGACGCTCTTGCCGCTGAGCGCGGCGATCGTCCATAGGGCGTCGTCTTGCTGAACGATGTAGATGATTTTCCCATCGGGGCCCGGCGTCGGCGTGACGAACCCCGTCCCTTGGGCCACGGCGCCTCGCACCGCCGCCCAAGACCCCGCCAGCGCCAGGAATACGCTTGCCAATACCCAAGCCAACCGCCGCGCGCGCATTCTCACGCGATTATAGCCCCCTCCCCGCCGGTCCCTCGTGCCGACGGCGTGCTATACTGCCCGCAGGCGCGCCGCCGAAGCGATCTTGTCTCCGTTTCGTCTGCGGCGGCGACAGGACGCGGAGCCACGTCCCCTGGCGCGGGGACGAATGGCGGCAGAGCAGCCTCCAGACCCTCGCATGCGGCACCGCTTTGACTTCGGCAACCTGTTCTTCGCCGGCCTGACTCTGATCGGGGCGGCGTTCTTTCTCTTCCCGTTCTGGGCACCTCCCCTGAGCCCTTCGGCTGCGGTCGGGGCAGGCTCCGTCGCAGGGCCTGCCCTGAGCGTAGCCGAAGGGCGCACCTCCCTGCTGCTCTTCAGCGCGGCCGTCGCCATGATCCTGTTGGCAATCCTGAGCGAGGCGCAGCACGGCCTGACGACGCACACCATCGCCATGCTCGGCGCGCTCGTCGGCCTGAACACGGCGCTGCGCATGATCGACAACCTGCTTCCCCTCCCCGGGGGATTCTCGCCGGTCTTCTTGCTCATCACGCTCGTCGGCTTCGTCTTCGGCGCTCGGCTCGGGTTCCTGATGGGTGCGTTGACGCTGCTGGTCTCCGATCCGGTCAGCCCCGGCGGCCTCGGGCCGTGGACTCCCTACCAGATGCTGGCCGCGGGCTGGGCTGGGATGACGGCTTCCCTTCTCCCGCGCCGGTCGCCGCTGTGGATCCTGGCGTTGGTGGGTGCCGGCTGGGGTTGGTTGTACGGCGCGCTGACCAATCTCTACTTCTGGCCGTATGCCCTCGGCGCGCCCGACATCAGCTGGAATCCGGCGCTGGGCGCCGCCGAGACGCTGGCGCGCTACGGCCGCTACTACCTGGTCACCTCACTCGCCTGGGATACGATGCGCGCGGCGGGGAACTTCGCGCTACTCCTCTTCCTCGGCACGGCGCTGATCCGCGTCCTGGAGCGGTTCCGACGCCGCGCCGCGGTTGTCTGGGAACCGGCGTAGCCACCCATTCCCCGCTGTTACCAAACGTCATTCCCGCGAAGGTCGCAGACAGCCGAGGCGGCTGCGCAACGTCCTGAAAGGAAGCGGAGTGTTGCGGGAATCCAGATCCGCCAGGCTCTTAAGCGCCACTCTTGGAGAAAACACCTTCCTGGGAAGAGCCTTTAGCATTGTCGGCCCCCACCTGCGCGGAGCGACGGATTCCAGACGGCGCTCATTCTAATGTCATTCCCGCGAAGGCGGGAATCCAGAGACCTCAAGAACCTGGGCCCCCGCCTTCGCGGGGGCGACGGATTCTTGTCCGGCTGGCAGCCTTCGTTCCTCGGCTTATAATCTCCAACCCGGGCCACGTGAGGTCTCACCTCGAGGGCCCGGCTTCCAGCGACATGCGCAGACGATCTCCCTGGCTCACCTGCCTGATCGTTCTCGGCCTCGTCGCCG
>CAYUWF010000015.1:1302-4203 GCA_964448245.1 uncultured Anaerolineaceae bacterium | reverse complement strand
ATGCGCAGACGATCTCCCTGGCTCACCTGCCTGATCGTTCTCGGCCTCGTCGCCGTGTGTCTCGGCGGCGTGGCGGCCGTAGGGTCGCTGCCGCCGATTCAGGAGCGCTTCGGCTGGCGGCTGTCCGAGGCGCGCGCCCGCCTGTGGTACGCGCTCTTCCCTCCTGAGGCATCCGTCTTTACGCCCGATCCAACGCTGGCGGCGATGGTTCGAGAAACCCTGACGGCTTTCGCGCCCACCCCGGTGCCAACGGCGACGCCGCAGCCCGATGCCCCGCCGATCACGGAGTATCCCCGAAGCGAAGCGGAGGGGACCGTCATTCTCTCGCCTACATCGACGCGGCCGCCGTTGCCGGCCTCGGTGGAGCTGACGGGCGTCCGCCACGAATACCAGAAGTGGAATAACTGCGGTCCGGCGACGCTGGCCATGGGCCTTTCCTTCTGGAAGTGGCAGGGCGATCAGTTCCCGATCGCCGATTTCACCAAGCCCAACCCACGCGACAAGAACGTCATGCCCTATGAACTGGCGGATTTCGTCAACAGCCAGACGGAGCTGCGAGCCGTCACGCGCGATGGAGGCGACCTCGAGCTGCTCAAGAGCATGATCGCCGCCGGATTCCCCGTCATCGTCGAGAAGGGCTTTGAGGGTTCCGGTTTCGAAGGCTGGATGGGCCACTACGCCCTGGTCACCGGCTACGACGACGCGCGCCAGCGAGTCAACACGCAGGATTCCTACATCCGTTCCAACTTCCCTTTCCCGTATGGCGACCTAGTCAACTACTGGCGCAACTTCAACTACGCTTACATTGTCATCTACCCGCCGGAACGGGAGGCGGAGCTGATGACCCTGCTCGGGAGTCAGGCCGATGAAGCCACGGCTAACGCCGCCGCTGCGTCGCGCGCCTCGGAAGAGATCTTCCAGCTCAGCGGACGCGACCGGCTGTTCGCCTGGTTCAACCGGGGGACCAGCCTGGTGGCCCTCCAGGATTACGCCGGCGCCGCCGCCGCGTATGACGAGGCGTTTCTCATCGACGCCGAGCTGCTCTCCACCGATCCGGAAAGCCGCCCGTATCGAATCATGTGGTACCAGACCGGGCCCTACAAGGCCTACTTCTATTCCGGCCGCTACAATGAAGTGATCAATCTGGCAACGCACACCCTGGCCAACATGAGTGAGCCGGTCCTCGAAGAGAGCTATTACTGGCGCGGGCTGGCGCGCGAGGCCGTCGGCGATGTCCCCGGCGCGATCGAAGACCTGCGCGCCAGCCTCAACCTGCATCCCGACTTCGAGCCCGCGCTGTTCCACCTGCGTCGACTGGGAGTCGACGTCTGAGCACAGCCGCGCCGGCACCCTTCACGGCCCCGCGCCGCCGGCTGTCCCAGCTGGCCCGGGCCTCGCTTCAGATCTCCCTGCTGTTCGCGCTGGACAAGGCCCTCGGCCTTGTCCGCGTGGCGATCATCGGGCGGCAGTTCGGCGTCAGCCCCGCCCTGGATGCCTTCAACGCCGCCAACAACATCCCCGATCTGCTGTTCGCCATGATCTCCGGCGGGGCCCTCAGCATCGCCTTCATCCCGGTGCTGGCGGCGGTCATGGATCGCGACGGCCGCCCGGCGTTGTGGGCGCTCTTCAGCCGGGTCGCCAATCTCGCCTTCCTGATCACCGCCGGCCTCGCCATCGTTGTCGCCGTCCTGGCCGAACCTCTGGTGCGCGGCGAGCTCGGGGTCGCCCCCGGCTTCTCGCCGGAACTGCAGGGCTTGGTCGTCCAACTGATGCGCCTCAACCTGGCCGCTACGTTGCTCTTCTCCATGAGCGGGTTGGTCTCCGCCGGGCTGCAGGCCAACAAATACTTCTTCCTGCCGGCCCTGGCGCCGGTAGCCTACGACGTGGGGCAGATCTTCGGGGCGTTGGTGTTGGCCCCGACCCGGCCGCTGACCCTCGGCCCGATCACGCTTCCGGCAGCCGGACTGGGAGTCCACGGGCTGGTCTACGGAGTCATCCTGGGGGCCGCGCTACATCTCGCCGTCCAGATCCCCGGCCTGGTGCGTTTCGGTTTCCGCTGGACCTCGGCCATCGATTGGCGCGATCCGGGTGTAGGGCGCGTGGCTCGCCTGATGGGCCCGCGCATCCTGACGATTGGCGCTTTCCAGCTCATCTTCATCATCCAGGACAACCTGGCCTCGCGCCTTCCGGTCGGCTCGGTCACCGCGCTGACCTATGGCTGGCTGATCATGCAACTCCCGGAGACGCTCATCGCGACCGCCATCGCCACGGCGCTCCTGCCGACAATCTCCGAACAATTCTCCCGGGGCGCGTTGGAGGTCTTCGAATCATTGGTGGCGCGCGCCGTGCGCGTGCTGGCGGTGTTGGCCGTCCCGGTGACGGCGCTGATGCTGCTCTTCGTCGAACCTCTGACCCAGGCCGTCTTCGGCTTCGACCCGCAGGACACGGCGCTGGTCGCCGCCGTCGCCCGGGCCTACTTGTTCGGCCTGCTCGGCCACAGCCTCTTGGAGGTCGGCGCGCGGGCCTTCTACGCGCAGCAGAACGCGCGCGCGCCGCTACGCGCGACCGCCATCGGGCTAACGGCTTTCACCGCGTGCGCCGCATTGCTCTTCCGCCCCCTGGGGGCCGTCGGCATCGCGCTGGCCAACTCGATCGCCTTCACCCTGGAGGCGGTGATTCTGATCCTGCTCCTGCGGCGCTCGTATCCGTCGGTGGGCCGAATGCCTGGTCCGGTTGTCCGCATCCTCCTCGGCACGGCGGCGGCCTGTGGAGCTGCCCTGCTGTCCTGGTTCCTGATCCCCTCCAGCGGAGTCCTGGCGGCAACCGTCAGCCTGGTGATCGGGGGCGGCGTCGCCGTCGCGTTTGTCCTGCCCGAACTCCGCGAACTGGCGGCGCTGTGAC
>CAYUWF010000015.1:0-1202 GCA_964448245.1 uncultured Anaerolineaceae bacterium | reverse complement strand
CGCTTCCGCGTCAATTCCGTTTGGCTCATTGCCGGCGGCGCCGCCGCGGGAGTGCTGGCTCAGCTCTTGCGATAAGGGCTCGCCGCCCCGCCCGCTCAGCCAACTGTTGTCGGGGCGCAGCGAGGCTCCGCCCCGACTGCCTTACAGGCGCCCGATCCCTTGTCCTCTGAGCAGCCCATAACTGGAGAAGGCTAAGAAGCCGAACAACATACCGATGTACAGGCTGCTCAGAACCAACAGGCCGAAGGCGGCGGCCGCCACGCCAACGCCCACCGACACCCAGAGTGATTTCCGCACACCCTCTAGCGGGTCGGCCATCAGAAAAAGTTGGCGGGAAATATTCCCGCCATCAAGCGGGTAGACCGGCAGCAGATTGATCAGTCCCCACCCTATGTTGACCCAGAGCAGCGAAGTGATGAGCACGTCCAGGTAGCGGAGGCCGCTAGCCGGGACCTGAGCGTCGCCGATGGCCGCACCGAGGCCCAGGGCCAGCCCGGCGGCAATCGTAACGGCTACGACCAGTCCGGCCAGCAGGAAACCGGCGCCGGGGCCGGCGGCGGAAATCAGGAGCTGTTGTCGGCCGCCGGGGGATATATTGGCCCAGGTTCGGCCCCATGGGGTGGGGTCGGCGATCGTCAGGCCCCCCAGCGCGTGCAGCACGACGCGCGGCGACTCACCGTAGTGCCGCATCGCCAGGGCATGCCCAAACTCGTGCACCAGGATCGACACGAAGACCACGCCGACCCAGATCAACACCAGGACCGGATCCCGGCCGGAGAATCCGAGCAGTACAGCCACCAGCCAGAAGAGCGGGTGAACCCGGACCGGTACCCCGGCCACGGCGAATTTCAGATCGAAGCGCGTCGACGGGGGCTCGAGGAGGATCATGGCGTGACCCCTCACCCCCTGCCCCTCTCCTGGGCCAGCGGCCCGGGAGAGGGGTGAGGGGTGAGGGTATTACTCCTTCTCGTACGGCACGCCGTCGGCGGCCGGCATCTGGCTGCGGCCCACGACCCCCGCCAACACGACCATCGTGGCGATGTAGGGAGTCATCAGCAGGAACTGCGACGGGATGGCGATGCCCAGGATCGCCAGCTTGGACGAAAGTGCGTCGGCGAAGCCGAACAGCAGGCTCGCCCCGAACGCACCGAAGGGCGTCCAGTTGCCGAAGATCATCGCCGCCAGGCCGATGAATCCGCGCC
>CAYUWF010000014.1:0-30783 GCA_964448245.1 uncultured Anaerolineaceae bacterium | reverse complement strand
GTGCTCATCGTTCCTTATCTGGTGTACAGCATGCGTTCGGAGGCGGAGCTGTGAAACCCCGGTCGGCGCGCCGCGCCACCCGCCCGATCCTCTACGGGCTGATGATCGGCATGGCGGCCTTCTACCTGCTGCCGGTGTACGTGCTGCTGATCACCGGGCTGAAGAGCTTCGCCGAGGTCGACCTGCAGCGCATGTGGGACCTGCCCACCGGCATCCACTTCGAGAACTTCGCCCTCGCCTACGACAAGCTGGCGCCCCACCTGTGGAACAGCCTGCGGCTGGTGATCCCGGCCGCCCTGATCTCTTCGATGATCGGTTCGCTCAACGGCTACGTCTTCTCCAAGTGGAAGTTCCGCTACTCCAACCTGATCTTCGCTCTGCTGCTGTTCGGCATGTTCATCCCCTACCAGGCCGTGATCATCCCGCTAGTGCAGTTCATGGAGCGGCTGGGGCTGCGCGGCTCGATCACCGGCCTGGTGCTGGTCCACGTCATCTACGGCATCGCCATCACCACCTTGATCTTCCGCAACTACTACGCCGGTGTCCCAACCGAACTCCTCGAGGCCGGCCGGATGGACGGCGCCGGGTTCTGGGGGTTGTATCGACACCTGGTCTTCCCTCTATCGATCCCGGCCTTCGTCGTCGTCCTGATCTGGCAGTTCACCCAGGCCTACAACGACTTCCTCTTCGCCGTCGTGCTGACCGGCAACCGGACCTGGCCCGTGACCGTGGCGTTGAACAATTTGGCGGGCAGTCAGATCGTACAGTGGAACGTGCAAATGGCCGGCGCGCTGCTCACGGCCCTCCCCACCCTGCTCGTCTACATCTTCTTGGGGCGCTACTTCGTGCGCGGTCTGATGGCTGGGGCGCTGAAGGGATAGTGGTCAGTGTCCAGTGGGCAGAGCTCGGCGAATCTCCAATCGCTAATCGGCGCTCGCTAAGCGCCAATCGCCTCAGCGCCGCCGGCCGCCGTGCAGGCGTAGAGTCGCGCCTCCAGGCCGGTCGCCGCGCGATAGCCATCCCTAACGTCTGAGACGAACCCCGGCAGGTCCCCCTCCCGCACCAGCGCCACCGCACACCCCCCAAATCCCGCGCCGGTGAGGCGCGCGCCCAGGCAATCCGGGCGATGGCGGCTGCACTCCACGATGGCGTCGAGCTCGGGGCTGGAGACTTCGAAGTCCAACTTCAGACTCTCATGGCTGGCGTTCATCAGGAGACCGGCCTCCATCGCATCTCCCCGCCGCAGCGCATCGGCCGCCTGGAGAGTGCGTTCGTTTTCGGTCACGATGTGCCGGGCGCGGCGGAACGTCGTCTCGGGCAATCCGCCGCTAGCTCGCGCCAGCGCCTGCGGGGTGACATCCCGCAGCGCCGCTACACCCAGCAGCTCGGCCGCCTGCCGGCACTGCCTGCGGCGTTCCTCGTACGCGGAGGCAGCCACCCCCCGGCGGGTGCCGGTGTCCAGGACGACGAAGGCGACGCCGGGCGGCAGGGGCACGGGCGAGAGCTCCAGCGTGCGGCAGTCGATGAGAAGCGCATGCCCGGCAACCCCGGCGATGGATGCCAGTTGATCCATGATCCCGCAGGGCACGCCGACCCATTCGTTCTCCGCCCGTTGCGTGATGCGAGCCATCGCCAAAGGCTCCCAAGCCAACCCGCCGACAGCGGCGAAGGCTCGGGCCGCCGCGACCTCCAGGGCGGCAGAAGACGAGAGGCCGGCGCCGACGGGAACGTCCCCCGCCACAACGCCTTCCCAACCGATCAGGGGGAGGCCGGCCTCGGTCAGAGACCATGCCACCCCCTTGACATACTCCCCCCAGGCCGGTCCGCCTTTCGACAAGTGATGAAGTTCGAATTCGAGCGTGCTGCCGAAATCCGCAGCATGGATGGTCACGCGCCCCTCCGTCCGCCGACGTAGGGCGATCCAGACCGCCCGGTCGATCGCCATCGGAAGGACGAAGCCCTGGTTGTAGTCGGTGTGTTCGCCGATCAGGTTGACCCGGCCCGGTGCGCGCACCAGCAGCGCTGGCTCGGCGCCGCACTGTTCCCGAAAGCTCTCGACGACGCGGTCCGACGCGGGCTGCGACCCCGGCGAGTCCATCTCAGCCGGCGGCCGGCCGACGGTCGAGGAAATGGGTTTGCGGCACGGCGCGCAGCCGGCCGGCTGCCGCTTCAGGGGTTAGGTCGCGCTGCGGTTCGGCGAGCATCTCGTAGCCGACCATGAATTTGCGCACGGTGGCCGATCGAAGCAGGGGCGGACAAAAGTGGGCGTGGAGAGTCCAATGCGAGCCGGCCGAGTCGTCGTAGGGCGCTCCGTGCCACCCCATCGAGTACGGGAAGGATGTCTCGAACAGGTTGTCGTAGATAGCAAGCAGGCGCTTAAGGCTCCTGGCCAGGCCGGCTTGTTCGCTGCGGTTGAGGTCCGTGAGGCGCGGGACGTGCCGGCGCGGTAGCAGGAGCGTCTCGAAGGGCCACACGGCCCAGAACGGGACAACAGCGACCCACTCGTCGTCCTGAACGACAACGCGTTCATTCGCCTGCGGCTGTCGATCCAGATAGTCCATCAGCAGCGGCCTGGTCTGCTCGGCCAGGTAGGATTGCTGCGACCGATCCTCTTTCCCCGCCTCGAGCGGCAGCGCGTCCGTCGCCCAGATCTGACCGGGGGGATGCGGGTCCGAACAACCCATCATCTCGCCCTGGTTCTCGAAGACCTGCACCCAGCGAAAGCGCCGGCCCAATTCCTCGGTCTGGGCGATCCAGGCTTCGACCACGTGGCCGATGGCTTCGGTGGACATCTGCGCCAGTGTCAGGTCGTGCCGAGGGGAAAAGCACAGGACCCGGCAAGCGCCGAGAGCTCCCTCGGCCCGGAATAAGGGATCGGTCGGCAGAGGCGCATCGCTCGCTTGGTCGAGAAGAGCCGGGAAGTCGTTGGAGAACACGAACGCGCCTGCGTACGCCGGGTTGCGGGACTGGCCGGCCCGCTGGTTGCCGGGGCACAGGTAGCAGGCGGGATCGTAGGCCGTGCGCGGGCCGGGTGGCGGCGCTCCCTGCTGGCCCCGCCAGGGTCGCAAGGCGCGCTGAGGGGAGACCAGGATCGATTCTCCGGTCAGGGGATTGAAACGACGATGAGGGAAATCGAACCCCTTGGCGGCGCTCACGGCTTGATCGCCCCTGCGTCCATGGCCGGTTGTGGGAGGAGTCGTCCTAGGATCGCTGCCCTGGCACGGGCCGCGCTCGGGTGAGGCGCCCCGACGCTCTGAGCCAGAGTCTCCATTGACCTTAGGGAAGTGTAACCCGGGAGTCTCCCTTCCATCGGCGCCGAGTCGCGCGGTCGCCAACTCTATCCGACAAGGCAGGTGGACTATACTTGCCGCCCACCTTAGGCGGACGGCGATGGACCTTGCCCCCGGGCAGACGCTCGGTCAATACCGAATCGTCAAGAAGATCGGTGAAGGCGGGATGGGGGCGGTCTACCAGGCCGACCAGCCATCCATCCCCCGCGCTGTCGTCATCAAGGTTCTGAGCTCCTCCTTCACCGACTTCCCCGACGCGCGCGATCGCTTCCGCCGCGAGCTCGACATGATCACGCGCCTGGAACATCCCCACATCCTGCCCGTCTACGACTACGGCGAGGTGGACAGCAGCCCCTACATCGTCATGCGCTACATGACGGGGGGTTCGCTCCAGGAGCGTCTGCAGAATCCCGCCTTCGGGCGGGTTGAGGCGCTGAGGCTTCTCGACCACGTCGCCCAGGCCCTCGATTTCGCCCACGACCGCGGCATCATCCACCGCGACCTGAAGCCTGCCAACATCCTGGTCGACGAGGTAGGCAATGCCTACCTGGCCGACTTCGGGATGGCGAAAACCGTGGGGGGCACGCAGGATCTCACGACCACCGGCACCGTGCTGGGCTCGCCGGCCTATATGTCACCCGAGCAGGCGCGCGGCGAGAAGCTCGATCGCCGCAGCGACATCTACGCCTTCGCCGTCCTGATCTATCGGGCCCTGTCCGGGAGTCTGCCCTTCGAGGCCGACACAGCCTGGGGGTTCATCACGAAACACATCAGCGAGGAGCCGATCCCGATCCGCCGCTTTGCCCCGGATCTCCCGCCGGAGGTCGAGGCCGTCCTCGCCCAGGGCCTGGCCAAGAATCCTCAGGCGCGACCGGACCGGGCGACAGACTTGCTGGCGGCTCTCCGGGTGGCGCTCTCCGCGAGCCCCGACGCCGTCTCCGCGCCGCGGCCACGGGCACCCTCCGGGTCCACGGCGACCTCGGCCTCGACGGCAAGGGGGGCGGTGATTTCTCCCTCCGCGCCCGCGGGCTCGCGGGCCTCCATCGCCGTGCCACGCCGGGCAGCCCCCGCCTGGCGACTTCCGGCGATCGTGGCGGCGGGCGTCGCCGCGCTGGCGATCGTCGGTGCCGTCGCGGCCGGCGTTCTGTACATCGGCAGCACCAGTCTTCTCGGCGATCGCCTCGCCTCCTATCCCGTGGGCGACGAACCCCGCGCCTTGCTGTTCGACGGCGAGGCGCTGTGGGTGGCCAACTTCTACGGCAACTCCCTGACGAAGCTGGCAGCGTCAGAATGCGATTCGTCCCCGGAAAGCTGCGGAGAGAACCTGGGGACGTTCCAGGTGGACGACTTGCCCGTGGCCCTGGCCTTCGACGGCAAGAACCTGTGGGTCGCCAGCTCGCTGCAACAGACCCTCTCGGTGCTTGACCCGTCCTCCGGAGACCTGCTCGACCGTCACCCGCTGCCGCACGTCCCCACCGCCCTGCTCTGGGCCGATGCCTCTCTGTGGACCGCCAACGGCTTTGACGGGACGGTGACCCGGGTCGCGCCAGACGGTCAGATCGGGGCGGATATCGAGGTCGGGAAGGGACCGGTGGGGCTGGCCTTCGACGGAACGTGGCTGTGGACCGTCGCCAAGGACGCCAAGTTGCTGGTGCAGATCGACCCCGCCAACGCTCAGGTGAGGGGAAGTCTTCCCCTCGAAGCCGAGCCGATCGCCATTGCGTTCGACGGTAAAACGTTGTGGGTTGCCCTGGCGTCGGGGCAGGTCGTGCAGATCGATCCCGGGACTCAGTCCGTCATTCGACAGATGGATGTCGGCGCGCCCCTGGCCGCCCTGCTCTTCGACGGCGCACAGCTTTGGGCCGCTTCTCCCGAGGCAGGGAAAGTCTTCCGCATCGACCCGGTCGAGGCCGTTGTGGCGCAGACGATACGAGTCGCCGGGTATCCCGTCGCCTTGCAGTCCGCCTCCTGCGGCGACGGCTGTCGCGACCTGTGGACCGCCAACCAGTCCGGCGACAGCGTCAGCCGCCTCCCGATCCAGTGAAGCGCACAGGTCGAAGGAACGCCGTCCTCCGGCGATCGCTTCTCCTCCAACCCGCGGCGAGCCGCGCTCCGCACTTGGCCGGTGGAGCCGTTAGGGCGGAGGAGGAAACGCCCTGCCCGGCCCGTCACCTGGCGAACCGATGACCGAGACCCTCCCCTATCAATTTCCCGGATACGTCGTCCAGGGCCTGGTGGGTCGAGGCGGCATGGGCCAGGTCTACCGCGCCGAGCAGCTCGCCACGCGCAGGCCCGTCGCTATCAAACTTCTCACCGCGGGCAGCGTCGATGCCGGCCGCCTGGCAGTCTTCCGCCGTGAGGCGGCCACTCTGGCGCAACTCGAACACCCGCACATCGTTCCGCTCTACGACTACGGCGAACATGAAGGGGTTCCGTACCTGGTCGTCCGCTTCCTAAGCGGCGGCACGGTGGCCGATCGGCTGAAGACCGGGCCCCTCGAGGTCGACACGGCCCGGCGCTGGATCACCGACGTCGCCGACGCCCTCGACACCGCCCACCGCCGCGGCATCACGCATCGCGACGTCAAGCCGAGCAACCTGCTCCTGGATGAAGCCGGCAACGTCTATCTGGGCGACTTCGGCATTGCCGCGACCGCGGTCGATCTGGCGGCGGCGCCGCGCAGCGGCAGCGCTGCCTACGTCTCACCCGAGCAGGCCCGCGGAGAGGCACCCGACGTCCGGTCGGACGTCTACTCCCTGGCCGCCACCGCCTTCGAGATGTTCACGGGCAGGAAACCTTACGAGGCCGAAACGGCGCTGGGCATGATGGTGCGCCACATGCACGACCCGATCCCGTCGGCTCGCGCCCTGGCGCCCGATCTGCCCCCCGCTGTGGATGCGGCCATCGCCGCCGGAATGGCCAAGCAGCCGCAGGATCGCCCATCCTCCGCCGGCGCCTTCGCTCACAGCCTGCGCGCAGACGCCGGAGCGGCGACGGTGACGGACGCCACGGGGGCCGAGGCGACGATTCTCCAGAAGGCGCCGGCGCGGTCTTCTTCCAGGATGTTGATAGCGGGACTTGGCGTGGTCCTTGTCGTCGCCTGTCTGCTTGGGCTCGGCCTTCTCGGAGGCGGCGTGGCCGCCCTGTTCGCCTCGCCCACGGCGGTCGCCACGGCCACCAAGCCGGAATCGCCGTCAACCGCCGCGGCGACGGAGACTTCTTCGGCGCCGGTGATCCCCTTTGCCGATGACTTCTCCGATCCCTCCAGCGGTTTCGGCACGCAAGAGGATGCGGACGGCCAAGTGGCCTACGCCGACGGAGGGCTGCGGTTCACGATCCACACTCCCGGAGTCGAGTGGTTCTCCCCGTACCGCGGGTTGATCGAACAGGACCTTACCATCGAGGTCGAGGCCCGGCTGCTCGATGGGCCGCCGGGGAGCGAGTTGGGGGTTGTCTGCCGCTGGCAGGACGAGGTGAACTACGTTGCGGCCGCGCTGCGCGGCGACGGCATGGTTTCATTGTGGGGAGTGACCGCCGGGGCCGTCGATCGATGGCAGGATTGGACGGCCGCACCGCAATTGGAGGAAATCGGACCGGACTGGCGGACCCTTCGGCTCACTTGCGCGGGGAGCGAAGTTCGATTCGCCGTCGACGGGACGGAAATCGCCGCCGCGACCGACCCCTCTCCGGCGTCAGGCTCCCTGGCCTTGATGGCGGGACTCCTGGCGCCGGGCGAGATGGCGGCTGGCTTCGACAACCTCGAAGTCACCCGCCCTTAGCGATCAAGGTTTTCCCGCCCGCAAGGGAGCGGAGGCGCCCTTACCAGCCAAGAACTCAAGGCACCGAGTAACTCGTCAAGTCACCGTGCCCCGAGTAGCCCTCGCTGCTCGTGGTGTAGCGCACGATCCCGACGCCCTCAACCAACCAGAAGGTCTGGCTCGTCGTCCTGGGCGGCAAACTGACACCCATGAACCCGCTCGACTCGGTTGTGGAGGTGCCATCGATACGGAGGGCATCAAATGTCCCGGCCGGGACGCTGATTGTCTCCATCCCGGCGACGGTCCACGCCTCGGAGGTGGTCGTCGTAATGTCCATCGACACCCCTTCGAACGAGGCGCTGACAACCATACTGTAATCATTGCTCCAGGAGTATCCGGGTACCAACCTGTTCGCAGGCGGGAGCCAGCTGCCGGAGCTGCTCACGACGTCCAGCGTGAGGATTCCGCCGAATGCCGAGCTGGTGACATTGCCGAAGTCGTACGACGTGATCCCGTCCGGGGTGCAGATCCAGTTGACCGTGAAGGTCGCCTCCGGGATGGAGAAGGCCATCGTCGCGGAGGCTGACTCCGCGGAACCACCGGCACTCGTCACATTCCATGTATAGCCGCCCTCGCTACTATCGAAGCTCCAACTGGCTCCTGAGCGCAGGGGCAGATAAGGGTGATCGCACGCGTTGGCTCCGGCGCGGCCGCCGGTCTCGGGCTCGAAGGCTTCGACCGCCATGCGATCGACCTCGGTCTGGATCTCGGCCAGGACCCTCCGCAGCGCCGCCGCCTGCGGGGCATCGGCGTAGGTGGCGCCGGGGATCAGCTCCACGAGGGCCTTGACGGCTTCGATCTCGTCTTCCGGGACCTCGAAGCCGACGACGAACACGCGCAACTCGATTCCAGCCTTCTCAGCTTCCCGGCGGATCAGTTCGCCGGCTTCGGGGCTGCACGTGTCAGCGCCGCCAGTGACCACCACGATCGAGTGCGGCCCGTCGGTCGAGGCCATGTCCTTGATGGCGGCGACCATCGCCTGAGCCACCGGCGAATCCGACTCGGGCGCGGCCTCAATCCCGCCCAGCTTCCCTTCAATCGCTCCCTGGTTGGCGGCGGCCAGGGGCACAACCAGATCCGTATCCTGGCAACCTTGCGGCAGCGCCCCCGTGCCGAAAACACGCAATCCGGCCGTCAGGCGGGGGTCGGCCGTCCGCACGATCTCCGCCAAGACGCCGCGGGCCACGCCGATGCGCGTGTCCCCCCCGCTGGATTGACTCTCCATCCTGGGTGAGGCATCCAGGATGTACTCGATCGTCGGCTCGGCGGCGCCCCCCTGTTGGCTGCGCACATAGGAGTAGGCGGCGCCAGCGGCGGCCACGACGCACAGGCACAGCGCGACCAGCGCGCAGCCAACGAGGATGATCACGGGCCATCGGCGCTTCGGGGTTGCTTCGGACATGGGGAGCTCCTCAGGGAAGGCTTGAGTCTATCGCGCCACGGCGGGCGGGGCAAGACGAGCGCCAGCCGCGGTTCCCCCCTTGGCGGAAGCTACCGCGCCGTGGACTCAAGCCAGTCCCAGCATTCCGCGGGACGGCGCCACGTTAGGAACGCTCGCCGTAGTCCCGGCCTTTGGAGGGGGCCGGCTGGTACGTGTCACGCGGACGCCTGCCCCTGACCTACTCCTCCAAAGTCGTCGTATCCCCCTCGCTGATGCCGAGGGCGCGCGCCTTCAGGAGGCGCCGCATGATCTTCCCCGAGCGGGTCTTGGGCAGGGATTCGGTGAACCGGATTTCGGCCGGCCGGGCTATCGGCCCAATCTCATGAGCGACATGGGCCTTGAGTTCCTCCTGAAGCTCCACGGAAGGGCTGTGTCCGGCGCGCAGGATGCAGAAGGCAAAGATTGCGTGGCCTTTCAGCTCGTCGGGTAACCCAATCACCGCCGCCTCGGCCACGCTGGGATGACTCGCCAGCGCCGACTCAATCTCGGCACTGCCAAGGCGATAGCCGGAGACCTTGATGACGTCGTCGACCCGACCGATGATCCAGAAGTAACCGTCCCGGTCGCGCTTGGCCGAGTCGCCGGTCAGGTAGCGCCCGGGATACTTGCTCCAGTACTGCTGGACGTAGCGTTCGTCATCGCGGTAGAGCGTGCGCAGCATCGCCGGCCAAGGCCGCTTGAGGACCAGATAGCCCTCCTCGCCGTCGGCGACCGGCTGTCCGTCCTCCCCCAATACCTCCGCCTGCTGCCCGAAGAACGGCTTGGTGGCCGAGCCCGGTTTGAGAGGCGCCGAAGGCACGGGCGTTATCATGAACATCCCGGTCTCGGTTTGCCACCAGGTGTCCATGATCGGGCAGCGTCCGCCGCCGACGACCCGATGGTACCACTTCCATGCTTCGGGGCTGATCGGCTCGCCGACGGTGCCGAGCAAGCGCAGCGACGCCAAATCGTAGCGAGCCGGCCACGCATCGCCGAAGCGCATCAAGCCTCGGATCGCGGTCGGCGCCGTATACAGGATCGAGATCCCATACTTCTCGATCATGCGCCACCAGCGATCGGGGTAGGGATAAGTCGGCGCGCCTTCGTACATGAAGCTAGTGGCTCCATTGAGTAACGGCCCGTAGACGATGTAGGAATGACCGGTGACCCAGCCCGGGTCGGCGGCGCACCACCAGCGGTCCTCCTCGCGCAGATCGAACACGTACTTGAGAGAGGCGTAGGTGCCCACCTGATAGCCACCGTGGGTGTGGACAATGGCCTTCGGTTTGCCCGTCGTTCCGGAGGTGTAGAGGATATAGAGCGGAGCCTCGGAATCGAGGATCTCCGTCTCGCCGCCGTCGGCCGGGGGTCGACTCAGCGGGAGGTTCAGCAGGTCCTCGTACCAGAAGTCGCGGCCCGCTTCCATGCGCACCTCGTGCCCGGTGCGGCGGACGACAACGACGTACTCCACCGAGGCGCAGCGCTTGAGCGCCTCGTCGGCGATGTCCTTAAGGCGAACGATCTTGCCGTTGAGCCAGCCGCCGTCGGCGGTGATCAGCAGCTTGCTCTGCGAATCCTCGATGCGACCGTGAAGCGCCTCGACAGAAAACCCACCGTAGACCACGGAGTGGATTGCCCCGATCTTGGCGCAGGCGAGCATGGCGACGACGATCTCGGGGATACGACCCATGTAGATCGTGATGCGGTCGCCGCGGGCAGCCCCCATGCTTTTCAAGACCTGGGCGAAGCGGCCGACCTCGCGGTGGAGCGCGTGATAGGACAGGGAGCGCGAGTCACCCGGCTCGCCCTCCCAGATCAGCGCCAGCTTATTGCGGCGCCAGGTGGCGACGTGCCGGTCGAGCGCGTTGTGAACGATGTTGGTTTGCGCGCCAGGGAACCACTGGAAGAAGGGCGCCCGCGAGTCATCCATCACCTTCGCCCAGGGAGTCTGCCATTCCAATTCGCGCGCCTGTGCCTCCCAGAAACCAAGGTAGTCCTCATCGGCTTGACGCAACATCTCTTCCCAATCTGGGACGTAGGTCTGGGCGGCCAGCTGCTCTGGCGGATAGAAAATGTCGCTCTCAGGCGGATGTTCCGACATGGGCTCCATCCCTCTCTAACAGGGGGTTGGCGGCTGGTCCGGCGGGCATTCTGCCAAGGATGGCGGAACCTCGCCGTCGGGTGGCCTTCTGCTCGGGCAATGAGGTGGCCAGGCTACTTGACCTGGGCACGCAATCAGTCTTGGACCGAGAGACTTCCCGGCCGGCCGCCCGGTGGAGCTGTGCCCCCGGATGAGGCGTCTCGCCGCCTCACGTTGGACCGCCCCTGCACCTCTTGGGTCGCCGGACGGTTCGAATCTCACTCGATCTGCAGCCCGATGTCGAAGGTCGCCACGTACCCGTCCCCGGAGGCGGAGAGATCTAACAGCATCTGCTCTCCTCCGTTCTGGAAGATGCCCTCAACGTCGTTCCTCACCGTTCGTTCCCCTTTGTTTGCATAGGGCAACTGGGTGTACACCTCGTCGCTCAGGGCGTCATCGAAGAAGAGCTGCGAAGTGAAGTCATACACCGATCCGTTGCCGGCGTCCAGCCGGATCTTGAAGTGGATGTGTACGGTTCGACCCTGGTACCACCCGGGGTAGATCGTCACGAAACGCGCCGCGCCGTCGGCGTCGGTCGCCTGCAAGCCGCGCAGGAATTTCTGTCCCTCGGTGTTGAATCCGGGATCGGACACATCCGAGTAGACCCCCAAGGCATCACAGTGCCAGACGTCGACTAGGGCCCCTTCGAGCGGGAGGCAGCCCTCCGCGTCGAGGCGCGAGACGAGGAAGGTCAGTTCGAGCGGAACCCCCTCTTGGGTGGCGCCGGTCGCCGGATCCGACCGGATATCGGATCGGTTCAAGCCCTCGTCGACGAAGTACGGTCCTTCAGTCATGGCGGGCCGCACGACGCACGCCGGGAGGGCAGCCGCAAGAGCCGTCGTGGCCTGGGCGAGTCCGGCCACGGCCTCCGTCAGCTGCGGGGCACCTTCGCTCGCTCCCGTGGAGAGATCAGGCACGCCCGTTGTGCAACCTGCCAAGAGGGCGGCACCGGTGACCCCGATGACCTTGAGCGCCTCCCGCCGGCTCAGGACCGAGCCTACCTGAAGATCATCGCTATCCATCTTCGTACCCTAACGAGGTGTTGTAGGTTGCAGCGCCGCCCTGAAGGGCATTCTCCGACAAGCCTTGGGCCAGGCCTGCGATCCGGCATCTTGCGGGTGAGGAGTCGCGGTTGAGCATGACAGGCACTTTCCGCGGCGTCTGTGAACAGGCTGCCCTCGACCCGAGACCGGCATTCTACTCCAGATCTTGAGATGCCCCGATCGACCTTGTTCAGGCCTCGTTCTGGTCGGGAGAACATGAGGCCGATGACAGCGATCCGGCTAGGAGGCGCATGTAGGTGAGACGCGGCCGTGTTCGACCCCGGATCAGGGCCTGACGACGGCGATGAAGGGTTCGCAAGACTGAAGAGACGGGTGCGGGTCCTTAGCCGGCCCGCACCTGGATCCGGCTGACGTGGCGCATGGTCAGCCCTGGAAGATGGCAGTTCCAGTGGCCGCTTTCCGTCTTGGCGAAGCAGGTGGCGGAGATGGGGCAATAGCTTTGGGGGGTGGGGGTCTGGCTTATGAGGTTTCTCAGCAGCCTGCTAGGAGTGACAGAGCCCGCTTCCCTGGTCGGCGAACGTCTTCCCGGCCACCGGGACGAACTCCCATTCGTAACGGCCCTCGTAGAGGGTCAACACGAGAACGCCGAAGGTGGTCGATTCGCGCACTTCGCTGTTGGGCAACGCCAGACCGAAGCCGTAGTGACTGGCGCCACCCGTGCCGACGACGAACTCCCGGATCCCCCGCTCGGGGTCGGCGCGGCCCTGCGCATCCTGCGGGGCGAAGCGCTCGTAGGAGTGGTCGTGCCCGGTCAGGACGATCTCGGCACCGGCTTCATAGAGAAGGTCCCAGTAGTTCTCTACGATCGTCGAACTGCCATGCAGGCCGGAACTGAATCGAGGGAAGTGCCAGTAAGCCAGTGTGCAGTGGGCAGGGTGGTCGCGCAGATCGGCTGCCAGCCACTCGGCCTGGGCCGCCTCACGCTCGCAGCCGCCAACCTCCCAGCACAGGCTGTTGATGACCACGATGTGCCATGCGCCCAGGTCGTAGCTGTAGTAGCCCCGGCCGGGCTCACCGGCGGCCGCCCCGAAGTAGTCGTAATAGCCGGCGGCGCCGGCCGTCAGGTACTCATGATTTCCCACTGCCGGGCGCGTGCGTTCTTTGAATCTGCCCCAGGTGGGTTCATAGCAGTTGGCGAACTCGGCCGGCGTACCGCTGTCATAGACGCTGTCGCCGAGCACGGCAACCGCGCCCTCCCTCGCCTCCACCAACAGCGCCGTGGCCTCGTCGCCGTCATTGCTGCAACTGCTGATATCTCCGGCGGCGATGAGCACGGCGGGGGTCGGCGCCGACGTGGGCGATGCGGATGGCGTGGCCGCCGGAGCGGCCGTGGCGGGAACGGGACTCTCCGTCGTCGGAGCAAGGACAGCCAAGGTCAGCGGAGTCACAGGCGTGCCTTGCCTGGTAGCCTGCTCGACGCGGCCGGAGCACGCTACCGCCAGAAAGACGCACAACAGGATCGCGGCTGGCCGCCGCCAGAAACCCCCAGGTCGAGTCAAGACAGACGCCGGGTCACATCGCTAGGCGGAAGGGGATGATGGCTCCCAGAATGATCCCCAGCACGAACAGCGTACCTGCCAGCTTGACCCAGTAGAAGGCCCAGGACACGAACCACAGGGGCCAGACTGAGAAGTTCTCCGGCGGGGCTGCCGGCTTCGGCTGAGCGTAGATGCGCCACACCCGAAGCAGCCGCGGCAGCGAGATCAGCACCAGCAGCACCCATACGCTGACGATCCCGGCCAATACCAGGCCGAGGCTCACCAGGTAGAAGAGCACCATCATGCCGCGGATCAGCCGGTTGGTGGAGGTCTCTCCCAGGATGACGGCCAGCGTCCGCACGCCGCGCGGCTTGTCGTAGGGGAGCTTGTCGAGGTGCTTCCCCATGATGACGGTCGTCACGGCCAGCGCGTAGGGCACGCACGCGACCCAGATCCACGAAGGCAGATTGCCGGCGGCGACGAAGTACGTCCCGCCGATCATCAGCGGCCCCCACACGAGAAAGACGCCCAGCTCGCCCAGGCCGTGGTACTTGAGCTTCAGAGGCCAGGCCGTATAGAACAGGCTGATCAACAGCCCGGCGGCGGCGAAGCCCAGGACCAGGGGACCGCGGACCGTGGTTAGGTAAAGGGCGATGAGGGCATCGATGGCAGTGAGGGTGATGAAGGCGGTCGCCAGTCCGCGCTGCGTCGTCAGCCCGCTCAGCACGGGATGCGGCGCGTACAGGGCGCGGGGGTAGTCCTTGGTGTCCAGACCTTCCTGCAAATCGAAGTAGTCGTTCGAGAGATTGTTGGCGGCGTGGGCGACGACCAGCCCCACCAACGCCAGGCCGAAGTAGAACCAGTTGATCGCGCCGACGCTGACGGCCAACAGGCCCCCGATCAGCCCCGAAGTCAGAGACATTTGGAAGACGCACGCTCGCATCAGGACCAGCCAGCGCGAGACGACGTCCATGCGCTTGTCAGGCGACAGGTTGCACGTGTCGATTACTTCCTTCCAATTGCGAACCAGATCTCCCGGGCTGCTCGCCCGTTCCGCCGATTGTGAGATATCCATCCCATTCCTCCGTGTCGCTGCGTGCCTGGCCGTTTCCTTGATTCTACCCTTTCCGCGCTCCTTGGCCAGGGTCACGGCGCTCCCGGTTCTTGCGTTCTTCCCCAGGCCGGTTGTTGTCGCTGGACACGTGTCGCTTCAGAATCCTGGCCTCCACCTTGCCCGCGCCGGCAACCTCGACACGGAGAGACCTCCCACACGAAACGGCGCGCGCCTCTCAAGAGGCTGCGGAAAAACCTGCCTCCGGCCTCGCCCGCTACCCCTGCAAGAAAGCTTGGGGCACGAGCCCGCGCGGGCGCAGGGGGAGCCTCTTCGGGGTGCTTCGCGAGGCTCAGGGGAGGGGGTTGGAGGGCGGTCGCCGTTTTTCCGCATCGCGTTAGGGCGTCAGCACATCGACCTGCGGGAAATCTTCCGGCGTCGGCCCATCGAGCGGTCCGCTGCTGCCTGGGTAGGTGGAGAGCATCTGCTCCTACGTCCACCCGGTCCCCGATGCCCAGGCGTAGTCCATGATCCCCGCCTTTGCTTGACGTCCCGCGGGGCGCCGCCTATGCGCCGCTGCGGGGCGGGCAAAGATGAGTCTGAGTCGAGGCTCAGCCCGCCTCGGGTTCCAATTGCACGATGATCCCCTCATTCGCCCGTAGGCTGCAATGGCTGAGCAGGACTTGTTCCTCACGGTCCAACAAGGTTGAAAGCAGGATTCTGCCCGGCCGACGACCGGCCAACGCCAGCACCTGGTCTTCTCCGCCGAAGTTGAGCGCTACCAGCAGATCTTGGTTGCCGTGCCTTCGGGAATAGATGAAGCAGCCCTCGGGCGCCTCCGAAATCGGGCTGTAGGATCCCTCGCGCAGGGCAGGGGAAGACCTTCGCAACCTCAGCAGCTTCCGGTAAAGGTTGAGCATCGACCGGGGTTGCTGCAGTTGCGCCTCCACGTTGCGCTCCCGGTAGTCCGGGTGGACAGGCAGCCAGGATTCGGTTGTGCCTGACCTCACGCGAGGCGATGTGAATCCGGCTCCGGGTGTGGCGTCCCATTGCATAGGGGTGCGCGCCGGGTCACGCGAATGCTGCGGCAGTCCGGAGCTCTTCGGCCAGGGGTCACGTTGCAGGTGCGCTGGGATCGGACCATCCAGCATGCCGATTTCGTCGCCGTAATAGAGGAACGGCGCCCCCCGCAAGGTAAGCAGCATCATCACAGCCACTCGGGCCTGTGGCTCTCCCAGGCGAGACGCCAGGCGCGGCTCATCGTGACTCCCCAGGACGAGAGTCGGGGCGGCGCCCGCCGGGAGGCTGGTCTCGCACCCGTCGACGTATTGTCGAATCAGCCGCGCCTCCCAGGGCAGGTTGAGCAAGCTCATGTTGAGCACCAGATTTGATTCGTCGTTCCGACCGTAGTAGGTGGCCCCGAGGGCCAGGTCCATCGTGTATACCTCTCCCACCATCATTCGATCACCAGGGTACCCGTCAAGAAGCGCCCGCCATTCGCGCAGCAACGTGTGCACTTCGGGCTGATGGGCGCTGTAGCGGCGGTTCTGCATGCCGGCCGGACCCATGTCCTTGCCGATGGGCTGCCCGACATGGAGAGGATCGTCGCGAAAAAGAGCGTCCTTGACAAGCGGCAGCACCGAGTCGACCCGGAAGCCGTCGACTCCCCGGTCCAACCAGAAGCGGAGCACCGTCTGCATCGCCTGGCGGACCTCTGGATGGCGCCAGTTCAGGTCTGGCTGTTCCTTTAGAAAGCTGTGCAGATAGTACTGCTGCGTAGCCGGGTCCCACTCCCAGGCCGGCCCCGAGAAATAGCCGAGCCAGTTATTAGGCAAGCCGCCCTGGGGGCCCGGGTCTCTCCAGATATACCAGTCGCGCGTGGGGCTCTGACGGTGCTGGCGAGATTCCTGAAACCAGGGGTGTTGGTCCGAGGTGTGGTTGGGCACGAAGTCCAGGAGCACGCGGAGCCCTCGCTGATGAGCCGAATGCAGCAATTGGTCCAGCGTTGCCAGCGAACCCAGCTCGGGATGGATATCGGTGTAGTCGCTGACGTCATAGCCCCCATCGGCCATCGGGGAGGGGAAACACGGGCTGATCCACAAGGCATCCACGCCGAGCTCCTGCAAGTACTCGAGCCGATCAATGATCCCTTGCAGGTCCCCCTTTCCGTTGCCGGTGGTATCTTGAAAGCTGAGAGGGTAGATCTGGTAGAAGACGGCCTGCTTCCACCACGGGGTGTGTGTCATGCGGGCTGTTGAGGCCGGGCTTAGCCCTTGACAGAGCCGGCCGTCAGGCCGCGCACGAAGTAGCGCTGCAGCAAGAAGAAGACCAGCAGCGGGATGACCATGCTTACGAAAGCGCCGGCGGTGAGCAGGTGCCACTGCTCTCCGCGCCGCCCAACCAGCGCCGCCAGCCTGGCGGTGAGCACGGCCACATCTTCTTTGGTTCCCAGGAAGATCAGCGCCACCAGCAGATCGTTCCAAACCCAGAGAAACTGGAAGATGGCAAAGGCGGCAATGGCCGGAACCGAGAGCGGGAGGACGAGCCGGGTGAAAGTGGTAAGCGGCGAGGCCCCGTCGACGTGAGCCGATTCGATGATCTCGCCGGGCAGAGTCGAGATATACGCAAACAGCAAGAACACCGCCAGCGGCAGCCCAAAACCGGTGTGGGCCAACCACACGCCAAGGAAGGTTCCGTTAAGGTCCAGCTGGGTATACAGCCGGAGCAGCGGGATCAAGGACATCTGCAGCGGCACCACCATGAGCCCGACCACTACGACAAAGAGGAATTTCCGGCCAGGGAATTCCAACCACGCAAAGGCATAGGCTGCGAAAGCGGCGATGGTGATGGGGATGACCACCGAGGGGATCGTGACCACGATACTGTTGACGAAGGCGTTGCCCATCCCCTGGATCGTCAACACCTGCATGTAGTTCTCGACGGTCCAGACGGAGGCTTCGAACGGGTGGGCGAATACCGTCCACCAGCCCGAGGCCAGGATGTCCCTGGACGGCCGCAGCGAACTGATCAACAAGCCGACGGAGGGCAGGGTCCAGACCATGGCGATCAACAAGACGACGATTCGTACCGGCGCGCCGGAGAGGATTCGGCGCAGCCGATCGCGGGAGATGCTCTGGAGGCTTCGGTAACCGGGTCGCATGGCTTACCTCTTCGACTGCTCGAGGCTGCGCACGTTGTAGATCATGACCGGGATGACGGCGACCAACAAGAGAACGGCCAGTGCGCTGGAGCGTCCGAAGTTGCCGAAGGTGAACATCTCGCGGTACATCCGGTTGGCGATCACTTCGGTTTCGAATTGGCCGCCGGTCATCACGAACACGATGTCAAACACCTTGAGGACAATGATCAGGACGGTGGTGGTGATGGTGATCAGCGTTCCTCGGATGTAGGGAACGATGATCCTGAAGAAGATCCGGACCTCGCTTGCCCCATCCATGCGGGCAGCTTCCAACAGCTCCTCCGGAACCCCTTTGATCGCCGCCGACAGCACGACCATGGCGAAACCCGTAAGGATCCAGATCATGATGACGATCAAGAATCCGTTGTTCCAGGGCTTGAGAATCAACCATCCTTGCGGCTCTCCCCCCAGGGAGGTATAGATGGCGTTCAGCAAACCGATCTGGGGTCGCTGGATGGGTTGGAAACTGTACACGAACTTCCAGATGATGCTGGCGCCGACGGCCGAAATCGCCATCGGCAGGAAGATCAGGGACTTGGCGGCTGATTCCCAGCGGCCGATCCTGTCCACCAGCACGGCGATGATAAGACCGAGCGACACCACGAAGCTGGTCACCAAGACCAGCCAAAGGAAGTTGTTGCGCAGGGCGATCAGCATGTCGGGGCTGGTCAACGCGAAGGCGTAGTTCTCCAACCCGACGAACTGCTCGGAGCGGGGTCCGAAGAAGCTCAGGGAGATGGTGCGGACGGCGGGATAGACCAGATACACCGCCAGGATCACCAGCGCCGGACCGACAAAAACGAAGGGTCGAACGGTCTCCCGGACGCTCTTGGGCAGGATCGAGACCAGGTTGTCTGCCACTACATACAGGACCCAGACGCCGCCGACGCCGAGGATCAGGCCAACGACGGCCACCGAGATTCGATTGGCCTCGGTATCGCGCATGAAGATGAAGGCCCAGCGAAGGACCAGGAGGGTGATCACAGGCACGATCAGCGCGACGAGGAATCGCAGCGGCCCGGCGGTCAGCCGCGTGCGTGCCGGCGGGTGTGGGGTCTGAGCGGGTGCGAGACTTGCCATTGGTGAAGCCCTTCCAGGGGCAGCGAAGGAGATAAAGCAGGGCGGCCGCACCGAGGCCGCCCTGCTTCCTGCAAGAACTAGTGGAGCCAAAACCCCTTGTTGCGCCCCACGGCGAGGTACTACTGCGGCCAGCTGGCGTCGATGGCGGCCAGCACCTCATCCAGACTCGCCCCGCCGACCCAGTTGGTCACTCCCGTCCAGAAGCTGCCGGCGCCGACGGCGCCCGGCATGAGGTCCGACCCGTCAAAGCGGAAGGTGTCCGCGTTCATCAAGATCTCCGCGAATCCCCGCTGCGTGTCGGTGGGGTACCAGTCGAGCGAGACGCCATTCATTGGACCTATGGTGTTGCCGTTCCGGATTTCGGCCTCGACCGACTCGGCGCTCATCATGAACTCGATCACCGCCCGCCCAGCCGGGGTGTCCTTGGCCAGGCTGACCAGGTTGCCCGAGACGAGCACCGGCTTGCCCATGGCGGGGTCGATCGGCGGCAGGTAGAAGTAGTCAACGTCTTCCCCCACAACCGTCCCCTCGGGGAAGAAGGCGGGGATGAAGCTGGCCTGCCGGTGTAGGTAGCAGGTTGGCGGATCATCGAACAAGCCGAGCGGCGAATCGCCGAAGAAGGTGGTCTGGATGCCGGTGGTTCCACCCACCACATAAGCCGGGTTGAACCAGATCTCCTCCATCACCGCGAAGGCATTTCGGACCTCCGGCGAGTCGAATTTCAGCTCACCGGCCGTCCACTGGTCATACTTCTCCGCTCCCGCAGTGCGGAGCATGATGTCCTCGATCCAGTCCGTGGCCGGCCAACCGGTCGCGCCACCGCTCTCGATGCCGATGCACCAGGGGGTGACGCCCATCCCGGCGATCTGCTCGGTCAGGGCCAGCAGTTCATCCCAGGTTTGAGGCACGCTGAAGCCCATCTCCTCGAAGAGGGCCTTGGGATACCAGACCAGGCTCTTGACGTCAACGCCGTGCCAGACGCCATAGACGCCGCCATCGACCGTCAGCATATCGATCCATGACTGCGCATACTGCGCCTGCATGGCGCTAGGGTCGATGAAGCTGGTCAGGTCCACCAAGAAGTCATCCCGGGCGAAGTCGGCCATCAGTCCCGGCTGCGGGAAGTTCAGGATGTCGTAGGGGTCACCCGCCTCCGATCGCACTCGGGCGATCGACTCAAAGTCAGGTGTGATCTCTACAACCACGTCGATGCCCGTCTCGGCCTCGAAGTCCACGAAGTTCTGTTCGAAGACGGCGGCCTGCTCCTCGCCGGCCGGGGTGAAGACGGTGACCGTCGAACCCGCTAGGCTCTCCTCAGCCGGCGCTTCTGCTGTAGGTTCCTCGACGGTAGGCTCTTCCACCGCTGGCTCGGGTGTCGCCGGGGCGCAGGCACCCAGTGCTAGCGCCAGTACCATCAGTAGTGCAAGCAGTGCAGTTAGCTTCTTCATCTCTTCTCCATCCCTCCATAGGGGTTGAAATCATGGGTATCACTTCCGGATTGAAACGGGGTCGAATGGTTTGGACTCCTCCTTTTCCAGTCCCTGGGCCAATTTTTTGATTCCCGGTTGAACGGTACCGCGGCGAGCCTCCGATCACGGGCTCGGCCCGTAGGACCTTCCCCAGTGTCAGCGCACGGCCAGCTGATCGCCGTCGACCTCGAACAAGTGCATGTGATCCATGTTGAGCGCCACCTGCACCCGGCCGCCGGGGCGGAAGGAAGTTCGCGGATCGACGCGGCCGACGAAGGTGCCGGTTCCGAGGGTCAGATAGATGAAGACCTCGTTGCCCATCAGCTCGGTCACGTCGACGGTGGCCTCCACCTGGGCCGGGATGATTTGCGGCGGCGTGAAGGCCGGGTCGTGGATATCCTCCGGCCGGATCCCCAGGATCACCGGACGCCCGGCCAGTCGTTCGAAGGCCGCCCGGCGCGAAGCCGGCACCGGCAGCTGGAGGGCGCCGGTGTCGAGGACGAGACCGCCGTCGGCACGTTCAAGCTTGCCGTTGAGAAAGTTCATCGCCGGCGAACCGATGAAGCCGGCGACGAAGACGTTGACCGGGAAGTCGTACAGTCGCTGAGGGGTGTCGGTCTGCTGCAGGCGTCCGCCCTTCATCACGGCGATCCGGCTGGCCATGGTCATAGCTTCGGTCTGGTCGTGCGTCACGTAAATGAATGTTGTCGCCAGACGTTGGTGCAACTTGCTGATTTCCGCACGCGTCTGGACCCGCAGTTTGGCGTCGAGGTTCGAGAGCGGCTCATCAAGCAGGAAGACCTGGGGCTCACGCACGATGGCACGGCCGAGGGCCACGCGCTGACGCTGGCCGCCGGAAAGCTGCCGCGGCTTGCGGTCGAGGAGCTGTTCGATCCCCAGAATCTCGGCCGCCCCGCCCACCCGGCGTTTGATCTCCTCCTGCGGCATGTGCCGCAGCTTGAGGCCAAAAGCCATGTTCTCGAATACGCTCATGTGGGGATAGAGCGCGTACGACTGGAAGACCATGGCGATGTCGCGGTCCTTGGGGGCCAGATCGTTGACTACCCGATCCCCGATGCGGATCGTTCCTTCGCTGACGTCTTCCAGGCCGGCCAACAAACGAAGGGCCGTCGTCTTCCCGCAGCCTGACGGGCCGACCAGGACAAGGAAACCCTTGTCTTCGACTTCGATGTCAAGATCCTGGATAGCTACGACATCGCCAAAGCGCTTCGTGACGTGCTCATAGGCCACGCTGGCCATTGGCGTGCTCTCCTGAGGGGATGCACTGATTATACAATGAGCGGCACTCCGCGTTGGCCTGCCGGGCCGTTGACTCCTCCCCCCTCCCGGGGCTCATTCCGGCGCACGGCCGGCTTGCGCGGGACGATGGGTCGACGTTGGGGATCGTCCAGGGCAACCTCCTACGTATAATGTCGAAGAACCCCGGAGGTTACAGGCGGCCCGCTGCCGCCGCCGGCCCTGGCCGCATGAAGATTCTCGCCTTGAGCGATGAGGTTGTCGAACAGGTCTACAGCACCGAGGTGCGGGAGCGGTACCGCCAGGTTGACCTGATTCTTGGCTGCGGCGACCTACCCGCGTACTATCTCGAGTACGTAGAAAGCCAGCTTAATGTCCCGCTTTTGTTCGTGCCGGGGAACCACGACCCCGACAACTTCCGTGTCCCGGGCGGGCAGGATATCGACGGGCGTGTCGCGCGGGTTCAGAACCTGACCGTGACAGGCCTGGGCGGTAGCCGACGCTACAAGGCCGACGGTCGACACCAATACTCGGAAACCGAGATGCACCTGCGGTTGATCCCGATGCTCCCCCGCCTGCTCTGGCGGCGGCTCCGCCTCGGGTATGGCGCCGACATCCTGGTCACCCATGCCCCTCCGAAGGGAATCCATGACGCCCCCGATCTAGCCCACACCGGGTTCGACGCCTTTCATAGGCTGATTCGGGCGATCCGCCCGCGGCTGGTGCTGCATGGCCATGTACACCTGTGGACCGGGAAGGAAACGCGCGAGACTCAGCTGGAAGGGACGCGAATCCTCAACGTCTTTCCCGTCCAGTTGATCGATCTGGAGGTCGGGCGATGACCGGCGGGATCGACCGCTCGGCGCTCGACTTTCGGCGCGCCCGACTGTCGTCCTTCTTCAACCAGGTGCAGCAAGCCCTTTCCGGACAACACCGACGGTTGCTGGCCTTCGATGAAGTTCGCGAGAAACTGCATCTGGGGGGGCCGGTCTACCGCGGCCTGGAAGCCGTGCCGCTCGACAAGATCATCGGCAGCGTCAACCGCTACCGGGATTTCGACCGCCTCTTCCTGCCGACCCAGTCGCACACCGAAGATCGCTGGCGGCGCATCAACCGGGCCTGGTATGAGGAGATCAACCTGCCGCCGGTGATGCTCTACAAGGTGGGAGAGGTGTACTTCGTCGTGGACGGCAACCACCGGGTCTCGGTGGCGCGCGACCGCGGCCAGCAATTCATCGACGCCGAGGTGCGCGAGGTCGAGTCGCGGGTGCCGGTGACGGCCGACATGCAGCCCGACGACCTGGAGCGCCTCGGTGAGCGAGTCGAGTTCCTCGAACGGACCCAGCTCGACCGGTTGTACCCCGAGGCGGTCATCCAGCCGACCGTCCTCGGAGGCTACGAGCGCCTGCTGGAGCACATCGCCGTCCACCGCTACTTCATGGGGATCGACCAAGGCCGGCCGATCACGGAAGAAGAAGCAGTGCGGCACTGGTACGAGACGCTCTACCTGCCCGTGGCCAAGGTCGTGACGCGCTCAGGGATTCTCGAGGAGCTCCCCGGCCGACCACCAATGGACTTCTACCTGTGGACGATGGATCATCTGCACTTCCTGCACAGCCAGGAGGGGGGCGCGGAAGCCGGCCCGAGACAGGCGGCACAGGACTTGATCGAGTCGATGCGCGAGGAGTGAAGGGATGCTGTCCCGCCGCCCCCCGGCCGCCGCTGGAAGGCGGCCAGAAGCTGATGGACGGGCCCGCCCGGCGACGTTCGGGTGGAGATAGATCAGGTCGTCGAACAGGTATTGCGTGTTAGGGGCCTCGTGGGAGCAACCGAGAGCCGGGGGGTCAACGTGCCGCTCGCCCAACACGCCGAGGTAGGCGTGCGTAACGACAATCGCATGTCGATCAGGATACTCGTCCAGGAACCGGTTGGCCCAGTCGACGACATCCGGTAGAGGGCAAGACTCCAGGTTCACGGTGAAATTCTGGGGACCGCGGTCGATGACGGCGGTGGCATAGAGCTGCCAGAAGAACGGCGGCGCCGGGCGCGATCATGCCCACCGCCAGAAGTCTCCTTCACCGTCGCACCTCTTATGAGGCTCGCCTGGCCAGGAGTCATGGCGAGCCATTCTACTCCGGCTGCATGCTGGGCCCAGGGGTGGGGGATCACGGGCAATATGACCGTGTAGTCCTGTGGGCGATGGCTTCGGTAGTCCCGGCCTTCAGGCCGGGTCAGCTCCAGTCGGGAAACCCGGGCTAAAGCCCGGGGCTACGGGAACGGAATTGATGGCTCTTGTAGTCCCGGCCTTCAGGCCGGGTCTTTTGATCGAGACCCGGGGGATTGCCTTCGAGCGCGCTGGAACACGCCGTGTCTGGTCCTGGAGTACCGGTACCGATGTCAGATTGCTCTGTTTGGTATGGCTCGGTAACATGGTAAGGCCTTACGAGGACCTTACATCCGACATAACGAGTAGCTCCCGTCGAGCTCGTCGAAAAGGCAAAGCCACCGAAAGGTGGCGGCGCAAAGCTAGAGGGTCTACGGCTGGGCTTCCCAGCCAGGACAGCCAGCTGCCGAAACGAGATGGCAACCATCGCGCGAATGGACCTTCCGGCCCGTGGAAAGGTTGGCCCAGCCAGCCTCCACGGGCCTTGCGTTACTGTCAGTCGGCGTATAGTAGGGGCGAAGCACCCTGGCACCAGCCGCCGGGGCAGGTCTGCTTCGCCCCTACAACCCCCTCGACGTCAGGCTCGATGGCCTCGGCGGATCGTGTCGATCCTGGGGCTATCGCTAGTCCTGCTAGGAAACGCCCAGGTCGCGGTCGCACACGGCCTCGACACGCCGATCGAAGGTGCCCCGTCACGCACCGGGCGATTGACCGTCCTTTGGGGGGACGGGATACCCGGCTCGGGTACGAGTGTCACCCTCATCACCGTGACCGACGATGCCGGCCAGACAACGCCCATCTTGCTCAGCGACGAGCAGGCCCGGCCCTACGGCGGGATCCTTGGTCTGAACCATAGGCGAGTCGTCGTCACGGGGAGTTGGAGGGCCGTGCCCGCGCTGGGCGGCCAGGCGCTGCAGGTGGAGTCCATTGAACTGAGCGCCCCCGCCGGCCCAGCCGCCGCCTCGATCAGCGGCGAGGCGCTCGCCGTTTCTGGTCCCCAACCCTGGATCAATATCGCGTGCAAGTTCTCCGACGTGGCGACCGAGCCCAAGCCGTTGTCCTACTTCAACGGGCTTGTCGGAGGGACGAAGCCGGGGCTTGACGACTATTGGCGCGAGGCCTCCTACAACACCATCAACATCGTCGGCAGCGGTTCCGTCGGCTGGTACACCCTGCCGCAGACCAGGTCGTACTACGTCGGCCTCGGCAGCTCCGCTATGCTGGACCGGCTCTTTGAGGACTGCACTGGGGCGGCGGACAGCTCCGTGTTTTTCCCCGCCTATGTTGGCATCAATCTCATGTTCAACTCGGACCTGGATGGATCGGCCTGGGGCGGCAGTCAATGGGCAAATCTCGACGGCCGGACTGGTTACTGGTATTCCACCTGGGAGCCGCCCTGGGGGTATAGCAACCAAACCGTCCTCGCCCACGAGATGGGCCACGGCTTCGGCCTGCCACACTCCTCGGGAGACTATGGCTCGACCTACGACAACCAATGGGACGTGATGAGTGATTCCTGGACCAACTGCTCCAGGTCGACCGACCCGACATATGGCTGCCTGGGGCAGCACACCATCTCCTACCACAAGGACAGGCTGGCCTGGATCCCCGGCGCGCAGAAGTTCCTGACATCGCCCGGAACCTTCACGATCACGCTGGAACAACTGGCCTTGCCGCAGACGGGGAACTACCGGATGGCGCGGATTCCCATTGCCGGATCATCCACTCATTTCTACACCGTGGAAGTACGCCGATGGGCCGGCTACGACGTCAAGCTTCCGGGCCAGGCCGTGATCCTCCACGAGGTGGACACCACTCGACTGAACCCGGCTCACGTGGTGGATCTCGACGGTAACGGCAACACGGGTGACGCCGGCGCCAGGTGGGAGGTCGGTGAGACTTTCAACGATGGTGCGAATGGAGTGTCGGTGGCGATCGATGCGGCGACGGGCAGCGGGTTCGTCGTGACGATCACGTTGGGAGGGGCCGCCACCCCGACCGCGACTGCCGGCACGCAGACACCCAGTGCGACCGGGACCGCCACCTCCACCGCGACCTCGACACCGACGCGGACGAATACGCCTTCACCGTCGGAGACCTTCACTCAGACACCGTCCAACACCTCGCTGCCAAGCTCCACCTACACTACCACGGCGACCTACACCTCAACGCCATCCAACACACCGCTGCCGACGCTAACCTTCACAGCCACAGCGTCCAACACGCCGCTGCCGACGGCCACCTTCACCCAGACGGCATCCAACACCCCTCTGCCGACGGCGACGTTCACGTCGACTTCCACCAACACCTCCATACCGCCGACCTCAACCTACACGGCAACGGCCCCCAACACGCCTGTGCCGCCGACCTGGACCTATACGGCAACCGCATCGAACACGCCTCTTCCGACGGCGACCTTCACGCGCACTTCCACCAGCACCGCCCTGCCCCCCACCACCACCTACACGCCAGCGGCCTCCAACACGCCTGTGCCGCCGACCTCGACCCACACAGCGACGTCATCGGACACGCCTCTTCCGACGGCGACTTCGACTTACACCTCGACGCCGTCCAACACTCCGCTACCAACGGCGAGCTTCACACCGACGCCATCCAATACCCCGCTGCCGACGGTGACCTTCACTCCGACATCATCCAACACCCCGTTGCCGACGGCGACCTTCACAATGACACCGTCGAACACACCGCTGCCTACGTCGACCTTCACCCAAACACCATCCGCCACCCCGGCGCCAACGCAGACCTACACCGCGACGTCCTCCGACACACCCCTGCCAACCGCAACCCACTCTCCTACGGCGACCAAGACTTCAACGCCATCCAACACTCCGCTACCAACGTCGACCTTCACCCAAACACCATCCGCCACCCTGGCGCCAACGCAGACCTACACCGCGACGTCATCCGACACACCCCTGCCAACCGCGACCCACTCTCCTACGGCGAGCAAGACCTCAACGCCATCTGACACACCCCCGCCGACGTCGACCTTCACCCAGACGCCGTCGGACACTCCGCTGCCAACGCAGACTTACACCGCGACGTCTTCCGACACACCCCTGCCAACCGCGACCCACTCTCCTACGGCGACCAAGACCTCAACGCCATCCAACACACCCCCGCCGACGGAGACCTTCACCCCGACGCCTTCGGACACCCCGCCCCCGACGGCCACGTTCACATCGGATACGCCTGTGCCTTCGAGTACTTGGACCCCCACCGCATCGAACACACCCGTTCCGACGTCGACCTTCACATTCACTGCCACGCCCACTCTCCCGCCGACCGCGAGCGATACGCCAGCTGCATCCAACACCCCATTGCCCTCGCCGACCTCGACGTCCACTTCGACGAGCACGCCGGCGCCAACGTCGACCTACACCTTCACGCCCACCTACACCCCTCCGCCAACCGAGACTGCTACACCGGCTCCTTCCAGCACCCCACCGCCCACCTCAACCGACACGCCGGAGCCGACTGCGACTCACACAGCGGCACCATCGAATACCCCGCTTCCGACGGCGACCTCTACACAGACGTCGAGTTACACCCCAACGCCAACCTCGACCGTCACAGCCGCCGCCACCGACACACCACTTCCGACCGCGACCACCACGGAGGCCCCGTCGGTCACGCCCGCTCCAACCGACATCGTTCCCCCGACCGCCACGGCCGCCGCCACATCTACGATGACGCTCGAGCCGACGGCAACTGAGGCCGCAACCTCATCGGAACCTCCAGCGCCGACAAGTACAGGCACACATGATCCGTCGGCCACACCTGCGGCATCGGCCAGCTACACCGTGACACCCAGCGATACACCGTTGCCGACGGCGACGGAGGTGACCGCAACCAGCACGTCGATGCCCACTGCCACCTCGGTGCCGACGGAAACTCACACGGCCGTAGCATCGAGCACCGCGCCCGCCACGGGCACCGCGACCGAGACAGCAACGCCAACCGACACCGCATTCGCGACGGCAACTTCCGCGGCCACCTCCACCGACGCCGCTGTTCCGACGGCCACCCACACGCTGCCGCCGACCGCGACCTACACGGCGACGCCCACGGCTACAGCCGCCGCGACCAGCTCACCCGCACCATCGGCGACCTCCACAGCAAAGCCTGTGGCGACGAAGACCAAGACTCCTGTCAAGACGGCGACCTCAACCGGGACTTCGACAGCGACGAGGACACAGACCGCCACAGGCACGGCTAGCTTCACTGCGACGGAAACGCCTCGGCCAAGCGAAAACACATCACACCGAGGCCATCGCACGCCGACCACTATATCGGGCAGACGCGCCGCCACAGCGACGGTCACAGCTTCTCCAACGCCCACCACCACCACGCCAACTCCGCCGCCGCCGTCTTTGTGGGATTGGCTGATTGCCCAGCCGTGGTTCGGGGTGCTGCTTTCGACTCTCCTGGCTCTGGCAGCCCTGCTGTTGTGGATGGGATGGAAGTGGCTATGAAGGGCTTAGGCTTCGTGGCCAACGCGATGACGGCCTCCCACCTAATCCGAAATGAGGAGGAGGGCTTTCGCCCTCCTCCTGCCCGATCATTCGGTTGAGGAAATCCCTGCTACTTTGGCAGGGGCGGCACCAGGCACGAGACGGGGTGGGATTGGTTGCCGGAGGCGGCGACGGCATAGACGATCGCATCGCCTTGTAGCGTGATCTTCCATGCGATCGCACCTGCCCCAGGCTTGACATTGGGAGTCGCGCCCGGCGCCTGCACCAGCTTGATCGTGGTGCCGCTCGGGTATGGGCCCGCGACGAAGCTGCTGCCTGAGTCCCCGACGAAGATCTGCGGATTGGGGCCAACGCTGTCGCTGGCAGTCAGCTCAAAGAACCCGTCCGGATTCTGCCCGCTCTTTGGGTTGTTGCCGGCCGGAGGAACATTCTGGCCGGAAGGATTCGTTGTTGGTGTGCAGGCCGCGACAGGCGGCGTGGTGTCTAAGACGGTCTTGGTAAACGTGCCCTGGCTAACATTGCCAGAAGCATCGGTAGCGGTACACGTGACAACCGTATCTCCTAATGGAAAGGTAGATCCCGAAGGCGGCGCGCACACTACAACCGGATTAGGATCCACAGCATCCGTAGCGGTAGCTACGAACTCGAGGGTTGCACCATCAGGCCCAGTCGCTTCATTTATGGTGTCTGGCGGAGTATCCAGGTCCGGCGGCGTGGTGTCTACGACGGTCTTGGTAAACGTGCCCTGGCTAACATTGCCAGAAGCATCAGTAGCGGTACACGTGACAACCGTGTCTCCTAATGGAAAGGTAGATCCCGAAGGCGGTGTGCACACTACAACCGGATTAGGATCCACAGCATCCGTGGCGGTAGCCACGAACTCGTGGGTTGCACCATCAGGCCCAGTCGCTTCATTAATAGCGTCTGGCGGAGTATTCAGGTCCGGCGACGTAGTGTCAATCCATTCCTTGCTGGCCGTGTCGCACAGTTCGACACCCTCGAAGGTGAAGCAAGCCCGGATGGTGTCCGTTCCCACAAGGAAGTCCCCGGTGTAAGTCCAGGACACGGAGCCTACGGCGTCAGTCATGCAGTCGGCGTTGGGGGCACATTCGCCCGGGCCGCTCGTCTCATCCGCGTTCGGTCCAGCAGTGACTTTGAAAACTGTCGGCATGCCGGCAAGCGGAGTACCGCCCGCGCTGACCGTCGCCGTTACGGTGTGGCTGGTACCGGCCTCATTCGTATCCACCGCCGGCTCCAGCGCAATGCCCGGGACATTGATCGTGATCTGCTCCACGAACTCCGGACCTGGATCCACCCCGTCGATCTGCCACAGAACTGTGCAGTGAAGGGCGGCGCCCTGCGCTGCGTCAAGTGCGACCATGATAGTCTCGGTGAAGGAAGCGTCAGCTCCGCTGACGACCACCTGGCTTGCCACGTCAAAGGTGACCGAAAGGCCAGCATCGCATGTGCCCAACCGCGGCGCGACCGTCACCGGCAGATTCCCCAGGCCAGTAAGGATGGCGTCGGCGATTTCAGCGCTGGTGGAACCTGTCGTCTGGACCGAGCCGCCCGTGGCGCCGGCGATGTCGTCCATCTCGCCGCCCGAGCCCGGGGCCTTGATGGCGATGACCTTGATGCCGAGGCCGTTCAAGGCTGCCACGGTCTGGTCGCGCGAGGGCCCAGGGTAGTCGAAGGGGCAAGGCAGCGGGGGAGTCGTGCAGCTGGAGTCCCCCGGTGTGTGGAAGGATGCGTCGGTGGTGAGGGCGATCACCTTGGCGGCCTCGGCCCGCCAGGAGGGAGCCAGTCCCGCAGCGATGTCGCCCAGGGAGGGTCCCGCGGAAGGAACATCTCTGCCTGCGCCAGTGGCGGCCTGGTAGAGGCCTTCGTACTGGCTCTCGGGGAAGTCGTCACCGAACCGGACGACAAGGCCATCTATGGCGCCCGTCCAGGTGGCCTTATCCGTGGTGAGGTCCTGGTCGCGCTGGTACCCGTAGTCACCTGTGTCAGCGCGACCCCAGGGGCTGAAGGGGTAGTCTACAAAGCTGCCGACACCGAACCTCGAGTCGGCAACGGATAGGCGCACGGAATCAAAGATACCATCGTCGGCCTCCCGGATGTTGGTAATGTCTTCTCCGTAGCTGCCGGAGAGGTCTATGAGGAGGAACAGGTCCAACTTGGGCGGTATCTGTGGCGTGTGGACGGTCTTGACCACATCGAGGCTGCCGCCAGGAGCAACCGTCGCCACAACAATCGCCGGCTCGACGCCCAAGGGGAGGCCGCGGGCGGAGGCCGCGGTCAGCCCGAAGCCGAACGCAACCAGCGCGAGAACCACGCCGAGTGTGATTCGAACCTTCATGCCATCCTCCCTTTCAAGGGCCGTGGCCGACTTTCTACGAATACCGAGAGATGCCCCCTTTCGAGCTCCATAACCTTTTACAATCGAGGTTCCCGGATGCAATACGCGGACGTAAGGATGGAGGAGAATCGCACTCTTACGAGCGCGGCAGGCCCCATTCCTATTCGGCACTGGTTTTGTTGCGGCTTTCGCGTTGCGCCCTGGCATCGAAAGGGCTGCCTCCTGATATGAAAAAGCTGGCCATTCTGGCCGGCTCTACCATTAGCCCCGCGACCACCACGGTCACGCCCGATCCCCGTTCTTCGCCCCCGGTTGCTACTCCGTCAGCGGCAATGCCCATCAGCCAATTTTCTCGAGCCTATCATACGAATTCCGCTTTGTCGGCATCCGCAAGTACTAAGACAGCGTGCCCACCGCGCCGCGGTTCCTACGCCAAGACATGGCGGACGCCCTAAGGCGCACTGGCTGACCGAAGGAAGCCATTTCCTTCGGCCCTGCTGC
>CAYUWF010000013.1:26474-31109 GCA_964448245.1 uncultured Anaerolineaceae bacterium | reverse complement strand
GCGAGTCCACCGGAGGCGCCTTGTCCGCCCGTCTCTTGATCATCGACGACGATCCGACCCTGCTCCGCTTCCTCAAGGAGTATTTCGAGAGGGAGGGCTTCACCGTCGATTCGGCCGGCGGCGGCCAGGCGGCGCTGCGCCTCTTCTACGCCAACCGGCCGGACCTGGTGGTCGTCGATGTGATGATGCCGGGGATGGACGGCTGGGAGGTCACCGCCCGCGTGCGCGAGATGGCCGACACCCCGGTCATCATGCTCACCGCCAAGTCGGGCGAGGCCGACAAGCTGCGCGGCTTCCGCTTGGGGGTGGACGACTACGTCACCAAGCCCTTCAGCCTGGCCGAGCTCGGCGCGAGGGTGGCCGCCGTGCTGGCCCGCGCCGCTGCCGGCCGTGAGACGGCGGACGCCGTGTATCGCGCCGGCCCGATCACGGTCGACATGAAGAAGCGTGAAGCCCTTCTCGGCGACGAGGTGCTGGCGCTCACCCCGACGGAGTTCCGGGTGCTGGCCTGCCTGGCGGAGCGCGCCGGCGAGGCGGTCGCCCAGGAGGATCTTTTGGAGCGGGCATGGGGCGTCTACCGCAAAGAAGGCGGCAGCGCTCTGCGGCGTTACATCTGGTTCCTGCGCAAGAAGATCGAGGGCGATCCGGAATCGCCCAAGCGATTGGTGACGGTGCGCGGCTTCGGATACCGGCTGGAGAAGTAACCGGGCCGCGCTTGGGCCGCGGAGGCGTCCCCCTCCGCGCTGAACCCCTCGCTTCCGCTCGGGGCAGGCTGCCGCCCGCAGGGTGGCCCGTCGCTGCCCAAGACGCGAGGCGGGCTCCGCTCAGGGAGGGCATCGCGCCAGCGGGGGTACTGCAGGACCACCGGCAGCGAGCGTCGTGTAAGAAGCCTGCAAGGTGCGGTCTGACCCGCCCGGCCTATCATCAGATGGGATGAAAGGGCGGCTTCTTCCCGGCGTCGACCCCGCCGGAAGCCGCGCCCGTGATAACCATGGAGAACGAGCTAGAGCGCGACCACCCCGTCGGCACGGCCCTCGTCGCCGACGACGACAACAGTTTCCGGCAGCTGCTGGCGCGCCGGGCGCGCCGCATGGGGTTAACCGTCGTCGAAGCGGACAATGGGGCAGACGCCTTGCAGGCCGTCGCCTCCCAGGCCTTCGACGTCCTCGTCCTGGACGTGTACATGCCGGGCGCCACCGGACTAGAAGTGTTCCAGGCCGCGCGCCGGACCCAGCCGGAGATCCAGGCGATCCTGCTCACAGGAAGCGCCTCGGTGGAAACCGCCGTTGAAGCCCTGCGTCAGGGCGCCTATGACTACCTGACGAAGCCCCTCGAGTCGCTGGCGATGTATGAGCTGGCGCTGACCCGTGCGCTGGAACACCGGCACCTGATGCGCGAGAACGCCCGGTTGTTCCAGGAGGTCCAGCGGCTAGCCATCACCGATTCCCTCACCGGTCTCTTCAACCGCCACAAGCTGGCCGAGGCGCTCGAGACGGAATTCGAGCGGGCCGTGCGCCATCGGCGCCCGGTCTCGATGATCATGATGGACCTGGACGACCTGAAAATCGTCAACGATACCCACGGGCACCCCGGCGGCGACGTCGTCCTGCAGAAGGTCGCCGAGGCCATCCGCAGCCACATCCGCCGGCTCGACTTGCCGACGCGCTACGGCGGAGACGAGTTCCTGGTGTTGCTCCCCGAGACTTCTCTGGCGGATGCCGAACGTGTCGCGCAGCGCATCAGCGCTGAAGTGCGCAAGATCCGCGCCGGCGACCTGTCGATCAGCGCCAGTACCGGGGTCGTCGAGTGGGGGGCCGGTTATCGATCGAGCCAGGAGTTCTTGCGCGCCGCCGATCAAGCGCTCTACCAGGCCAAGCGCCGTGGCCATGGGGCGATCGTGATCCACCCGGGAGCCCCCGTTGCGGCCCAGGCTCCGGCCGCGGCCTAATCCCTCCCAACCCCGTTTTCCGAAGGAAAACGGGGTTGGCGTGCTAGCAGGTTGCTGAAAAAAGGCGACCGCCCTCAAACCCCCACCCCCCAGGGCTTCTGCCCCGTGCGGAGCCGCCCGTAGCGAAGCGGAGGGCCTCTCCGCCACGATTCCGCTCGTGCCTCGGGCGCTGTCGGCGGAGAGGGGGTTTGGGGGGTGAGGTGGGAAGGGGGTTTTTCAGCAATCAGCTAGGCGGCCACCCGGCTCCGGCGGAACCAGGTGCGCCACTCGCGGTTCTCCCAGACGACCAGGATCGGCGCGGCGTTGAAGATCGACGAGTAGGTTCCGCTCAGCACGCCGACGAGCAGGATCGTGACGAAGTGCCGCATCGTGACGCCCCCGAAGAGCAGCAGCGCCAACAGAGTCAGCATCACCGTCAACTGGGTGTTGAGCGACCGCACCATCGTCTGCACAATGGAGTGGTTGACGATGGTCTCGTAGGGCAGTCGTCGGAAGAGACGCTGGTTCTCGCGGATGCGGTCGAAGACGACGATCGTGTCGTGGACGGAGAAGCCGATCACCGTCAACAGGGCGGTCAGGAAGAGCGAGTCGATCTCCCAGCCGAAGAAGTGCCCGATCAACACCTGAACGGTGATCACGACCAGGACGTCGTGCAGCATGGCCAGGATGGCCGCCACGCCGTAACGGGTGGCGTGCGGCACGCCGCGGAAGGCGTAGGTGATATAGGCCAGGATCCCGATCACGGCCAGCGCCACGGCGCCGAAGGCTCGCTGGCCGACCTCGGCCCCGATCGACGGGCCGACGTGCTCGTCGCGCAAGATGGTGACGGTCCCCGCCGCTTCTTCCAGGGCGGTCAGGAGCAGCGCGCGCTGGTCGTCCTGGAGGGGTTTGCTGCGCACGACGAGATCGATCTCGCCGGCGGTCTGGACGACCGGCCCATCGATCCCCGCCTGCTCGGCCAGCCGCACGACTTCGGCCGGTTCCGGACGCTGGCCGGTTTCGAAGCGAACCTCCAGCAGGCTGCCTCCGGTGAAGTCGATGCCGGCTGTCGGCGGACCCCAGACGATCAGCCCCAGCAGGCCCGGCACGATCACCAGGGCGGAGATCAGGAAATACAGGTAGCGGCGGCCGACGATGTCAATCATGGCGCCCTCATATTCCGAACAGCGCCGGATGCTCGGCCCTCTCCATCCGATCCAGGATCAGATGGAGCAGCGTGCGCGTGACGACGATGGCGGTGAACATGCTGACCAGGACCCCGATCGACAGGGTCAGGGCGAAGCCCTTGACGATGCTGGCGCCGAAGGTGCTGCCAAACCAGTACAGGATGGCGCAGGTGATCAGCGTCGAAATGTTGGAGTCGCGGATCGAGGGCCAGGCCCGCCCGAAGCCCAAGTCGGTGGCCACGCGCAGGCTGCGGCCCTCGCGCAGCTCTTCGCGCATGCGCTCGAAGATCAAGACATTGGCGTCGACGGCCATCCCCAGCGACAGGATGAACCCGGCGACGCCGGGAAGGGTGAGCGTGACCGGGATCAGCTTGAAGAGCGAGAAGGTCAGCACGGCGTAGATCAGCAGCGCGATCGAGGCAATGGCGCCCGGCAATCGGTAGTAGAGCAGCATGTAGCCGATCACCATCAGCAGGCCGATGGCGCCGGCCTGGAGGCTCTTCTGTAGCGAGTCCTGGCCCAGCGTGGGCCCAACCGCCTTGCTCTCGACGACTTTGAGGGGGATGGGCAGGGAACCGTAGCGCAGTTGCACGGCCAGACGATTGGCTTCCTCCAGCGTGAAGTTGCCCGTGATCGACGCCCGGCCCTCGGTGATCGGCTCCGAGATGGACGGCGCCGAGATGATCCGCTTGTCGAGAACGATGGCCAGGATGTCGCCAACGTGCTGCGCCGTGTAGGCAGCGAAGGCGCCTGTCCCGTCTTCGCCGAATTGAATGCTGACGGTGTAGGCGTTGAACTGGTCGGCGACGGCCGCGGCGCTCTCCAGGTCGGCGCCGGTCAGGACGGTGTGAAACACCGGCGTGGTGGCGGTCGGCGAGGGCGATCCGGCTTCGGCGGTGGGCGTGGGCGCGCCGGCCTGCGCCGTGGGTGTGGCCCCGCTCTCCGCCTGCAAGCCGTAGTCGGTCACGACCGGCAGGGCCATCATCGTCTGCGCGTCGACGGGCGAGACTTGGCTGAAGTCGACGAACTCGAGCAGCGCCGTCGTACGGATGGTCGACAGGGCCTGCTCCGTGTCTTCGATGCCGGGCAATTCGACCAGGATGCGGCGCGCCCCGGCGACCTGCACCACCGGTTCGGTGACGCCCAGGGCGTTGACGCGGTTCTCGATGATGTCGCGGGCGGCCTGAAGCTGCTCGGCCGTGATCTCCGTTTCGGCCGGCAGGTCGGCCTCGAGCAGCACGCGCAGCCCGCCCTGCAGGTCGAGACCGCGCACCACCTCGATCGGTTGGTCGAAGGAGCCGAGGTGTACCCCCGGGTTCGCCGGCCAGACGACCCACAAGGCAAGGACGACCAAGAGCAGGATGACGACGGCCCGGGCCTTCATCCGGCAGGACACTCCCTTCCGCGCACGACCAGCGCCGCGAGGTGCGCGCTGGCCGTCGACGGAGATTATACCAATGACCACTGGGAGGGCGCCCCGCACTCGTTCGGTCATTGCGAGGAGCCCCGAGCCGAAGTCCC
>CAYUWF010000013.1:15551-26374 GCA_964448245.1 uncultured Anaerolineaceae bacterium | reverse complement strand
CCCCTGCGGGGCCTCGCAATGACGTTAGGGAGAGGGGCCTCGCACGCGGTCATTGCGGGAGCGGCCCGCGTCACGCTTCGACCCCTCGGTGTCCCTCGGGGCAGGCTACGCCCCTGCTTCGCGCGGCCCTCCGCTCACGCTTCGATACCATCCCGAGCGCAGCGAGGGACTACCGCTCAACGCTGATCGCCTTCCCCCAGCGCCTGTACCACCGCCTGCAGGACCGCCGCGGGGCTCAGGTTGTCGGTCGAGACGTAGACATCGCGGTTGCGGCGGGCGTGGGCCAAGCGTCGCTGCTGCTCCTGGTAATCCTCGAGCGGCCAGTCGAATCGTTTCCTCTGGGAGCAAGTGGCGAAGGAGGCGTCGAGGAAGACGAGAACGTCCGGAGGCGCGAGACGGTGCCACATGTCGGGGACGTGGGAGTGCTCCTGTGCGATCTGCCGGGCGGCTGTGCCGCGTTGGCGCAGCCCGAGGATCAGCGTCGTCTTGCCCGAGCCGCACGGCCCGACGACGCCGATGCCGCCGGCGGGCCGGCGGGAATCAAGACGGGGTGTAGAATCGGGATCGCTCACGAGGTCCGCCGCTCTCGTTCTCAGAAGGGCATGCGCACAGTGAGGCGGCGGGTTCGTTCTCCCTGCCGATCGAGGATGGCAGCCACGAGCATCGAGAAGTCGTCGCCCGGGCGGCTGTCCTCCAGGGCCAGGGCCTCCCCCAGCAGGCCGTCCGCCCAGCGCGCGGATCGGGGGCCACCGCCAAGGCCAACTCCCGGATCCGTAGAGGGAGGTCGATGGGGCAGCCGGACCGCTCACCGGCGCGCACCGGTCCATCCGTGAAGAGAACTGCCGCCAGGCCGGGCCGAAGCGGGACTTGATGGGCCTCCGGCCGAACAGCCCTCCGGCCTCCGACCGGGTCGACGGGTCCGTCGAAGATGTGCGGGTCACCGTCCTGGAGCACGAAGACCGGCGTGGGGTTGTTGCGGGTGGTGAGCAGACTCTGGGAGTGCAGGTCGATCGACAGGGTGTTGAGAGTCGCCAGCACCTTGCCGGAGCGCTGGGTGTAGAGGTAGTCGGCAGGGCCGTCGCGCACGCCATCGCCGAACAGGCTGATCGCCTTGCGCACGACGATTCCGGCGACGGCTTTGGCGGCCTTCCCCGAGGTCTGTCCGCCGGCAAGGACCCCCGACAGGCCGCCCGTGGGACGCTCGATCATCTCGACCGTGTCCCCGCTTTCGGAGGTGGCGTACTTGCGCGCCTGGGCGACCGCCACCAGGGCTCCCATCGGCCGCATTCTACCCGGGCGGCGCAGGTGTGTCGAATCTGTAAGTTGCCGGCAAGGTCGGCCGGGCGGGGACCTCCGTTAGAGTAAGGAGGTCCGCTGCGGGGCGCGCCGGACGCGCCAGGAGGTATTGCGCTTGTCTATGGACCGGCGTGGCCCGGTGGACCTGCCCCGGGTCATCGAGCAAGCCATCGATCAAATGTCATCTGTCCTCGGGGAGCGGCCGGTCTCCGTCGTTGCGGAGTATCCGGCGCATCTGCCTGCTGTCGATAGCGAATCCAGCCAGCTCAGCGGCGCCCTGGCGGGCCTGATCGCCGCCACGGTGATGCGCGCCCGGCATGGCGAGGTCGTCGTGCGGGCGGCGCTGACGTCGGAGCTACCGGCCGGCGCCCCGGCCAGCGAGTCCAGGGGCCCCTGGGCGCTGGTGAGCATCGCGCCGCGCGGGAACGGACTGACAGGCGAATCGCTGGAGTTGATGTTGGACGAGGCCGGCCCGGGGGGTGGTGAGGCGGTGATGACCGCCGCCGCCAGCCGCCGCGCGATTCAGGAGATGGGCGGCCGGGTGTGGGTCGACGAGGCCGCGCCCGAGGTGCGCATCCTGCTCCCCTTGCGGGCGGCCGTCTCTCCGGCGACGGACGTATCGTCGCTGCGCCGAACCCTCGGGCAGCACCGCCCCGAAGCCGGCAAACCGGTGCGCCGCCTGCTGATTCTGGTCGACGACAACCAGGTGCGAGAGATCCTGGCGACGGAGCTGGCGGCTGCCGGGTACGACGTCGTCGCCGCGCGCGACGGCGGCGAGGTCCTGTCACTGGCTCGGCAGGATGAGCCGGACGTGATCCTGCTCGACATCCTGGCCCGCGATCCAACGGCCTTCGACATCGCCATGGTCCTCAAGCAGGACCCGGGCATCAGACGGATCCCGGTGCTGTTCATGACGTCCGTGGGCGACCCGGAAGCCGGCATGCGGATGGGCGCGGTCGACTTCGTCGTGCGGCCGACCGGCACGGGCGCCCTGATCACCGCCATCGAGGCGGCGCTCAGCGCCGTGCGCCAGCCGGTGGGGCGCATCCTGATCGTCGAGCCCAAGGACGCGCTGCGCGAGACGATGGTTCTGATGATCCAGGCCCACGGCTACCGGGTGACGGAAGCCGCCGGCCCCGAGGAAGCGCTCGTCCTGGCCGAGCGCGTGCAGCCGGGCCTGGTGCTGGTCAACGCCGCCCTGGCGCAGGACCGGGACTACTGGCTGCTGCGCGGCCTGCGGCAGATCTCAGCCGACATCCCGGTCTTCGTGCTGGCCGAGGCCCTCAGCGAGGCAGAGGGCAAGGCCGCCGTGCGACGCGGCGCCTCGGGCTACAGCGAGACGGACAAACTCCCAGACCTGCTGTCACGCGTGAGGAACGGAACGGGAAAGCCGTAGCGTGAGTCATCAGTCATCAGTCATCAGTAATCTCCGATCGCCAATCCCCAATCCCCCCTGACTATCGACCCGGCCTGTCTCCCCGAAACACGACTTGACGACCGACGACTGATCACTGATCACAAACCACAGACCACAGACCACAGAGCACAGACCACTGACCACTGTCAGTAAACGACCACCGTCGTCCCGTAGCCACTGCGCAGGCGGTCGGCGGAGGAGATCGCCGGCGTGGTCCAGCGGTAGAGCCACTTCGCTTCCTCCGGCCGCATGTTGACGCAGCCGTGGCTGCGCGGCAGCCCGTAGTCGGTGTGCCAGTAGGTGCCGTGGAAGGCGACCCCCGTCTCGTGGAAGAAGGAGACCCACGGCACGCCCGGCAGCTCGTAGGCCTCCAGATCGGCCGTGATGTGGCCGTCGCCCATGTGACGCATGGGGGTCTTCTTGGTCACGTGGAAGACGCCGTCGGGGGTGATCGTCGGCACGCCGTTCTCCTTCGGGCGTGAGTCGGGAATCCCACTGGAGATGCGGGTACGCAGGACAAGCCGCGCGCCTTCGAAGGCCATGAGTTCCTGCCGGGACAGCGAGACCTCGATCCGTTTCTCGCGTCCGGGGACCTCGGGCGAGATCGGGGTCAGCTCGTCTGACCGCACGCGGCGGAAGTGTTCGGCCGGCGCGAAGTAGCGGATGTAGAGGACGTCGTCGACGATCTGATACCACAAGCGGCCATCGGCGCCCTCCACCGCTTTCTCAACCCAGTGGGTCGACTGGTAGTACAGCCGATAGAGGGGGTCGGAGGCGGGGTCCGGCTGGCGATGTGTGCGGGTGAAAGGAATACTGGTTTCGAACAGGGCGCCGCGCGACGGAAGGTCTCGCACCGGGGTCTGTGGCAGCCAGCGGACGAGCTGCAAATTGCCAGAATGCGTGTAGCCGTCTGAGAGGCGATACCACACTGGGTTGTGAGCGGGACCCTCGTCTGCTGTTTCCTGGGCCAAGGGAGAGAGAATCTCGTCGCGGAGCAGCTGTCCAAGCCGCTTCGAGCGGAAGGAGGGCTCCGGGTAGAGCCCGATCCATGTCGTCGAGACCCTCGCCAACCCCGGTCCGTCGTCTCCGCCGACCGGGGGGACGGGGCGCAGGGCCAGACTTCCGGCCGACAGGGCCGCCACCCGCAGGAACGTGCGCCGATCGACGCCGCTTTCCACGTCTCCATTCTAGCGGGGAATCGCGGGTCGACAACCACACGGGTTTCTCACCCCGCAGGAAGCATGCTCCTACTTGTCGCCACGCCGCTCGCCGGGGCTTTCCCTTGCACGCCGTGCGCAGGTGTGTCCGAGGCCTTCGGAGCGCAGGGTGGGCAAGGCTCGCCTCCCGTCCGAGAATCCGGCGGGTATAATGAAGCTCGATGCAGGACGCTCTGCACCGGCTGGAACTGGACGGAATCGAGATCGCTTATCGGACCGTCGGGGACGACTTCGCCCCGGCGGTCGTCCTGTTGCACGGGTGGGCGAGCTCGCGGCGCATGTGGGACTCCGCCCAACGACATCTGGCGGGCAGGTACCGCTGCCTGGCGCTCGATCTCCCCGGCCACGGGGCCTCCGGCAAACCGCCCTGGACGTGGTACTCGATCCCCAACTACGCCGACGTGATTTCGCGTTTCATCGAGGCGCTCGCCCTGGTTCGCCCGGGGATCATCGCACACTCGATGGGCGGCACGATCGCCCTCGAGCTGGCCGGCCGCGGCGCGCCGGAGCTGGGCGATCTGATCGCGGTCAATCCCGTCGTCACCGGTCGCGTCTACTCGCGATCGATCGTTTTCCGCGAAGAGCGGGTCGGGCCGGCGGTGCGCATGTCGCGCCGGGTCTGGCCGACGGCCTCCCGGTTGTTGACCCGCCCCCCCGACGCCGTGGGCCACCGAGCGCCCGATCACGTCCTGCGTAACAGCGAGGATTTGGGGACGGCCACCGCCGACTCCGTCCTCGGCAGCATGCGGGCCGTGCTCGGCTGGGACCTGCATGACCGCCTCTCGCAGATCCGGGCGCGGACGTTGGTGATCGTCGGAACGGCCGACCGGATTGTCTCGCCCGAGGAAGGCGAAATCGCCGCCCGGGGGATCCCCGGCGAACAGCTCGTGCGTCTCCTAGGCGCTCACCATCCCAACGACGAGGTCCCGCTGTCGTCCTATCCCAGGATCGAGTGCTTTCTCGCCGGGGGAACGATCCGCTGAGCGACGTGCGCGCCTTCTTCGCCGTCGACTTGACGAGCGAAGTGCGCGGCCGAATCGCGCGGGTCCTCTCTTCTGCGCGGGCGCTGCTGGCCGACGAACCGGTGCGCTGGGTTCGGCTCGAGATCCTCCACCTGACCCTGCGCTTCCTGGGGGAAACCGCCCCGGTGACCCTGGAGGAGATCCGGCGGGCCGCCAGCGAGCGCGCCGTGTCGTGGCGGCCGTTCGAGCTTGAGGTGAAGGGGTTGGGGTGCTTTCCGGACCTCCGCCGGCCGCGGGTGATCTGGGTAGGCGCCAATCCTGTGTCGGGCGAATTGCAGACGATCGCCCAGGACCTGGAGCGGATCGCGCGCGAGGCCGGCTTCGCGGCGGAAGAGCGCCCGTTCTCACCGCACCTGACGGTCGGACGCATCAAGGACCGACTCTCGGCGGAAGGAGGCCGACGGCTGGCTGAGTTCCTCGACCGATCGGCCTCAGAGCCTCTCGGAATCGTTCCCGTCCGATCCATCGACCTTTTGAAGAGCGACCTGAAACCGCCCGGGCCGATCTACACACGCCTGGCGCGGCTGGCGCTCGGCGGGTGAGGGAAGGTGGTATGAGAAGCAGGCTGGTCAGCGTCATCGGAGGCTCGGCCTGCACGGCGGCCGAGTCGGCTCTGGCGGAGGAAGTCGGCCGGCGCCTGGCACAGGCCGGCGTGGGCGTGGTGTGTGGAGGGCGGGGCGGGGTCATGGAAGCGGTCTGCCGCGGCGCGTGGCAATCCGGCGGGCTGACGATCGGCATCCTTCCCGGACAATCGCCCGCGGAGGGGAATGACTACCTGACCGTGGCCCTGCCGAGCGGGATAGGCGAAGGGCGCAACCTGATGGTGGTACGCGCCGGGGAAGCGGTCATCGCCATTGGTGGTGGGCTCGGAACGCTGTCCGAGATCGCCCACGCCTTACGGCTGGAGAAGACCGTCGTGGCGGTGGGATCATGGCAGGCGACCTCTCCCCAGGGGTCGAGCCTTCCCGTGAGGCGCGCGGCGACGGCGCAGGAAGCGGTCGGGTTCGTGTTGGGAGAAGGCGGATGAGCGATCCAGGCGACGATCTGGGGCTTGGCCTGGCGCGCACCATCGTCGACGTGCTCGACGAGCATAAGGGGGAGGACATCCTGCTGCTGGACCTGCAGGAGATTTGTTCGTTCGCCGACTACTTCGTCTTGTGCACCGGGGCCAGCGAACGCACGCTGCGGGCGCTGGCGGAAGAGGTCGTGCGCCGTCTCAAGCGTGGCCCCCGGATCATTGCCCGGGGACAGGAAGGCGAGGCGGGGAGCGGCTGGATCCTGCTTGATTACGGAGACGTCATCGTTCACCTGTTCTCGCAGGAGTTGCGGTCCTACTACCAATTGGAGGACCTCTGGCGAACGGGGAGAGTCATTCTGCGCGTTCAGTGAGCCGCGGCGGAGCCGCCGGCGGGCTCACCACTCACCGGCCTCGTCGGCTCCGGGCCCGCTGCGGCGGGGCACCCCCGTCAAACCGTCCTACCCTCCTCGAACACCCAGCGATCCACATCCCTCTGCCACACGACCAACTCCTCGGGTCGGAACCAGAGGGCGACTTCCTCTTCGGCCGTCGACGGATTGTCCGAGGCATGCGTCAGATTCCGTCCGATCTCGAGGCCGAAGTCGTGGCGGACGGTGCCGGGCGCAGCCTCGGTCGGGCGGGTGGCGCCCATCGTCTGCCGGACGGCGGCGACGGCCTCCGGACCCTCCCAGACCATCGCCATGACGGGCGCCGACGTGATGTAGTCCAGCAGGCCGGCATAGAAAGGCTTGCCCTTGTGGACGGCGTAGTGCCGTTCGGCAAGATCTCGCCCGACCTGGCAGAAGCGCGCCGCCGCCAAACGCAGCCCGCGCCGTTCGAGGCGGGCGGTGATCTCTCCGATCAAACCGCGCTGTGCCCCGTCGGGCTTGATCAGAACGAGCGTCCGCTGCACAGGTGCCTCCCTTGAGAATCAAAGGACTCGGGGTCTGCCGTAGTCCTTTGTCAGTGAATCTCGGACCATACGGTCAAGCGGCGGCTATGCCGCGCTCGTAGGCCGTGATCGCGTCCGGCAGGCGGTCGTTCTTCATGTAGGCGTCGCCCAGGACCTGCCACAACGGGGCCGCCTTCGGATTGCGGTCCAGAGCCAGCTCCAGCTCCGAGGTGACCTCGTCCAGCTGATACTTGCGCCTGATGAGGGCGGTGTACCCAGAGGCGGCGCGACGGTAGTCGCCGACGGCCAGTGCGTACCGCGCGTCGACCAGCTTATCCTCCAAACCGGGCGACTCGGCCTTCGGTTTCGGTGCGCGCACAGGCGGCTTGCGAGACGGCGCCGCCGGAGGTAGGGGCGCTGGAACGGGCTCGGCCCGGCGCTCCGCCATCGCCGGCTCGGCTGCAGCGGGCGCGGCCGCAACTGCGGGTGGCGCCGGGGGCGCAATTTCGACAGGCGTAACGGCCGGAGCCGGCGCGGGTACAGGTGGAATATTTGCCAAGAGCTGGATCGGCATCGGCGGGGCCACCGGAGCGGCAGAGACCGAAGCGACAGCTGGGGCGACCGGCGCGACCGCGGCAACGGCAGGTATCGGGGCGACCAGCCAGTCCGGGACGTCGGACTCCTCCTCACGCCTCGGTTCGTGGACAGGCTCCCGCTCAGGCGGAATTTCGGGCGCCTCGGCGTGGTATGGAGCGGGGGTCCTTAGCCAATCCGGGACTTCCTCCAGGATGTCGGTCGTAGGTTCTTTGTAGCGGACCGGCGCCGCAGCGAGAAGCTCCGGCTCGGCGATCTCTTCGGCAGCCGAGGGAACCTCCGATGCAGGGATCCTCTCAGGAGTCTCGGCCGATGCTCGCGCGGGGCGCCGGACGAGCGTCTCATCGGTTGGGCTGACGGCCGGTCCGGCTGCCGGGGCTTCCTCAGGCAGCTGCTCCCACGGTGGAATCCAGGTGTCGGCCAACTCGTCGATCGGCTCGGCTAGCATGGATTCGCCTTCGAGGCGAACCGTGCCGACAGGCGGCAACGGAGGCACGGTCGGTTCGTCCTCGACCGGCTGTGGCGTCACCATCCATTCCGGTAACGCCGGCCACGTTTCGGCTGTGGGCGAGAAGCTCTCTTGAGGAGTAGCCTCGGCCGCTGGGGTTTCCGCGACCAGCTGTTTCAGCCAATCGGGAACCTGAGGGCTTGGCCCGGTTGGCGGTGCGGCTGGTTCCGCCGGCCTCGTCGATTCGGCGAGTGCAACGGGTGGAGCCGGAAGCGGGACGAGGGCGGGAGGAGACACAGCAGGGGACACGGGCGGCGCAGGCACAGCTACCGGGGTAGGAGCCTGTTCAGCGGCGAGGTCCTCCAACCACTTGAGACCGGCGTCGGGCTCTTCCGGGATCGGCATTGCGGTTTCGACTCGGGGGACGGCAGGGCCTTGCGCGGCGGGGGGCGCAGACGCTGGTGTCTGTGTGATCGCCTCGGGTGCCGGGATGCCTTGTTTCGCCGCCAGGGTTTCGAGCCAGTCGAAGACCTGCGCGTCGTCTATCTCTCCGGCCGGGGCGGCCGCGGCGACCGCGGCGGCAACGACCGGCGGACCCGCCTCGGGTTCAGGGGAGGGAACTCCCTCTTCCTTGAGGAGGCGGAGCCATTCCCCCGTCGTTGTGTCGTCGCTCTGGGCTGGGCTGCCGACTAGATTCACCCATTGAGCAGCCTCGTCGTCGGTCGGGTCCACGTCGGCGGGGGGCGCCGCAGGTTCTTCCACTGGCGCTTCCGCGATGCCACGTAGCCAGTCCATGGAGGGGGCATCTTCCGCGCCGGAAGGCTCGGGCTCGGCGATCCCCCGTAGCCATTCCGGCCCGGCCGACCGGCCGAGAGTCGTGCGAGATCCGGGTACCGGCTCTGCCAGCCAGGAAGGGGGTGGGGCCTCGGCCGCCCCCGAAGAAGGCGTGGGCGGTTCGGATTCAGCCAACTGGCGCAGCCAACCGAAAGATTCGGATCCGGCTTCGGCAGAGGCCGGGGCGGGCTTGGCCTCGCGGGGCGGCTCAGGCTGGAGCCACTCGGGGGTGGCCTCTCCCCGAGCTCGGATGCGCGAGGCGCTCTCGGTGCCGGCGATGGTTTGCAGCCATTCCGGGAGTTCACCCGGCTGCGCCGGGGCCTCGCTCTCGGGATACATCCCGGTCTGAATTGGTTCTTCGGGAGTCTCTTGCTCCCAGGGGACTTCGTCGGGCGGCAGAGTCGAACCCAGGGCCGCGGCCTCGGCGACTCCCGACAACCAGGCAGGAGGGCCAGACATGGGGGAAGGTCGGGCCTCGGCCGCCACGGAAGGCGCCTGGTCGGAGAGCCACTCGGGCAGAACCGCCGGCTCCGGCAAAGCCTCTTCCGGGACTGGGGCGGATGCGGGCGCCTCAGCCGCGGGCCCCGCTGGCATCGGAGTTTCCTGCCGCGGTCGATCACCAAGCCAGGTCACAATCGTGGCCGTCGCTCCCGGGGACTCCTCCTCCATCCAGGTCGGTACGGCCGGCGCCTCTTCGGCGGCGGCCTTCAGCCAATCATCTTCATCACCTTCAGAGCCTGCGGGAGGGGGGGTCCAGCCCGGCGGGAGACGAGGTTCGCCGAGGCCGGCTAGGCCTTCGAATGCCGCCGATTCCTGGGGGAGCGCTTCAAGGTCATCGGCCTCCGGCGGAGCGACATTCTTCAGCCAGTCGGGGATATCGGCGCGAGCGAGCCCGCCTTCGGGTTCTGGAGCCGCATCGGGCGGCAGCATACCTGCCTCCAAGGATCGCAATTCGTCGTCGGAGAACGAGATCGGCTCTTCCGCCGTCCCCCCCGTTCCGGGAGTCCACCCGGCGGCCTGTATCCAATCCGGAATCGACCCAACCGGCTGGTCCCCGGAGGGGACGGCGCGCTCTGTCGGGACCGCGGTCGAGGCGGGCGGGGGAGCGGCGAGCTCTTCCTCGCGCTTCGCCTCGGCCGCCTCGGCCGCATCCCGCGCCGCGGCCTCGGCACCGAGGGAATCGAGCCAGGAAGGGCGGGAGGGCGCCGGGCGCGCCACTGCGGCCGCGGAAGCCCGTGTTTCACCGGCAACGCCCGACGCCCACGCGGAAGGGCCGGTGTCGCGGCCGAGCGGCTGGCCCGGCTGCCAGATGAGCTTCTCAATCCGGACGGCGTTGGGCTCGACGCTGGCCGCGTCTTCCTGGATCGTTTCGACGAGCGCCGAATAGGGATCGAGGGCGGCGACGCGGCGGTGATAGGTCAACGCCTCTTCCGTCCGCCCCTGCGCGTGGAGCGCGGCCGCCATGATGCGGTTCGCCTCGCGGCAGTTGGGCAGGGACTCGAGGACGGCCGAGGCGACCTCGGCCGCTTCCGCTCGCTGGTTGGTCCGCCAATACATTTCGGCCAGCAGGACCTGCAGGTCCGGGCGGTCCGGGTCTTCGCTCAGGGCGGCGCGCAGTTCGGCGATCGCCTGTGGGTAGAGCTCTCCGTGCGCGTACATCCGGGCCAGCGCCCCGCGCGTCAGGCGGATCTTGTGGGGTTCGAGACCATCCCGCCTCCCGAGCAGGCGGCGCAGCTCGCCCTGGACGGCGGCATTCGAGGGGTTGGTCTCGAAGGCCCGTTCCATGTGCCAGATGGCGGCGTCGATGTTGCCTTCATCCTCGCGGACGATCGCCATCCCGACGTTGGCGACGAAGTCATCCGGGACGGCCGAGAGGACGCGTTGGAGGATGTCGGCCGAGTCGCCGTAGCGCTTGGCCTCGAGGTATGCCTTGCCCAGCAGCCGGTAGGTATCCAGGTGGCGGGGGTAAGTCTGGAGGATGTGGCGTGCGTGGGCGATCGCCTCGTCGAGCTGCTCCTGCTCGATGAGGTCATCGATCTCCCTGACGTAGGCGCGCAAACTCGTCTCAGCCATCGCTGGGCCTGC
>CAYUWF010000013.1:0-15451 GCA_964448245.1 uncultured Anaerolineaceae bacterium | reverse complement strand
CATCGATCTCCCTGACGTAGGCGCGCAAACTCGTCTCAGCCATCGCTGGGCCTGCATTCTGAGTATGCCCCAGTTGGCGGGAATGCGCAAGTATTTCTTAACATATCTCCGCCCCGACGACCGAACGGCGGCAAGTCCCCAATTACAGCGGGCCTCTCGCCGGTGCAAGAACGATGCCTGACGTGACAGGGACCGATCGTGGGACGCCTAGAGCCCGTGGAGCAGGCGTGCCGCGCGCAGGACGTGCGTCACGTCGGAAGGTGCGACCGGCGCCTGTCCTAGGCGGTCCAATGGGGGGGGATCGCCCGCCATGGCGGCGATCGAGGCCAAGACTCCCTCGCGCACTACGGCCGGATCGTAGCCGCCTTCAAGGACAAAGACGGCGCGGCCCTCACAGTGCGACCTGGCGATGCTCACCAGCGCTTGCGAGAGGTGGTGGAATCCCCGGGTCGTCAGTTGCAGGCTGGCCAGCGGGTCCAGCCAATGCCCGTCATAACCGGCCGAGATCAAGAGCAAATCGGGCGAGAACCGCTCGGCGAGAGGAAGAAGGAAACCATCTGCGATCTCGGCGAAGGCGTCGTCGCCGACGTAGGCCGGCAGGGGGAGATTAACGGTGAATCCCTGGGCGCTGCCCGTGCCGCGTTCTTCGAGGCGGCCGGTTCCAGGGTAAATGCCCTGCTGGTGGGTCGAAAGATAGAGGACCGTCTGGTCCTCTTCGAAGGCCTCCTGGGTTCCATTGCCGTGGTGAACGTCGAAATCGACGATCATCACCCGCTCGAGCCCGGCTCGCTGGGCCGCCCGTGCGGCGATGGCGGTGTTGTTGAGCAGGCAGAAGCCCATCGCCCGGCCGGGTGTGGCGTGATGCCCGGGGGGGCGGATGGCGGCGAAGCCGGATCCGGCACGGCCGTCGAGCACGGCCTGCAGCACGGCTAGCGTCCCGCCGGCCGCCGCGAGCGCGCAGCGGAAGGAATCGGGCGCGACATAGGTCGGGGCGAAATCGATGATCGCCGGTGCCTGCTGACAGGCGCGGCGCAGGAAGTCCAGGTGCGCCTGGGGATGCACGGCCCGCACCCGGTCCTCGTCCGCCGGCGCGGCCGGGATCTGGAGGAGCGAATCGCCGAAGGCGCCGGCGGCCGCCTCGGACAGCGCCTCCAGGCGCCGCGGGTGCTCGGGGTGAGTGGGATCGAGGTGGGTCAGCGAGGCGACGACGGTGAAGGCGATGGGCGGTCTCTGAGGCGCGATGTCAATCCTCCGATCGTTCCGCACACCTACGGTGCCATCCGCAACCGGCGGGTTGCCGTTGCAGCCAAGGCCTTTGGGTGAGTCTCCCGGACACACCTAATCTACGCCATCGAGCACGAGCCGGCAAGTTGTCCACTTGGCGATCTACCCGATGAACCACCAGAAGACGTAAACGCCGCTTAGGATAAGCAAGAGTGTCGAGCTGGCTGTGAGATACCAGAATCGCGTGAGGCGACTGGCCGAAGCCAACCAGTCTCCGGCGACCAGGAATGCCGGGAACAACACCAGGACATAACGCGAGAGGGATCTCAGCGAGGCGGCCCCCTCCGTGTGGCGTCCCAGCAAGACGGCCAGACTGACGAGCATGTAGGCGAGCAGCTCCGGCCGTCTCCAGCGTTTGCGGATGACCATCCCGACCGCGACGCCGATGAAGGCGCAGGCCGAGAGGATGTCGAGCGTCGTGGGGAGGTCGTGGACCTGGAGCCATTGTCGGATCGCCAAGAACATCCCCGTCAGGGGGTCGACAAAGGAAATGCCGACGTACTGGAGGACCGTCACGAGCGGTGCGAAGCCTGACGCCGAGCGCCAGACGAGGAAGGCGCCGCCGGCGACGAGAGGGGCGGCGATGGCGACAATCACGGCAGCGATCGAAGGGGAGCGGCGGCCGGGTTCAGGCGTGGACCGCTGTTGCCAGGCCAGGATGGCGAACGCCACCGCAGCGGCCATCCCGGGCCCGCGGGCCAGGCTGGCGAGAGCGGCCAGGGCGGCGGCTGTCAGCCAGTGCCTGCGGTAGGCGGCCAGAAACGAACCTAGAGTCAGCGCCAGGAAAAGGGACTCGGTGAACGGGGCCACGAGGAAGACAGCCGTCGGATACACCGCCAGGGCGACTGCGGCCCATTTCCCGGCCTGTCCTCCGAAGAGCTCTTCTCCAAGGAGCATGAGCAGTGCGAAAGCGAACGCGGAAGCCACGGTCGATACGACCAGGCCGGCGACGATGAAGTCCCCGGTCACGAAAGCGACGGCGCGCGTCAGCACGGCGTACAGCGGAAAGAACAGCGTGGATCCTTCCCCCATGTCGGCGTAGCCCCTCATCGCCAGGTTGAGGTGGTGTACGGCGTCCCACCTGGGCCAGACACCGAGCAGGGACTGGCCGAACGACGAGACCGGCATGGGGAGCTGCCCGTAGATCGAGAGATCGGGCACCTGGTCGGCGGAGATCCTCGAGCGCACGACGATCCACGCCGCACCCATCACGAGGCCGAGGCCGATGCGGAGAGCGACCGTCAGGCCAATCCCGACAAGGGCGGCTTCCTGCCAGCCAGCCGGAGGGACGCCCGAGGTGATCTGGCTTGAGTTCAGCGCGTTAGCCTCACGACCACAAGGAGTCCTAACCCCGGCTGTCCGTCAGCAGTCGATCTCATACAGGCTGGCGTTCGAGTCGCTAAAGAGCAAATTACCGCAGGCCGGCAGCACATCTTCGAGAAGGAACGAGGTCGCCCGGTTCACAACGGGTGCCGGCATGTGGTCTTCGAAGAAGCGAATGTCCTGCGGGCTTACCAAGAGGTGCGTGATTCCCAGTCGGCGAAGACTGGCTTCAAAGTCCGCTGGGCGATCGGCCTCGAGCAGGAGATTGAGCCACAATGTCTGGTCGTCGGACTCAAAGCACAGGTCCTCGCAGTAGTACGACCGTCCGTCCCCCGTGGTAAGCAGGCTCGATCCTTTAGGGAGATCGGTGAGGGCGAAGGCGAGGGCAGCGTAGGTGGGGACCGCGGCTCGCAAGTAGTCCGCCCGGCTCCGCTGGCCGGCAACCACGGCGGGCGCCCCGTCTTGAAGGGCGATGCCAGTCAGGAAGAGTGCCGTTGAGGCAACCGAGGCAACCGCCAAGACGACAACGAGGATTCGACCATAGCGGCGGATGAGCGGCGGGAAGGCGAATCTGCCTGCTGAATAAGCCGCCAGGATTGCGAGAAGAGGCAGAGTCGGGATCAGGTACCGGCTGACAAGGGCCGGGAAAAGGGACCACAAGAGGCACTCGGCCAAAGCCAGAAGCGCAACGACGTTGAGGGGCCTGGACCGCGGGACAAAAGGGTAGAGGAGCGATCCTAAGAGGAGAAGGCTCGGCGGGAAGCTGCTGCCAAAGTCCCAGGGCTCGAGGAACATGCGAATCGGAAGGGAGAGCCAGGCCGCTACGTTGGAAGGAGGCGAGAAGCCCTGGGCCAACTGCGATGCGGCCCACATCCGCGGTGGATCGAGGCGCCATCCTCCGAGAAGATAGGGGAAGAGCGGATCCCCTAACCACAGCCAGTTCTTGAGGTACCAAGGGAGGGCGACGAGGCCTGCGGCCAGCAGGAAAACGCCGACGGTCGTGGCGCCTGCCTTGAGCCCTCGGCGGACGCTCAGGCCCACCAGCGTCACAGTCAGCGCGGCGATGCCGACTAACGCAAGGTACTTCGATCCCAGGGCGATCCCGGCGAGGACCCCGGCGAGGGCGATCCATCCTCGCTTCCCCGACTCGGTCCAGATCAGAATCGCGGACAGGCTGAGCAGCTCCAAGGTGGCCCAGCCGAAATCAGTGTCGGCGTCGCTGGCGATGATCGCCAGCGACGGCATCCCGAGGAGGATGACGGTCGCCCACCGGCCGCTGGCCGGCCCGGCCCAGCGGCGGCCGATCGTGTAGGTTGTGCCGAAGAACGTCAGCGCCCAGAGGAGGTGGAGGAGACGGGCGGCCGAGTCGGACTTGAAAGCGATCGGGATCAGGTACCCGCTTTCCACCACGAAGGGCATATTGATCCACCAACGCGAAGTCGAGGGGAAGATGGCCTGCTGGGCGAGAAACGCTCGAGGCCCGACCAGGTGGTACATCAGAGCGTCGTAGGCCGTGGGAGGCGCGAGCGCGAGCAACACCCCGGCCGCGGCGATCCAGATCCCGAGACCTGCGAGGAGTCGCCAGAGCAGAGGCAGACCCTGCCACGTCACGGGGAGTCGCCGTAGGGCATGGCTTCCCTGGATGATCCAGCCTCCAACCCGCTGAGGCATGAGGAGGGCGAGCAGCACCAGCGCTGCCGCGAGAGCCGCCGGTGTGAGCGCGCCGACAAGGCCCAACCCGAGAACGATGAAGCCAAGCGTCCCCAGGCCAAGCCCAAGGGAAAAACACGCCCGCTCGAGGGTTCCGATTGAATCCAGTCGGAAAAGAGAGAGCAAAGAGTCCCCAAGGGCGAGAGCCAGCAAAGCCAGGAAAAAGGCGAGCGCAAGCGTGAGAGCTGCGTCGAAGAGGGCGTTTGGGCCAACGGCATCCAGCGGTCTTGCGGGCACTGCCGCTCGTACGGTCAGCGAGCTGGCCAGGAGCCCGGCGACGATTAGCCCGATTCTCCGCTCGCGAAGAAGAGTCACGATCGGGCCCCCGGGTCGTGTTCTGGCCGCGGCTCCTCTGGTGAGGATGGCCCCGGGACGAACGATTCCGCTTGCACCCCGGAGGGGGGAACACGCGAGGGGAGGATTCCTGGGCGGCTCATCCGGGGGCTTCCGCTTGGGCGGGACAGGTCAATCGATAGACGTGGACGAGGGCGTCTTGATAGACGGCCTGGCCGCAAGCCGGAAGGAACTCGTTCAGGAGAAACGTGGCCGCCGTCCGATGCGACCCCCTGGGGTCGTGCAGGAGAAGGAAATTGAGCCCTTCCAGGTCGAGAAGCAGGTGGGAAACGCCTCTGGCTTCGAGCCTGCTACGCAAACCTTCGACCGTGCCGGACTGCTGAACCAGGTACGCCGCCTGAACCTGACCTGCATCGGGGAGGCATCGAGCATCGCAGTAGTAGCTCTGACCATCCCACAAGTGGAGGATACGGGCCTGCGGCGGAAGGTTCGATACGATGTAGTCGACGGCGCCGTAGTCGTAAACAGTACGCGTTAGGTAGTCGTCTTTCGATTCGGAACCGAAAACGACGCGGTCCGGGCGTTCGGCGACGATGTAAATGGCCGCATAAGCCAGAGTCGTGACGACCAAGCCGGCGGTGAGGGCAGCTGTCAATCCCGGATACACCAGGCGGAGGCGAAGGCGGCGCTCGATCTCCATCAGCACCGCTGCCGCCATCAGCGCCCAGACCGGGTAAAGAGGGAGCAAGAGGCGTGTCTGCTGGGACCCCAGGTACCAGGCCGCAAGTCGCAAGACGCTCAACCCGGCCAAGGGCCGCACCGTCGGCGAGAGGGAGGCGACGGGCAACAAGAGAGCCAAGGGGAAAAGGAAGCTCGGATACTCAATCGTCGTCATGAGTGCCGCGAAAGAGCCGTGACGTGCATACAGATTCCAGGGCAGCAAGACGAAGTCGAAGAGACTCCGCCCGGTGCCGAAGCTGCGAAGGTAGTCGAGGTGGAGCAGGACCCGCGCCAGAGGCCATTCCGCGCCTCCGCGCAAGAACGGGTAGACCGGGTCGCCCAGTGCGACCAGGTTGAACAAATACCAGGGAGTCGCCACCAGACAGACGCCAAGCCCGTACAACAGCGCCGTCCTGAGTGCCCGGAGCCATCCCTGCTTTCGGGCGAGCAAAGCCAACCAGAGACACAGCGGCGGGAGCAGGAAAAGCGCCATCATCTTCGTCCCTAGAGCCAGGCCCGCCATCGAGGCCGAGAGGACTAGCCAGCGTTGCCGCGGGTCGTTGTGCCAGCGTAGAAGTCCCCACACGGCAAGGAACTCGTAGACGGCGTGGATCATGTCGACGTAGGGGAGAGTCCCCCAGAGGGGAAGGATCGGGATCCCCAGCAACACTCCTGCTGCCACCCACCCGCCCGGGGGCCCAAGCAGCCGTCGGCCTGCCGCCAGGACAGCCAGGAGAAGAGCCAGGCAATACGTAAGGTGAATCACCTGGGAAAACGAGTCGGAACCCAAAGCCAGGCCAATGGCATAGACCATCTGTCCCAAGAGGGGGCCATTGGCCTGCAGGATGCTCGGCAAGGGTGTAATCCGGCCGTCCTGCAAGAAGATCCGCGGCGCCTGGAGGTGGTACATCAACCCGTCGTACGCCCAGGGAGGCGAGAGGGCGATGAGTAGCGTGAGGAGTGCAATGGCACCGACAAGCCCGAGTACAAGAAGCCCGCCGACCCGGGCGCGCTGCCAGTCGCCGAGCAGAATCCGACTCGCCTTGTGCACATTCGCGTAGTTCTGAATCATCCCCGGAGCCGCGGCAGTGGCAACGGAAATCAGCAGGGCGGCGATCCACCCTGGCCGGAACCACCCTACAAGACCGAGAGCGTATGCGGCCACGCCAACTAGTCCCATCCCCAGCGCGAATGAGAAGACGAGAGACTCGAGGTCGTCGAGCCCGTCGGCAGGTGCGAGCCAAGTGAGGGCCACGCGCCCCAAACCGCTGGCGATCGCCACGACGAGAAGCGAGAGAAGAAGCGTGTAGGCTGGTCCTAGGAGCGACAAAGGGCCCGTTGCCGAAGGGTCTTGCTTCGGGAGAATCCACGCGAGGAGACAGATCCCCGCGGTGACCACGCCGGCGACCGCCCGCGGCCAGAGGGCTGCCGGCCCGCTCAGCTTCCGCATGCGAGACTCCAAGTGGCGATCCCTGTTCGGCTCAGCCACGAGTCGTTGATCTCGCATTCTGCCGGAGGAGCAGGGAGCACGTCACGGCGCATCTCCTGGACCGATTGGGTCAGCGCGTGAGTCGCCGTATAGGGCTGCCGCAGCACCCACCAGCAGCTCTCACCGCAACCCGGAAGCAGGCGGGGTGTCTCGCCCGTCATTTGCGGGGCGAAGTAGTAGCTGAGCGGCAGGGTGATTTCCGGCTCCGAAAGAGAAAGCGAATCGGCGCCCGCGCCTCGGCTCTGCAAGAAGGCGGCCAGACCGCGCCAGTCCTCCTTGTCGAATTTCTCGGCCCTGTGCACGGTCAGCCCGGCAAAGAGCGCCACCACGATCGCCGCCAGTACCGCGGCCGTCCGGATAGGGGCGGCCGCCCTTGTCCTATGGGCGATGGCCGCCGCCCCCAGGGCGACGAGCGCGATGACGATGGGTAGCAGAACGACGAAATAGCGATCGACATAGACCGGGCGGCGTTGGGAGACGACCCACACAGCCAGGATCGGGATCACGATGCCGGCCAGCGCCAGGCGCGCCCACAGCGTGCGCGAGGAAGAGGCCAGGCCGGCCGCGGCCACGAGGATGAGGGTCACGCCCAGCAGCGTGGACGGCACATCGCTCACGCCTCCGTAGCCGGAGGCGAGGTTCCACATCGTGAGTGGGATGTCGCCGAGAACTGGTGCGCGAATCCAGCCAATGCCGAGCGATGGGGTCCCCGTCGAGAAGAACCACGCCAACCAGAGGGCCAGAGGGATCATCGCCAGCAGGGCCAGGACGGTCCAACGGCGGAAGAAATCGGGCGCGCGGCGCAGGTCGACGGCCGAGAGAGCCACGAGCGCGGCCAGCAGGACAAAGAAGAAGTAGTGTGTCAGCAGCCCGAGGGCGACGACCAGGCCCGCCAGGAGCGCCAGCGGCGTGGACCAGGAACGTTGCAGCCGAACGAAAAGCGCGACGACGATGACCGCCAGGGTCGCGCTGAGGGCGTAGGGGCGGGCATCGCGCGCCGCCCAAAGAGTCAAGGGGTGGGTGGCCCACACCAGGCCGGCGGCAAGACCTCCCGGGCGGCCGCCGACCAGGAAGCCGAGATAGATCGCGCCAGCGATCCCGGCGAGATGCGCCGCGACGGACGGCGCCCGCAGGCCTGCCTCGGAGGCGGATGAGGCAAGCAGCTTCACAAAGAGGTAGTAGAGCGGGGGGTTGACCGCATCGATGCGCGCCGCCTGCAGCAGATCGCCCCAGCCGAGGCGCGTGAACCACCAGGTGTAGGTCTCGTCCAACCACAGGCTCTGGGCGCCGAGGCGGTACGCGGCGAGCGCCAGGCCGGCGAGCGCCAAGGAGGCCGCCAGCAGAACGAAGCGGCGATCAGCCGCGCGCAATCCGTGCCCGTCCATGGTCGTGGCCACAGATTCTACAGGACGGCCGTAGGGGGAAAACGACAGGCGGGGCGTTCGCCGGGCCTGTCGGCGTTTCGTCCGGTAGGGATCAGTCTGCGCTTGGGGCGCTGGTGAGCGCCGGCGCTGGCCGCTTGCTCTGGCGGATGGCCCAGATCAGCCCCACCAGGCTCAGCACGAGGATCGCCCAACCGACCGGGCCGAGGACGCGATAGCTGACGACAATCGGGGCCAGGATGACCGAGACCAGGTTGACGACCTTGATCATCGGATTGAGGGCCGGGCCGGCCGTGTCCTTGAAAGGATCGCCCACGGTGTCGCCGACGATACTCGCCACGTGCCGTTCCGAACCCTTGCCGGTGTTGGCGGCCGGATTGCGCGGCTCGTCCTCGATGAGCTTCTTGGCGTTGTCCCAGGCGCCGCCAGAGTTGTTGAGGTACACCGCCAGCAGCTGCCCGGAGATGATGATGCCTGCCAGGAAGCCGCCCAGGGCTTCGACCTTCAGCGCGAATCCGACGACGATCGGGGAGAGCACACCGAGCATCGCTAGCGGGATGAGCTCCTTCTGGGCCGCCGTGGTGGAGATGCCCACGGCCTGAGTGTAGTCCGGCGGTACCTTCCCCTCCAGCACGCCCAGGCGGAATTGGCGGCGCACCTCTTCGACGATCAGCGCCGCCGCCCGTGCGACGGCCTGGATGGCGAACGACGAGAACAGCCAGGGGATCGAGGCGCCGATCAGCATCCCGACGAAGACTTGAGGCAGGTCGATCCGGATGCCGACGTTCGTAATCAACTCGGGGACGGCCATTCCCAGAGCGGCCTGCGCCCGGGAGACGTCGACCAGGAACGACCCGAAGAGTGAGACGGCGGCGATCACCGCCGAACCGATGGCGATGCCCTTGGTGATGGCCTTGGTCGTGTTGCCCACCGCATCCAGGTCGGCCATGATCCTGCGCGCCGCCTGGGTTTCCGGATCGTCCATCCCGTGCCAGGACATCTCGCCGATGCCGTTGGCGTTGTCCGAGATCGGGCCGTAGGAGTCCATCGCCACGTTGTTGCCGGTGAGTGTCAGCATGCCGATGCCGATCATGGCCACGCCGTACAAGACGTACTGGGTGCTGTGCGCCGGGTCGACACCGCCGAAGATCAGGATCGAAGTGAAGATCGAGCCGGCGATGACGATAACGCCCCACACCGACGACTCGAATCCGACGGCGGTCCCGGCCAGGATCAGCGTCGCCGGCCCGGTGTCGGCCGCCTTCCTGATCGACTGCACCGGCGCCGCGTGCGTGCCGGTGAAGTACTCCGTGACCCGGTCGATGACGATCGCCAGCAGCACGCCCACGCTGACGGCCAACGCCGGACGCCACCATCCGCCGGGCACGTCCTGCATGTAGAAGTAAGCCAGCGCACTGAAGAGCACGACCGAGATCACCGCCGACGACAAGAAGCCCGTGAAAATGGCCTTCATGGCGTCGCCCGCCTTGCCCGGCCCGCCTCGCACCAGATACGTTCCGATGATCGATGACACCACCCCGATCCCGCGCACCAGCAGCGGGAAGATGATCCACTCGATGTCGCCGGTGAGCAGGCTGAGGGCCACCCCCAGGATCAGGCCGGAGACGATCGTCACTTCGTAGGACTCGAAGATGTCGGCGGCCATCCCGGCGCAGTCGCCGACGTTGTCGCCCACCAGATCCGCCACGACCGCCGGGTTGCGCGGGTCGTCTTCGGGGATGCCGGCCTCGACCTTGCCCACCAGGTCGGCGCCGACGTCGGCCGCCTTGGTGAAGATCCCGCCGCCGACGCGCATGAAGAGCGCCACCAGCGTCCCGCCGAACCCGAAGCCGAGCAGCGCATCCGGCGCGGCGGCGCCCATGAAGATGAAGATCAGCGTGCCGCCCATCAGGCCCAGGCCATCGGTCAGCATGCCGGTGACCGTGCCGGCGCGGTAGGCGATGCGCAGCGAATCACCGAAGGAACGCCGGGAGGCGGACGCCACTCGGACATTGGCCTGGACCGCCATGCGCATCCCCAGCTGGCCCACCAGCAGGCTGAAGGAGGCACCCATGATGAAGGCCGCCGCCCGGGTGAACCCGAGGACGAGTGACACCTGGGCCGGGTCGAGGGCGCTGAAGCGGTGAAGGGCCTCCGGGGTCGGCGGGATGACGTAGACGGAGAAGAACATGGCGAAGGTCAGCACCACCATCCACGGCAGAATGCTGCGCAGCTGGCGACGCAGGTAGGAGTCGGCGCCGACGCGGATGGCGTTCCAGACCTCCTGCATCTTGGCCGTGCCCTTATCTTCCTTAAGGATCTGCCAGCGCAGGAAGAGGGCGTACAGCAGGCCCAGGACGGCAATGCCCAAAACGGCGTAGATCGCCAGGGCCTCGAACGGGGTCAGGCCCTCCATCTGGTACATGGTCGACGCGCGCTCCTTAGGGGCGATAGTTCGTGCGGGACCGGGCATTGTACAGGCCGGGATAAGGGGTGTCAAGCGAAGGGGGAACGTGACATAAGGAAACGATGAGAAGGGGAAGGAACTGTTGACTTCGCCCGGCGTGTTTCTGTATAGTAATGCCCTGAACGAGTAGGGAACCGGGCCGCCTGTGAGAGCACGAGCCTTGAGTGCCGTGCTCTTTCTTCGCCTGCAACCCGCCCCGGCGCCGCCCGGAAGAACAGCCAACGATGATTAGCACAAGCGGTCTGACCAAATACTACGGTGTCCATCCGGCCATTCGGGGCCTGACATTCGAGGCCGCGCCGCATGAGGTCCTCGGATTCCTGGGGCCGAACGGTGCGGGCAAGACGACGACCATGCGCATCCTGGCCGGCTTCATGCCGCCGACCGAAGGCCGGGCGACCGTCGCCGGTTTCGACGTCGTCGATCAGTCGCTCGAGGTGCGCCGCCGCGTCGGCTACCTGCCGGAAACGGTGCCGCTCTACCCGGATCTCTCCGTCACCGAGTACCTGGCCTACATGGGTGCGCTGCGTCGCGTGCCCAATCTCGACCAACGCATCGAGGAAGTCCTGGAAGAGGTCGGCCTGCTGGACCGTTCGGAGAGTTACGTCGGGAATCTGAGCAAGGGGCTGCGGCAGCGCCTCGGCCTGGCGCAGGCCCTGCTGCACAAGCCGCAGGTGTTGATCCTGGACGAACCGACCATCGGCCTCGATCCGGCGCAAATCATCGAAGTCCGCCGGCTGATCCAGGAGTTGGGCAAAGAGCGGACGGTGATGCTCTCGACCCATATCCTGTCCGAGGCCCAGCAGCTCTGCGATCGGGTGCTGATCATCAACAAGGGCGTCATCGTCGCCGAGGATACCCCGGCCAATCTGCAGGCACAGCTGGCCGGGGCGGAACAGTTGATCGTGCGCCTCGGGGCGCATGACGCGGGACTGGTGGAGGCGCTGCGCCGGATTCCAGGCGTGGCCAAGGTTGCAACCGAGCCGGGGGCGGAGGAGCTCCGTATCGAGACCAGCCCGGGGCACGACGTCCGGGCACGCTTGGCGCGCACCGTGGTCGAGAAGGGCTTCGATCTCCTCGAATTGCGGCCGGCGGGGGTCAGCCTGGAGGCGGTCTTCCTGCAGCTGACGCAGGATTCCACGCCGCCTCCGGGGGACGATTGACGATGCGCAACGTCTGGACCATCGCCCGACGCGAGTTCCGCCATTACTTCGTCTCGCCCATCGCCTACGCCGTGGCGCTCTTCCTCTTTGTCGTCCTGGGGATCCTGTTCTACGTCAACGTCAGCTTCGGGGTGCAGTCGGGCCAGATCACGCCCGATGGCCGGATCGTGATGGGACCGATGGTCACCCTGCTCCTGCTGACCACGCCCTTCCTGACGATGCGCCTGATTGCCGAAGAGGCAGCCAGCGGGACGATCGAGCTCCTGCTGACCGCGCCCATCCGTGATTGGGAACTGGTCGTCGGGAAGTGGCTCGGCGGGATGGGTTTTATCGGACTGCTGCTGGCGATCACCTGGATCTATCCGATCGTCCTGCACCGGATGACGACCCCCGGGATCGACCAGGGGGTCCTGATGGCCGCCTACCTGGGTGTGCTGCTGATGGTCAGCGCCATGGTTGGGATCGGGGTCATGGTCTCGGCCTTCTTCCGCAACAGCCTGGCGGCCGGTTTCGTGACGCTGGCGGTCATCCTGATCCTGTGGGTGATCGGCGGGCTGGCCAGCGGCACCGGCGGGGCCAACGAAGTCGTCCGTTTCCTGAGCTTCGGCGACCACCTCTTCGACAACCTGTTCCAGGGTGTGGTCGACCTGGGCGATGTGCTGTACTTCCTCAGCCTGACCGTGCTCTCCCTGTTCGTGGCGAGCCAGGTCGTCGAGTCGAGGCGATGGCGATGAAGATCCCGCGCCGAACGCTGGCGATCGCCGCCGCCGCCCTGGGCGTAGTCGGGCTGGTCGTCGCAGGCGCCGTGTTCCTCGTTCGGCTACAGGCCGGCGTGGCCTTCTATGGTGGCCTGGTGGCGGCCGTGGCGGGCTTCCTTGCGGCGATGCTGCTCGGGCGGGAGTGGGTAGTGCGCACGGCGCACGGCCGGCAGGCCCGCTACGGACTGAACGCGCTCCTGGCGGTGGGCGCCTTGCTGGGGATCCTGATCCTGATCAATGTCGTCGTCTTCCAGAATCCGAAGTCCTGGGATCTGACCGAGGACCGTCAGTATTCGCTGGCGCCGGAGACGATCGCCGCTCTGACGAGCGTAGAGGCCGACGTTCAGCTGATCGGCTTCTACTCGCCCGAGCGGGCCGACTCGCGCGACTCCTTGCGGCCACTTCTCCAGCAGTATCAGGAGGAAGGGGGCGGCCGCGTGACGTACGAATTCATCGACCCGCGCGAGCAGCCGTTCCTGGCGCAGGAGCTCGGCGTCACACGGGATGCCTCGCTGGTTGTGACGCTCGGCTCCGCCTCGGAAGTAACCTCCGTCGCTTCCGAGCAGGAGATCACCGGGGCGATCGTCCGTCTGGCCCATCCGGGAACGCGCACGGTGTATTTCCTCACCGGTCACGGCGAGCGCGATCCGCAGGCCGGCGACGATCTCGGGTACGACCAGGTGCGTCAGGCGCTGGAGGCCAAGAACTACTCCGTCCAAAGCCTGAGCCTGCTCATCACGCCGCAGGTCCCCGAGGATGCGCTGGCCGTGGTCGTCGCCGGGCCGACCGCCCCGCTTTCACAGGCGGAGGTCGACGTCCTGTCAACCTACGTCGACCAGGGCGGGGGGTTGGTCGTGCTGGCGGATCCCCTGCCGACCATCGGCGAAGACGCCACGCCGGACCCGCTGGCGACGTTCCTCGGTGACGCCTGGGGCCTGGAGCTGCGGGAGGATCTCGTCGTCGATCTCAGCTCTTCGATGCCGTTGGCGGCCATCGCCTCCTCCTATCCCGCCCATCCAGTGACGGACCGTCTGCAGAGTCTGGCCACATACTTCCCGACCTCCCGCAGCGTGGCCGTGGCGCCGTCCGCCGAGACGAAAACCCGCACCGAGCTCATCCTCACCGGATCGAATTCGTGGGGAGAAACCAGTCTGGAAGGGTTGAACCAGAACCGTTCGATCGAATTCAACGACGGCCAGGATTCACCCGGGCCGCTTGCCGTCGGCGCCACCGCCGAGGACTTCGTCAGTGCGGCGCGGCTCGTCGTCATTGGCGACTCGGATTTCGGATCCAACGCCATCTTCTTCGATCTGGGAAATGGGGACCTGCTGGTTAACAGCATCGATTGGGCTTCGGGCCAGGATGAGCTGATCAGCCTGACCCCCAAGGAGGCCACCGAACGCTACGTCACGCCGCCTTCGCGCGAGGTGCTGCTGCTCGTTTTCGCCGTGAGCGTCCTCCTGCTGCCGGCGCTCTTCCTGATCCTCGGCCTGGCGACCTGGTGGGGCCGTCGGTCGAAGGCGTGAGGCATGATTCGCCGGACGACCTGGATCCTGCTGGGCGTTCTCGCTGCCGCGGTTCTCGCCTACACCGGATGGCAGCGCTACGCTCCGGCCGAGGCCGACGCCACGCCGACGGTGGTGACGGAGAGTGTGTGGAGTCTCCTCCCCGAGCAGGTCGAGTCGGTCCGGCTGACGGACCTCGCCGATCCGCGCGTGGTCGTGGTCGTGCGCGATGTCGAGCAGGGATGGCGGATGCAGGCCCCCGCCGTGGGCTCCGCCGACGCGGGGCGGATCGAGGCCGCGCTCGCCGGTGTGCTGGCACCGCCCATTCAGCAGTCGCTGGACGCCCCCGCCGACCTTGAGCCTTTCGGTCTGGCGCCGGCGCACTACCGGGTAACCCTGCTTCTGGGAGATGGAACGGCCCGGTCGATGGACGTGGGCGCCGTGGACCCGACCGGGGCGGTGTACTACGTCGTGGTGCCGGGAGAGGAGCGCGTGTTGATGGTCAGCCGATTCAGCCTAGAAGACCTGCTTGGGCTGCTGGCATCCCCGCCTTATTCGCTCCCAAGAGAGACTCCCACGGTGGGGACCGTCGCCACAGAGGCGCCCTAGGGGCAACTGGCGGGAGCCTTGCTGCGTCCGGGAACACCAGGGCTGGGGGACATCGTTGATTCGGTAGGCACTTCGCTGTATTCTGGGATGGAAGATGGCCAAGAAGAAGGAAGCCAAAGTCAAGGAAAAGGGCAAGGCCCCCAAGGCCCCCAAGGCCTCGCGCCGCTCGGCCAAGAAGGCGCCCGTCGAGGAGCCGGTGCTCCTGGAGGAGACGCTGCAGGCCGAGGAGGAGAACCCCGCCATCGAGAAGCTGGTCGAGCTCGGGCGGGAGAAGGGATTCGTCACCGTCGACGACATCCTGGCTCTGTTCCCGGATGCCGAGCGCGACATCGACCAGCTGGAAGAGGCCTACGCCGCGCTGCTGGCGGCCGGTATCAACTACGTCGATGCCGTCCCGCAACCCGGGGCGGTCGCGGACGACGATGCCGCAGACGACGACGGGGCGGAGGAGGAGGTCGACGACGAGGCAGTGCTCTCGAGCCTGGACGCCGACGACACGGTGGGCCTGTACCTGAAGGAAGTCGGCCGGGTGCCGCTGCTGACCGCCGAGCAGGAAGTCTCCCTGGCCAAGCGCATCGAGCGCGGACGCCGGGCGCGCGAGGTCATGGCCGGCAGCATCGTCTCGGCCAAACGACGGCGCGAGCTGCAACTGCAGATCGAGGACGGCTGGGCGGCGCGCGAGCACCTGATTACGGCCAACTCCCGCCTGGTGATCAGCGTCGCCAAGAAGTACATGGGGCGGGGCGT
>CAYUWF010000012.1:0-31956 GCA_964448245.1 uncultured Anaerolineaceae bacterium | reverse complement strand
CGCCCGGGTTCGTCGGCGCCGACCTGGAGAACCTGGTGAACGAGGCCGCCATCCTAGCCGCCCGACGCAACAAGCACAGCATCGGCCCGTCCGAGTTCCAGGAGTCCATTGAGCGCGTGATCGCCGGGCCGGAGCGCAGGAGCCGCCTCATCAGCCCGGAAGAGAAACGGATCGTGGCCTACCACGAGGCCGGGCATGCCGTGGTGACGCACGTCATCCCCGATGCCGACCCGGTGCACAAGGTCAGCATCATCGCCCGCGGCATGATGGGCGGCTTCACCATGGCTCTGCCGACGGAAGACACGCTGCTGCAGTCGCGCAACAAACTCAAGGCCGACATGGCGATGCTGCTCGGCGGTCGGGCGGCGGAGGAGATCGTCTTCAACGACATCACCTCCGGCGCCGCCAACGACCTGGAGCGCGTGACGCGCCTAGCGCGTAACATGGTCACCCGGCTGGGGATGAGTCCCGATCTCGGACCGCTGACCTACGGGCAGAAGGAAGAACTGATCTTCCTGGGGCGCGAGATCTCGGAGCAGCGCGATTACTCGGAGACGGTCGCCGAACGGATCGATACCGCCGTGCGGGCGCTGGTCGACGAGTCTTATGCCCGCGCCCGACGCGTCCTCAACCAGTACCGGGCGCAGCTCGACAACGTCGCCCGTCGTCTGATCGAGGCTGAGACGATCGACGGCGAGGAATTCGCCTCGATCTTCGGGCAGCCGGTCGAGCCCAAGGTCAGCGGCACGCCCATCCCGATGCCGCAGGCCACGCCGGCCTGATCCCTCGCCTCAACCGTGGAATATCGCAAAGGGGCCGTGCAACCGGCCTCTTTGCTTTCGCGGTGCATTGTTCACCATTTTTCCCCCACCCCTGCCCCTCCCCCGCACGATCCTCGTGGGGATGTCGGTCGTCGCCGCCGCGCTCCCTACGCCGGCTGCTTCTCCTTGTCCTGCCGCACCAATTCTCGCCGCAGGATCTTGCCGATCGTCGTCTTGGGCAGTTCGCTGCGGAACTCGACCTGCGTCGGGACCTTGAAGGACGCCATCCTCTCCTGGCACAAGGCCTTGACTTCGTCCTCGGTCAGCGTCTCGCCGGGCCGCACGACGACCCAGGCCTTGACCGTCTCGCCGCGGTAGGCATCCGGAATCCCGACCACGCCGACCTCGAGCACCTTTGGATTCTTGGCGATCTCCTCTTCCACCTCGCGCGGCCACACCTGGAAGCCGCCCGGCTTGATCAGTTCCTTTTTGTGGTCGACGATGTAGAAGTAGCCGTCCTGGTCCATCCGGGCGATGTCGCCGGTGAAGAGCCAGCCGTCGCGCAACGTGTTGGTGGTTTCGGTCGGCATTTCTTGGTAGCCGCGCATCACGTTCGGCGAGCGGATGGCCAGCTCTCCGATCTCGCCGACCCCCAGCACGGTCACCCCGTCATCCAGCGACACGATCCGGCAGTCGACGTCGGGGAAGGGCAGCCCAATCGATCCGGCCCGCGTCTCGCCCTGGAGCGGGTTGCAGTGCGTCGCCGTCGGCGCCTCGAGAGGCCGAAGCCTTCCACGAGTTTGCCGCCCGTCAGGGCTTCGACCCGGTCCTTCGTCTCCCGCAGGAGAGGCGCCGATCCGGAGATACAGGCTTTGATCGAAGTCAGCTTGTACTTCCCGGCGGCGACGTCGGGATGGTTGTTGATGGCGTTGTACAGGGTCGGAACGCCGGGGAAGACCGTCGGCCGGTACTTGTCGATGTTTTGCAGCACGTCCTTCAGGTCGCGCGGGTTGGGGATCATCACCATCGAGGCGCCGCTGCGAACAGCGAACGACATCCCGGCGACCATCCCAAAGACGTGGACAATCGGGATGGCCATCAGGACGATTTCCTGGCCGTCGCGGCACTGCGTCATCCAGCTGTGGATCTGCAGCGAATGGGCGACCAGATTGTGCTGGTGGAGGGGAGCTCCACAACTGTATATACACTGGAAGCGAGGGCGACAAAGCGCCAATGCTATAATCTTCGGTCCCGGGGCCGTCGCCGCTTGCGCGGCCCCCCCCCGCACGCATGCCTCGTGCCGCGGGGTCCCGGCGCCTCGTCACCGGGAAGGCTCCAAGTAGGAGCCGGGAGGTCAGATTCGGTGAAGACCTACAGCTTGCCGGGGCCGAAGGCCCGCGAAGTGCTGGAACGCGACCGGGCCGTCGTCTCCCCCTCCTACCCACGGGCCGCGCCGTTCGTCATGGACCGTGGCAAGGGATCTGAAGTGTGGGACGTCGATGGCAACCGGTTCATCGACCTGGCAGCCGGCATCGCCGTCTGTTCCACCGGGCACAGTCATCCCAAGGTCGTCGAGGCGGTCACCGCCCAGGCCCAGAAGTTCCTGCACATCTCCTCGGACTATTACCACCCGGCCTGGGTCCGCCTGTCGGAGCGCCTAGCCGGGATCGCCCCCTTCCGTGAACCAGCGATGGTCTTCCTGGGGAACTCCGGGGCGGAGGCCGTCGAGGCCGCCATCAAGCTCGCCCGGCACCATACGGGCCGCACACAGTTCATCGGCTTCTATGGAGGATTCCACGGCCGCACGATGGGGGCCTTGGCCTTCACTACGAGCAAACCCGCCCAGCGGAAGGGGTTTATGCCGGTGATGGGCGGGGTGGCCCACGTCCCCTTCCCTGACCCCTACCGGCCTGTTCTGGCCCTTAATGGCGGCGACTACGGGGAGACCGTCGTGCGCTACATCGAGGACGTCGTATTGGCCCGGGCCGTGCCGCCGGACGAATGCGCCGCGATCCTGGTCGAACCGATCCAGGGCGAAGGCGGCTACATCGTCCCCCCCGACGGCTTCTTCCCGGCGCTGCGCCGTCTGTGCGACAAGTACGGGATCCTGCTCATCGTCGACGAGGTCCAGAGCGGCATGGGCCGCACCGGTAAGTGGTGGGCCGTGGAGAACTGGGGTGTCGAGCCCGACATCGTTTGTGCCGCCAAGGGGATCGCCTCGGGCGTGCCCCTAGGAGCGACCATCGCCCGCGCCAGCATCATGGATTGGCCGCAGGGGGCTCACGGCAATACCTACGGCGGCAATCCCCTGGCTTGCGTCGCCGCCCTGTCTACAATCGAGATTATCGAGGACGGGTTGCTGCAGAACGCCGTTGAAATGGGCGCCTATGCCATGGACGCCCTGGCCGAGATTCAGTGCCGACATCCCAGCATCGGCCACGTCCGCGGCAAAGGCCTGATGGTCGGCGTCGAGTTCGTCAAAGACCGACAGTCGAAGGAATTCGCCACCCGGCTGCGCGACCGGATCCTCGACCGGGCCTTCGGCCACGGGCTGCTGTTGCTCGGCTGCGGCGAAAGCACCGTCCGCCTCTCCCCGCCCCTCAACATACCGCAGCGGCTGCTCGATGAGGGGCTGCAGATCCTCGACGCGGCGATCGGCGAAGCCGAGGCGCAAGGATTGGACTGAGGGTACGCCGAGGCCGCCCCCCCGCTTTCCCCTCGCCGCGGCCGGAACGCCGTCCGCGGCGCAAGGCGACGGTCAGGGGCGGGTTCAACACGTTGATGAGTCATCTGACGCCCGGCTAAACGATGCTGCCCGACTACCGCGTCCGCCAGCGAGATGAGCTGCTGGCCATCAACCGGTTGATCAGTGAGGCGCTGGACCTCACGACGGTGCTGGCCCGGATTCTGCGGGCCGCCTCCCAGCTCCTCTCGAGCCACGCCGGCCTCGTGGCCCTGCGCGGCGACGGCGGGGGCTGGCGCCTGGCGGCCTCGCACGGGATCCGCACCGAGTTCCTGCGTGAGCTCGACCCCCTCCTGAGCGACATCCCCGACCACGGCGACCCGGCCCGTTTCGCGCTGCCCGAGGTCAACCGGCGACTGCAGCGGATCACCCGGGCGGCCACGATGGGCCTGCTGAACGGAGTCGGCCTGCCCCTGATCGCGCGCGGACGCGTCGTGGGGGTCATCTTTGTATTCCGCTCCTATGAAGGCAGTTACTCCGCCGAGGACCGGCGCCTGCTCCAGGCGTTCGCCTCTCAGGCGGCGATCGCCGTCAGCAATGCCAGCCTGTACACCGAGGTCAACCGGCAGCACCAGTACCTCGATGCCGTCCTCGAGTCGTCGGCCGACGGGATCCTGCTGCTGGACCCGCAGCACCGCATCCTGCGTTTCAACCGCGCCTGCGCCCGCCTCACCGGCTACGCGCCGGAGGAAGTGATCGGCCGGCCCCAGGAGGAGGTGCTGCGCTGGCTCCGCCGCGAACCGGGGCCCACGCTCGAGCAGGCCGAGGCCGACGGCTGGCCCCTCTCGCCCCAGGCCACGCTATACCTCGAGGGCGAGCTGCCGCGGCGCCAGGGCGGCGCGGTGAGCGTCGGCATCACCTACGCCCCCACCCTGTCGCCGGAAGGCCGGCTGGTTTCGATCGTCGCCAACCTGCGCGATATCACCCGCTTCCGCGAGGCCGAGGAACTGAAGAGCACCTTCATCTCGATCGTCAGCCACGAGCTGCGCACCCCGGTGGCCCTGATCAAGGGCTACGTCGGCACGCTCCGCCGGGACGATGCGAACTGGGACCCGGACGTCGTGCGCGACAGCCTGGCCGTCATCGAGGACGAGGCCGACCACCTGGCCGGCCTGATCGACGACCTGCTCGACGCTTCGCGCCTTCAGGCCGGCGCGCTGGCCCTCGACGCAGGTGACGTCGCCCTCGGCCCCATGCTCGAGCGCCTTGTGACACGCTTCCGAACGCAGGCCGAATCCCGAGAGTTCACCCTCAACCTCCCCGCCGATCTGCCGATGGTGCGAGGCGACGAGCAACGCCTGACCCAGGTGGTGGCCAACCTGCTCTCCAACGCCGTCAAGTACTCGCCGGACGGAAGCCAGATCCACGTACGGGCCGAGGCCGAACCCTCGGAGGTCGTCGTGTGCGTCTCCGACGAAGGGCGCGGGATCGATCCGGCGGATGCCCCGCACGTCTTCGACCGTTTCTTCCGCTCGCCGGAGGTCACGCGCAATACCAAGGGCACCGGGTTGGGCCTGTTCCTGGCCAAGGCGATTGTCGAGGCGCACGGCGGCCGCATCTGGGTTGACGCGCGCAACCGGCGCGGCGCCACTTTCTGCTTCGCCCTCCCGCGTGAGGAACCCCCCATCCCGTAGTTCCTGAGGAGTCCCATTGGCTCTGTCGAACGTACGCTGCCCTAACTGCCAATCCCCGTTGTCGATCCGGGCCGAGCAACTGATCGACGTCGAGCGCGATCCCGGCGCCAAGGCCCGCCTGCTGAGCGGTAGTCTCAATCGGGTGCGCTGCCCGGCGTGTGGTTGGGAGGGTCAGCTGGCCACGCCCCTCGTCTACCACGACCCGGGTCATGAACTCTTGCTGACCTACCTGCCCGTCGAAATCAACATTCCCAAGGCGGAACAGGACCGCCTCCTCGGCCAGTTGATCAATCAGGCCATCAACCAGCTCCCCGCGGAGCGGCGCAAGGGCTATCTGTTCCAACCGCAGGCCGTCCTGACAACCGAGGGCCTGGTCGAGCGCGTCCTCCAGGCGGATGGCGTCACGCGCCAGCAGCTCGACGAGCAGCGCGCACGGGTGCACCTGCTGGAGGACCTGCTGCGAACCCCTGCGGACGGCCTGCAGGCGTTCGTCGCCCAGCACGATGCCTCGCTCGACGAGGTCTTCTTTCGACTTGCCTCGGTCAGCCTCCAGGCCGCCCGGGACGCGCGCAGCGCCCGGGCCATGAGTGAACGACTGGAACAAGTGCTAACCTTCTCGTCTTATGGGAAGCGCATCATGGCCCGCGAGGCGGAAGTCCGCTCGGCGGCAGAGAGCCTGGGCCAGATCAAGGAACCCCTCACCCGGGAGGCGGTACTCGATCTGATCCTGCAGGCGCCCAGCCAGGAACGCCAGGTGGCGCTCGCCAGCCTCGCCCGACCCGTGCTCGACTACGGCTTCTTCCAAACGCTGAGCGATCGTATCGACCGCGCCCAGGGGCCGGAGAAGGAACGGATGGCGGACGTGCGCCACAGGCTCCTGCGGGTGACGCAGGAAATCGACGACGCTCAGGAAGCGCGTGTGGCGGAAGTCGGGGAAGTGCTCCAGGCGCTGGTCCAGGCGGAAGACCTGGACCAAGCCCTGACGCAGGCTTTGCCGGCCGTGGACGACCTGTTCCTGAGCCTGTTGACCGCCAACTTGCAGGCGGCCCAGCAGCGCAGCGATGCAAAGACACTCGAACGCCTGACGGAGATCGACCGCCGGCTGCGCCAAATCATCCAGGAGAGTCTGCCGCCCGGCCTGCAGCTTGCCCAGGAGGTTCTGGAGGAAGACGACGAGGCAGCCGCGATTCGCCGCATCGATCAGGCAGGCGAGGCGCTCGACGCCGATTTTCTGAATACGTTGCTCTCGATGGCCCAGCGGCTGGAAGGCGCGGGCGACACCGAAGGCGCCGCCCGTGTCCAGCGGCTGCACCGCCAAGCGGTCGGGGTCTCGATGCGCCGGAAAATGGAAGGCGGCAAAGACTAGCACCGGCGGGCACACGCGTTCGGTTCAAATGACGCTCAAAAGGAATTCTGTCGCCCCCGCGAATAGCGCTTCGCATCCCGAAGGGGAAGCGGGGGCCCAGGCCTTTGACGATCCTGGATTGCCGCTTTCGCGGGAATGACCCATCGTCGGCAATCGGTCATCCTGCTCCGCAAAGCGCGGAAGGGCCTTTTCCGGATACCAGCCCGAAGTCCCCTTACGGCAGATCAGCCCCTTCAGGTACCTTCCCTCGGGGAAGTGCGTTCCCACCGGGTGATCCGCCGGCTGGCCAAGCCATGTTTCGATCACGACGTGCGCGCCGGCGTCACGCGCCGCGCCCGCAACAATCTGCTCGAACAGCCCGGGGGTCACTCCGCCAGAGCAAGAGAAGGTCATCAACCGTCCGCCCGGCCGCAGGAGCTTGAACGCCAGGAGGTTGATGTCTTTGTATCCCCGCGCCGCGCGCTGCACCTGGCTGGCCGTCGGCGCGAAACGCGGCGGATCGAGGACGATAGCGTCGAACGTCCGCCCCTGGTCGCGCAGGCGGCGGAGCTCGACGAAGACATCACCGGCCGTCCGATCGACGATCGCCGGGTCGAACCCGTTCAGGCGGATGTTCTCCGCGGCGAGGTCCAGCGCCCGCTGTGAGCTATCGATCGAGAGAACCCGGCGCGCTCCGCCCCGCAGCGCGGCCACCGTGAAGCCGCCCGTATAGCAGAACGCGTCGAGCACGTCCTCGCCCATGAGTATGCCCGCCGCCAGCCTGCGGCTCTCGCGCTGGTCGAGGTAGAATCCGGTCTTGTGTCCTTCGGCGATATCGACGCGGAAGGCCAGGCCGTACTCCTCGATGCTCATCAGCCCGGAAGGCGAGTCCCCCCACAGCGGGCCTCGCCGCGGCTCAAGGCCCTCCCGCCTCCGGGCGTCGTTGTCGGACCGTTCATGGATTCCCCGGCAATCCCCGCGCTCGCGGAGCAACCCGATCAGGTCCTCACGAAACCGGTCGGCCCCCGGGGTCAGCAGCTGAATCACACGGACGCCGTTGTAGTTGTCGACGACGACGCCCGGCAGCAGGTCCGACTCGGCGTGGACCTCACGATAGGCGTTGACCTTTCCGCCACGAGCCAGCTCGCTCCGCCGGTCGATGGCCGCGGTCAGCCGCTTGGCGATGAGGCCGGCTTCGACTTGCTCATCCGGATCGAAGGTCCAAACCCGGCAGGCGATGCGGGAGGCCGGGGCGTACGCGGCGCGGGCCAGCCAGCGGCCGCTGGCGTCGACGAGGTCGACCGTCTCGCCCGGGCCAGGGGAGCCTTCCACCCCTTCGATTGCTCCGGAGAACAACCAGGGATGGCCGTGCTGAAGCGAACGCTCGCGCCCGCGCCGCAGGCGAACGAGGGGCAGGGTCGGGGACATAGGCGTGCGCGAGCCAGGTGACCGGCAGAGGCAAGCGGGTGCGGGCGACCCGCGCCCGCCGCTCAGAGAATGCCGACTTTGTGTCCGGCTTCGGCAAAGACCCTCGAGGCGGCTTCGATCTCTTCCGGCTGGTGGGCAGCCGTGACCGTCGCCCGCAGCCGGGCCAAGCCCTCCGGCACCGCCGGCGAGACCACCGGGAGGACAAAGATGTCCTGCTTATGGGCCTCGGACGTCATGCGGAAGGCGCGGTCGTCCGTCCCGCACAGGACCGGGACGATCGCCGTCTCGGTCTTCAGGGTGTCGAGGCCGTGGCCGCGGACTGACTTGATGAAATGCGCCGCGTTGCGCTGCACGGCCTTCACGCGCCACCCTTCGTCGTCGATGACGCGGAACGCCTCCAGGGCTGCCGCCGCCTGCGCCGGCGGTAGCGCCGCCGAGAAGATGTAAGCCCGCGATTGGTGCCGAAGGTAGGTGATCATGTCCTTGGCACCGGCAATGTAACCGCCGACGCTGGGGATGGTCTTGCTTAACGTCCCCATCTTGATGTCGATCACGCCGGGCAGGCGAAAGTGCTCCTCGATCCCGCGCCCGGTTTCGCCGAGCACCCCCAGGGAATGGGCCTCATCGATCATCAACCAAGCGTGGTACCGCCGGCACAACTCGACGACGTGCGGCAGGTCGATGATGTCCCCGTCCATGCTGAAGACGGCGTCGGCCACAACCAACCGCGCCCCGCTCGCCGGCGCTTCCTGCAGGCGCGCCTCCAGGTCCTTCATGTCGTTGTGTCGGAAGCGGACGAACTTGGCGCCGGAAAGCAGGCACCCGTCGACGATGCTGGCGTGGTTGAGTTTGTCGCAGAAGACCGAATCGTGGCGTCCGACGAGCGTCGAGACGGTGGTCACATTCGTGGCGTAGCCGGAAGAGAAGGTGATGGCGTCGTCGGTCCCTTTGAACTGCGAGATCGTCTCCTCGAGCTCGCGGTGCAGGGTCAGGCTGCCGGCCAGCGTGCGGACGCCGTGGGTCCCCGTCCCGAAACGGTCGATGGCGTTCTTGGCCGCCTGGCTGATGCGCGGGTGGCCGATCAACCCGAGATAGGAGTACGAGGCGAACATCTTCATCTCGCGCCCGTTCACCACGACGCGTGCCCCGCCGCGCAGCTCCGTCACTGGCATGTTGTAGAAGTAGACACCCCCCTGACTGACGGCTTCGACGCGAGCGCACATCGCCTCGATGCGCTTGCGAAGGCCGTCCTGCGCCGGGATCCAGTCCATTCCGGTCTCCTCCGGTGACTCTGATGACGGCGCGCGCTCCCCGCGCGGCGTCGGTGCTACCCCTGTTGGATCAGCCGCTGCAGCTCGGACGGGCCGATCGTCTTCACGCCCAATGATCGCGCCTTCTCCAGCTTCGAGCCGGGCTCGTCGCCCATCACCAGATAGTCGGTTCGCGAGCTTACGCTGCCGGCGACCTTGCCGCCGTGCCTCTCGATGAGGACTTTGGCATCCTGCCGGGTGAGATTCGGAAAGGTGCCGGTGACCACGAAGGTCAGCCCGTGGAGAGGCCGGCGGCCGCTGGGCGCGACGCGGGCGGCCCGGGGCCAGACGCCGGCTACCTTCAGTTTCTCCAGAAGCTTCTGATTGCGGCGGCGACCAAACCAGGCGGTGATCGCCGACGCCGTCTCCGGCCCGATGCCCGGCACGGCCTGGATCTCGTCTTCGGTGGCGGCGGCCAGCGCGCCCAGGTTGCCGAAATGCTGCGCCAGGTCGGCGGCAACGGTCTCACCCACCCCGCGGATCCCCAGGGCGTTGATCAGCCGAGGCAGGGGCTGCGAGCGGGAAGCCTGGATCGCCCGAATCAGGTTCTCCGCTCGGCGCTCGGCGAATCCCTCCAGCTCGAGCAGGTCGTCGACCGTCAGGCGGTACAGATCGGCCACATCCTTCACGCGCCCTTCGGCGACGAGCACCTCGGCCACCTTGATCCCCAACCCCTCGATGTCCATGGTGCTGCGCCCGGCGAAATGCTCGAGGTGCCGGACGAGCTGCGCCGGGCAGGCGGCGTTGACGCAGTACAGGGCGACCTCGCCCTCGCTGCGCTGCAGGCGCTCGCCGCAGGAAGGGCAAACCTTGGGGAGAACATAGCGCCGCTCGCTGCCGCTGCGCGCATCGACCACCGGGCCGATGACATACGGGATGACCTCGCCCGCCCGCTTCAACAGGAGGCGGTCGCCCAGGCGGATATCCTTCTCTTCAATATAGTCGAAGTTATGCAGCGTGGCCTGGCGCACGACCACACCGCTGACCATCACCGGTTCCAGGATGGCGTAGGGCGTGATGACGCCGGTGCGGCCGACGTTCACGCCGATGTCTTCCAGGACGGTGGTTACGGTCTGCGCCGGGAACTTGAAAGCCACCGCCCCTCGCGGGTCCTTGCCGACGACGCCCAGATCCGCCGCCAGGCTGAGGTCGTTGATCTTGATGACCATCCCATCGGCCTCGAACGGAAAGGAGGCCCGGCGCTCGGAGCACTCCTGCGCGAAGGAGATCGCCTCCTCCAGATTCTGACACAAGCGTACTTGCTCCGCCACCGAGAACCCCAGGGCCCGCAGGTAATGAAGCGTCTCCCACTGGGTTTTTGGCTTCGACCTGTCGCCCTCGACGATGGCGTAGGCCAGGAAGCGGATCGGGCGGGCGGCCGTGAGGGAAGAGTCCAGTTGGCGCAGCGCCCCAGCGGCGGCGTTGCGTGGGTTGAGGAAGGTCCTTTCTCCGGCCTGGCGCAGCCGCGCGTTCATCGCTTCGAAGTCTGCGACTGGGATGTGGGCCTCTCCCCGCACGACCAGGCGCCGCGGTGGCGTCGGTCCGTCGGCGTCGGCGGGGATCCGCAGCGGGATGTTGCGGACGGTGCGCAGGTTGGCCGTCACGGCTTCCCCGGTTGCACCGTCGCCGCGGGTGGCGCCCTGGGTGAGGAGCGCCCGCTGGTAGGTCAGGACCACCGTCAGGCCGTCCATTTTCGGCTCGACCACGAATGTCGCCTCGGCCGCCCGCCGGTCGAGGCGGATCGCCCGATCCAGCCAGGCTCGAACCTCGTCCTCCGAGTGGGCGTTGCTCAGGCTGAGGATCGGGGCCGGGTGGACGACCCGCGCGAAACCCTCCGCCACGGCGCCCCCCACCCGCTGCGTCGGCGAGTCGGGCGTGCGTAGTTTAGGGTGCGCTTCCTCCAGCGCCTGGAGCTCCTGCAGCAGACGGTCGTATTCCGCGTCGCTGACCACCGGCGAGTCCAGGACGTGGTAACGGTACGAGTGAAAGTTGAGCAGCCTTCGAAGTTCGGCTGCTCGGGCCGTCAGGTCGCTTAGAGCCATCGGGCAGGATTATACGCTCGTTCGCCGGCCGGCCCCTCGAGCGGAGGGCGCAGGAGAAATCCGACCTTTGGAGGTGCCTTTCGTCGATTGCCGCCTCCACTCCCGTTTGCTAGACTGCCTCGCAGAAGCGGAGGGCCCGCCCCTATGAGCGCCGGACGGATCATCGCCTATGTCGCCGCCGCCATCCTGATCTTCCTCGGCGTCATCTTCATCTACGGGGCCTCCAGCCCGCAGGGCTCGGCCGGGGGGATCCCGATCGGTCTTATCAGCCTCGGGGCGCGTTTGGCCCTGATCTAGCTAGCGGGCCGTCGTAAGTCCGGGGATGCTGTCGGCGGAGATGGGTCGGGGGGTGAGGTGGGCGAAGGGTTTTTCCGCAACCTGCTAGTCGAGTCTCCCGAGAGTCGGGGAGACGGAGGCGCCGCGGTGCGTCGTTAGTCGGCCCCCATGAGGGGGTCCTGCGCCGGCCCTGGCGCATTCCTGCGGGTAACCCAGAGCAACACGCCCGCCTCGCCCACGGTCAGCAGGAGGAGCAGCGCGAAGACGTCGCGCCAAAAGCGCATCGGGAAGAGGCGGATGAGCGTGTCGGAGGTGTAGAAGAGCCACGTCCCGCTCTCGAAGAAGACGCGGTGGAATCCCGTGAACAGTACGGAGAAGGAGACCAGGAGCAGGCCGATGAGGGCGGCCATCAGGATCAGCGTGATACGCCCGCCCAGGCGCAGCCCGGCCCGAACCGTCCCGGCTTCTCCGAAACGCCATGCGGCGAGCCCTGCCACAAGCAGAAGCAATGCCGACGCGCTCCAGACCGCCAAGGCCTTCTGCACCACCCGCCTGACATCGACCATGTGGCTCAGCTCGCGCGCGTTGTAGAGGACGTTGCCGTTTGCGTCCCGCAAATCGCCAAGGAACTCCGGGCCGGCGTCGTTGAACAGGTAGACGCGGGCCAGGTCTGCCAGGCGGACGCGCTCGGCGGGGGTGAAGCCGTAGGGATCGTCGGGAAATCCGGGGGTGGAGTACTCCGCGGAGGCGAAGGCTGGCGTCAGCAGCAGGCGGACGTTCGTCAGGACGAGTACGATGGGAAGCAGGACGCCGATGGCGAGGCGAGCCACGGACGACCCACGAAGTCTTTCCACTGAGGTCTGGCCCCTTTCCCCGGTCACCGAAGAAGCCCCATATCGCCCGCCAGTAGAAAACGCAGAGCGACGGCGTTGGTGAGCAGCTCGATCGGCGCCCGGTCGTCGGTAAAGACGACCGACGACTCCGGCGTCGGCTGCAGGTTGGCCAGCGTGCGTACGAGCACATCGACCAGCAGCGGGTCGGCGCCGTGCCTCACCAGGCGGTCGAGATTGGCGACAAGGTTGCCGGGCTCCGTCGGCTGCATCGTGGCGTAGACGATCGTATTGAAGGTCGCCGGTACATCGACGACGTGGACCGAAGGAAAAACGGCGCTGAGGGTGCCGACCATGCCGTCGATCAGCCTGCGGTCCTCCGGCGTGCGTCCGACGTTGATCACGACAACTCCTTCCGGCAGCAGGTGCGCCCGGACCTGCTCGAAGAACTCGCGCGTGGTGAGCTGCCACGGAATGTACGGAAGCCGGTAGGCATCGATCGCGACCACGCCATACCGCTCTCGGCTGTGCGCCAGGCCCCAGCGCCCATCGGCGGTGATGACATTGAGATTGGGCTCGTCCATCGCGAAGTACGCCCGCCCGACGTCGCTGATGGCCGGGTCGATCTCCCAGCCGTCGATGGGCAGCGGGCCGAAGATCTGCGTGTACTGCTTGGCGATCGTGCCCGCCGCCAGGCCGACGATTCCCAGGCGTTGCACCTCCTCGCCCGGCGCCGGGGACTCATTCCAGTACGGCGCCGCCAGGAAGTAGTCCCACGTCCCGAAGGTCATCGGTTGATCGGGCGCGTACACTGAATGAACCCCCTGCCCCTCGTTGAGCAGGAGGTAGCGGACGCCATCTCGCTCGACGACCTGGATGTAGTTGTAGGCCGACTCGTCCTCGAAGATCTGGCCGGCGGTGTCCTTGATGGGCTGGCTGAGCATCAACCAGGACCACACCAACAAGACGACAGGCATCCACAGGTAGCGCAGCATCCGCCGCCGGTCGCTCTGCCACAACCCCGCGAAGGCCACAACCATCAGCGAAAGGCTGAACAGCAGGAAGGTGCGCACCGTTCCTACGGCGGGGATCAACCACAGGACCGGCAGGAAGGTCCCTAGAATCGCCCCGAGGGTCGAGATGCCGTACATCCTTCCGGAGATCCGTCCGGCGTGCTGGGGATCGCGGATCGCCAGGCGAATGGCGAACGGGGAGACGCAGCCCAACAGGACTACGGGAACGCTGAAGAGCACAAGCACCGAAAGGAACGACCCGACCATGATCGCCGCGTCGAGCCGCTCGACGGCTCCGACGGCGGCCGTCAGCACTGGGCGCGCGACGAGGGGGATGATGCCGGCCAAGAAGGAGGCCCAAGCCAGCAGCCCGTAGAACGTCCCCGGATAAGGGGATCGATCCGCCCAGCGGCCCCCCACGAAGTAGCCGACCGTCAGATAGAGCAGGATCAGTCCGATGATGTTGGCCCAGACCAGGTTGCTCGTTCCGAAGATGTTCCCCAGGAGCCGGGCGGCCGAGATTTCGAGCCCTAGCGTGACCATGCCGGCGACAAAGACGGCTACGGTCAGCAATCGCGTGCGGGCTCGCTCCGAGGCGGGCGCAGGCTCAGGCGGCGTCACGGCGGGAGAGGGTGGGCGGCTGGGCCAGGGAGTCTTCCAACGGCTGGCGCCGGCGGACAACCCGGACGGGAACGCCGGCCTTGGAGAGACCCAGCGTCAGCGTGCGGGAGCTCATGCGAGAACCGAAGTCGGCCGGTTCGACGAGCGTGGCGATCGGAACCAGCCCGCGTCGGCGCAGATCGAGAAAGGCGTGGAGCAAATCCTCCCGTACGTTGGGCGTGACGACGGCGATCGTCGCGCCGCGCGGAAACCAGCTCGTCTCGATCCGAAAGACGTCCGTCAGATCTACGTCGCCCTCGGCGCCGAAGCCGGCCAGCGCCTCCAGAATACGGAAGAGCTGCGCCTCGCCCCTTTCGGGTTGGACCACCATGCGGGACGTTCCGTAGCCCAAGAGGCCGGTGGCCCGATTGCGCCCCAGGACGTGCAGCGCCACCGAGGCGGCCGCGGCGATCATGTATTCTTCAGTCTGCGGAGGCAGGCGCAGCTGCCGGCCGGGCAGTCCTCCGCCGAGCGATTCCTCGACGGCGGCGTCGCCGCAGTGCATGCTGCGCTGCCCATCGAGTAGAATCCAGATGTCCGACATCGGATCCAGCTCGAACTCCTTGGAGATCAGCCGGTCACGCCGGGCCGTCGACTTCCAATGGATGCGGCTCAGGCTGTCGCCAGGGGCGTACTCGCGCACCCCGGCGGCGTTCGGTGTGACCTGGTAGGTGCGGCGCCGCAGGGCCTCGCCGCCGGTGAGCCTTCCCGCCGGCACCGGGAAGGACGTCAGGGGAACTGTCGGCGGCAGAACGACGACCTCGCGCGTTCCCCCCACCACAATCTTTGCGGGAAACAGGCCGAACGGATCGCCGCCGATCAACGTCGCCGGACCAAGGCGGAAGCGCCCGCGGCGGGTGCAGATGGTGCGGGCCGTCCACAACCAGTCCTGCCGCGCGCCGAGACCGGCCGCCACGGCCGAGGCCCGATGCCCGGTGAACTGGTGGGTCCAGCTCGTTGCCGAGAGCCCGATGGCCCGCGCAGCTACCCACAATCCGGGGAGATCCGACTCGTCCCGCACTTCCACCCAGAGCTTGGGCAGCAGGCTCGCGTTGCGGAGAAGAAGCGTCTCCTCGAAAACCCTCCCGACCTGACTCGTCAGGCTGCGCGAAGTGCGCTCGAGGCGCAGGCCGCGCAGCGAGGCCCAGGACCAGAGCCATCCGAGGAGAAGTACCCCGGCGAACAGCACCGACAGGCTGGCGAAAACGGCCCGACCGGTGAGAGTCAGGCCGGTCAGGCACGCCAGCAGCAAGACCAGGATGACGAGCGCCCGCTGACTCATCGCCCGCCGGCGCCCCCAGGAACGGGCGTCGCCCCAAGCACCTCTTGGACGATCATGCGGGCGTCGACGTCGCGGATGCGCGCGGCGGAACCGATGATCATGCGGTGAGCTAGGGCCGCCACGGCGACGGCCTTGATGTCATCCGGCAGGACGTAGTCGCGGTCCGCCAGCGCGGCGTGGGCCTGCGCGCCGCGGAAGAGGGCCAGGCTTCCCCGCGGGCTGGCCCCCAGATAAACCTCGTGATGCTTGCGGGTGGCGGTCACCAAGTCGAGAATGTAGCGCTTCAGCTCGTCGACGATCCGCACCTGCCGCACCTGCCGCTGTGCCTCCGTGACCTCGTCGACGGAGGCGACGGCTTCAAGCGAGTCCAGGGGGTGCTGGATCTGCTGCCCCTCCAGCATACGGATTTCATCCGACAGCAGCGGATACCCCAGGCTGATCCGCAAGAAGAAGCGGTCGAGCTGAGCCTCCGGCAGAGGGAACGTGCCCTCGTATTCGATCGGGTTCTGCGTTGCCAGCACTAGGAAAGGGGTCGGCAGCGGGTAGGTCACGCCGTCGACCGTGACCTGGCGTTCCTCCATCGCTTCGAGCAGGGCAGCCTGGGTTTTGGGCGTAGCCCGGTTGATCTCGTCGATCAATACGATCTGCGCCACCACGGGCCCGGGGCGGAACTCGAACGTCCGGGACTGTTGATTGAAGATCGATACCCCGGTAACGTCGCTCGGCAGCATGTCGGGAGTGAATTGGATCCGGTTGAAGGACCCACCGATCGACCGGGCCAAGCTCTTGGCCAGCACCGTCTTGCCCGTGCCGGGGACGTCCTCAATCAGGATGTGGCCATGCGCCAGGAGCCCGAGCAGCGTCAGGCGGACCGGCTCGGGCTTGCCGACGATGACGCGCTCGATGTTCTCGGCGATGCGCTTCCCCAGTTGGGAGACTGACTGCATCGAGATAACCTCGCGGACCTGCATCGTTGATCTGAGCGAGGACGCTAGCGGCGGATCAGCAGCACCAGCATCGACGTCCAGAAGAGCGAGTAGTTCAAAACGCGGCGCATGCCCCAGACCGCTGCGAAAAGCAGCACGGCCAGCACCAGCCCGGTCGCCAGGCGCACCAACCCCAGCGGCTCGCGCGCCGTCGAGAACGGGACGAACACGATCAGCGCCGCGTTCAGCAGTAGCGCCCAGGACTCGGCGTGAAGGTGTTCCGCCCTCAATCGCCGAAGGGCGGCCCACAGCCCCCAAATGGCGGGCAGCACGACCATCGGGCCGAAGATGACCAGTAAGAGCCCGAGCGCCTCCGGGCTGACCACCCCGATGCGCAAGAAACCCATCAACGGGACCAACTCGAACGGCGTGCTCATCGCGCCGCCGCTCCCGATCCCGGGTTCCCCGAAGGTCCACCAGAGCCACAACTGCCACAGGAGGAACGCCGCCATCCCACTGATCAGCCACGCCCTGCGCCGACGATCCATCTCCGGGACGGCGCCGTGCACCGCCATGCCTGCGGCCCAGAACGGGATGGTCGTCTCCTTGGCAAACAGCGCCAACGTCAGAGCAACGGCTCCCCATGCCGCCCGCGAGCGCCGGCAGGCAAGCCACCCCAGCGCCACCAGCGCGTAGGCTAGCGCCTCGTGCAGAAAAAGGCCGACGCTCGCCACAACGCCGACCCACAGGCCGAATCCTAACGCATACCCTTCCCATTGACCATGGTCCAGCATGATCTGGGCGACGGCCGCCGTCCCGACAGCCGCCGAAACCACGCCGATGATCAACAGGGCCCAGGCTACGAGGCTGGGATCTCCCAGGACGGCTGCCCGCGCCAAGAGCGGCAGCAGGACGCGCTGGTAGCGGTAGGCCGGACGATCGAGATGAGGCTCGACGCTCTGCGGATCCCACTGGACGGCCATTCTATAGGTGAACTGGCCGTCGTAGCCTTCCGTTCCCTGCGCGTCGAGATCGGTGTAGCGCGTCCCGAGCTCCGCCAGCGCCACCGGGTCCCAGCCGCTGTGAGCCAGACGGGTGCCGGCGAAGAGCAGGCAGAGCGCGGCCGAGACGAGCGAGGGCCAGACTACACGGAACGGCGACGTGCGATCCAAACGCATGTGACTCCGACCAGGATGATGAGACTCATCACGGAGACGATCGCGCCGACGCGAAACGACGCCGGCTGGTATTCCCAGACGACAGCGGACGACCCGGGCGGTACCCACACGGCGCGGAAAGCGACGTCGGCCGGATAGGCTTGGGCTGCCTCGCCGTCAACCAACACCTCCCAGGCCGGGAACCATGCGTCCGAGAGAAGGAGCCAGCCCCCTTGCGGTGCCAGGACACGCAGGACTACGCGATTGGGGTCCGTCGAAGCGACCACGTCGACAACGCCCATGCCGCCACGCTGGCCGGTGACCTGCTCCGGTGCCTCGAGAACGACCAACTTCTCGGGGTCGAAGTCCGGGGAAGCCAGCACAACCAGCGCTTCGGCCGGGCCCTCCACGCTGATCGCCAGCGGAATGAGACGGGCGCGAAGGGCACCGGGCACTGGATGATAGGTGACCCAGGGAGGCTCGCTGTCTACCTCTTCCGCCACCCACCCGACATCCATCAGACGCAATCTCTTCAGCTGGTCCTCGCGTGGCGCGGCGGCCAAGGCTGCGATCCAATCGACGTAGCGAGCGGGAAGGAGAGGGTCGAAGTTGTTGGCGGACGGGAGCCGGTCGAGTAGGGTCGTGTTCGGGAGCAGGCTCTGGCGAATGAGCGAGGGATCCAGGTTCTGCTGGAACGAGTCGAAGCGGTGCGTCCGGTCGAACTTCAGGACCCGCTCGGCGTCGGGAAACAGGTACAGGCGGTGCTCCTTCCCGGTGCTGGAAGCCAGCGCGGTTTCGCCCTGGTAAATCGCGGCGGAGGTGGATGGGTTCAGCCCGGCGCCGGCCAGGACAAGATCGAGCGTGATCACGACCGCCACGATGACCACCCACCTTCCGCCAACCTCGCGTGGCCACAGCAGTGCCAGCAAACCGGCGAGGAGGAGCCATAGGCCGGCCAGGGCAAAGCTGCGCCCGAAGCTCTCGCGCAACCCCATCGGGAGGCGAGTGGCGATAAGGCCCAGGAGTAGCACGCCCCCGGCACCGGCCGTGCCCAAACGTGTCCAGTAGAGACCGCGCCCGGTCGGCCGCGCCCAAAGCTCGGCCCCGAGGCCGGCCAGGATCGCCAGGCAGAAGGTCGTGATCAAGTTGAGGCGCGTCGGTGCGTTGAAGATGTCGAAGAGGGGCACGTTGCGGAACAGGAAGGGGAAGGCAGGCGTGTTGGACCCGAGGGCGAAAAGGAAGCCGATGCCCGCCGCCACAAGTAGGAACGTGCGCGTTCGCCCGGCCTGCGCGCCGATGCGGCCGGCGCGCGCGGCCGCCGTCACCGCCATCAGGAGCGGCAGCACACCGAGGTAGAGCGCGTCCTCCCAGTAATTGCCATATCCCCAGTAGTCCCCCGAGGCCGGGCTGCCGAAGAGCCCGGGCATCAACAGGCCGAGCGTCCGCCAAGGCCAGAAGGAGTAGGTCAGTGCGGCCGTTTCCTGCAGGCCCCCGCCGCGGCTGGAGTCAAGCACGTACTCGCCGGTCGGGATCAACTGGGCTGCGGCCAGGCCAAGCCCAAGCGCGCCCGCGCCCAGCCACACGATCGCCACCCGGCCTCCGGCTCGCCAACCGCCAAGGTCCAGCGCCCTCCACAGCGACCAGGCGAAGGCGAACAACAGGCTGTAGGCCATCGACTGCGCGTGACCGGCCAGAGCCTGCAGTCCGACGACGGCCCCCAGCCCGGCCGAGGCCCCCAGCCACCGAGCCGACGGGGAAGAGAGCGCCGCGCCGGCGGCGATGTCGGCGGCGAGGACCAGCCACGGGAGGTACGATGCCGAGGCGTTAAGGCTTAAGAAGCCCGCCCGTGCCACAAGGTAGGAGCACGAGGCGAAGGCGATGCTACCGACGACCTGCCCCAGCAGGCCGATCTTGAGCCGCCGTAGGAGCAGCGCGGTGCCGGCGCCCGCAGAGACCAGGTGCGCCAGCACCAGGAGCCCCTCTCCCCACCCGGCGGCGGCAAACGGGAGGATCCAATTCGGAGGATAGAGCAGCGCCGACTGGTAATTCGCCAACAGCGGCGCGCCCATTCCGAGTAACGGATTCCAGAGGGGCAAAGCGCCCTGCCGGATCAACTCGAAGGCGTAGGTGCGCCACGGGACGAATTGCAGGAGCGGCGTTCCCCAGTACAGGACGTCGCCGCGAGCCAGCATCGGCCCGAAGAGGAGGATCGGTCCGAGCGCGACCAACAAGAACGGGACCCAGCGGTCGAGGCGCCAGGACGTCCGCTGCCCGCCTGTCTCGCCGCCGGCGATCGGGCGCCCCTGCGGGTCAGGCATCGTCAGGCTCGATGGCATAGATCACGTAGCCCGCCGCGTGGTAGACCTCACGGAGCCGGTCCGAGGGCAGACGTCCCCAGTCGCCCAACTCTCGCTCGAGCGGCCCGCGCAGGACAAATGAGACGCGCTGCTCGCGTAGGAATCGATCGGCGGCCGTCGCGCTCAGGACCCCGGCGAAGAAGCGCTCGACCTCCGGTTGGATCTCCGCCAGATTGGCAGTCTCCGGCCCGTGGCCGATGACCGAGCGCACGGGCGCCCAGGCCGGCAGCGCGTTGCCGGTGTCGAACGAGGCCAGGACGATCGCCCCGGCCGGTGCATGCTCGGCGATCCACTCGAAGGCAGCCACCTCCTCGGCCGGCCGATACAGCGGCACGGAGGGATGCAGGGCCTGCCACAGGCCCCCTCCGAGCAGAAGGATCGACGTGAGAAGCGATGCGGCCAGGAGCCCGCCAGCTAGCAAGCGCCGGTTGCGGGTCTCGATCGGGATCGTCCTGATACCCCTGGCGGCGAGAATGGAAAGCGCCACCCACGCCCCTTCGATCAGGCGGCGCTGCACCGTCAGAGGTGCGTAGGCGAGCAGGACCAGGGCAACGAGCCAGGCAGGCAAAAACCAGCCAAGCGCCTTGTCGGACCGCGTGAGATCGCGCGCGCCGATGATCGCCGGGATCAGTACGAGGGCATAGGCGATCAGGTAGTGGATCGGGCTCGGCGATGGCAGAACATTCTGTGCCGCCCACTGCTGGAAGGCCGGCACCGATAGAGAGCCGACGACGTAGTAGGCGACGAGGGGCAAGGAGATGGCCGTCGCCAGACCTGCCGATCGCATCCAAGGACCGAGAGAGATGGTGGAACGTCCAGCCAGCTTCAGGATGAGCAGCACAAGCAGGTGCGAGCCCAGCGCGGCATAGGCCGAGAGAACCGTGAGTGGCTGGACCAGACCGAGGCAGAGGAGGAGGACGCCGGCGATCAGTCCCGACCGCAAACCCTCGCGGGTCCCCAGGTAGGCCGTCAGGGCCAGAAGGAGCAAGGCCCGCGCCAGGAGGAGGTGCGGGAGTCCGTATAAGGCCAGGAAGCCGAAGCTCTCCGGCGAGTAGAAATCGAGAGGCAGGCTGCCGAATACCTGGATGTTTCCAGTGAGGGCCAGCAGCCATCCGAGGCCGCCTCCGGCGACGGCCAGCGCAGTCGCCCATCGTCGCCATGTCGGCTCGGCCAGGAAGACGGCCGAGAAACGATACACGGCAAGAACCGAGACCGGTATCAGCGCCAATCGGGCCAGATGGAAGAGGACAACGAGCTGGGTGTGGAGTTCGGCGCCCTGAGCCAGCTTGCCCAAGACGAGGTACGGGAGGAAGGCCAGGATCCCGGGCGAGTCTTGCGAGGAATACGGCGTCTGAAACAGCCAGGCGCCGGCTTCGCCCTGGAGCATTTTGGCGATGTAGGAGTTGCCGTCCCCGACGCCAAAGACGAATCCCGCGAAGGCCCACGCCCCCCGCTGTGCCTGGAATCCGACGACGTAGGGGATCGATGTCAGGACCATCAAGAGGACCGAGAGGAGAAGGCACCAGCGACGGTCCTCCCGCGTCACGCCCGCCTCCACAGCACCAACGCCACGGCCGCCGCGCCCAGTCCGATCGCCATGCCGGCCAGCAGGCTGAGCGGGAGGAAGCGAAAGCGGATGGCGTGCTTGCCCGGAGGGAGCTCAACCGATCGCAGCAAGCCTTGGTACGGGACGATGGGGACTTCCCCGCCGTCAACCGTGGCCCGCCAGCCCGGGTACATCGGATCGCCCAGGACTAGAAGTCCCGGACCCGAGGCGCGGAGGTTGACGTGGTTGGGCGTCCAATCGATGGAGTCGACCAGTAGAGCTTCTTTGCCCGCGGCTTCAACCCACGCCCTCGGTCGTGCGGCGGCGTTTCGATAGACGAAGACACCGCCAATCGCCCTCTCGAAGGTCAGGCCTGCTCCCTCGATCGGAAACGTCGAGGCGATTCGGCCAACACCCAACAGCCCCAGAGCCTGGGCGTCGAGCTCCGGTCCCCAGTCGACGGTTGGGTCGCCGGACGGGAACGGTGGCAGCGTGACCGAGTACGTCTCGGGAGGGAAGCCCGCCGCCTCGGCCATGAAGGCAACATAGCTCGAGAGCTGCAAGGGGTGGACCCCATCTGCCAGCGCCAGGCCCGCCGCCGCTGCTGCCTCCTGCGGGACGGCATAAGACGGTGAGAAGATACGCCCCGCGTCTCCGTCGTCCGAGAGCGCCGCGGCGACCATCCGGCCCGCTCCGAGCGCCTCATCGGCGAAGCGTGCTTCGTTGAGCGGGATGTCGATCCAACACAATTCGAGGACCAGGAGCGTCGTCAGGAGCGGTGCAGCCCAGTTCGGACGAGAGGTTCGACCTCCGACCGAGATCACCACGACGGCCAGGACTGCGAAGAGCGCAGACCAAGCAGAGACCTCGCCGTAAATCAGGCCTACTCCAAGGCTCACCGCCACTACGACGGCCCCGACGAAAAGCGCCGCCAGACGCATGCTCCGGATCGATTTCCCTTCGGGTCCATTCTCGACGGCGGCCACACCGTAGGCGGCGAGGGCGGCCGATCCCATGCCCGAGAAGAAGAGCCAGCGCGCAGGCACTCGCACCAGATCGGCTCCGGGGAGAACGGAGAAAACGACTCCCAGAGGAGTCGCCTGGCCCAACGCCAGGATCAGGGCCAGCGCGAAGACGCCTGTCCAGAAGAGAGTCCGCTTCCACGAAGCGCCGATCCCCGCCGCCGCCAACACCAGCGAAACAGAACCCGTCGAAACCATCCACTCGGCCCACGCGCCTCGGGAGACCACCAGCATGCCCAGCAGACCTTCCGCTGGCAGCGCGTAGACGTCGGCGGCGGCGGCTGTCAGCGACGCTCGAGTCGACAGGCCGACGAACTCGGCCAGCGGCAGCGCCAGCGCCGCCGCCACCGCAGCCAGGGCGATCCCGGCGGCCGCGCTGCCTTTCCAGAGGCGCGGGATTAACCGCGCCGACCCCGCCGGCCTCGAGGTCCAACGCCAGACGCCGTACGCGACGGCGACGAGCATCGTCGGGACAAACCAGCGCGGATCGGCGACGAACACGACCCCGCCCAAGAGCCCGGCGAGGAGGAACTTGCGGATCCAATGATTTGCGGCGAGGCCGTCGATCGCGCCGCCGACCAACAACAAGACCCACGGAGACCAGCAGACGGCGAAGACCAGGGTCAGGTGTCCGAGTCCGACGTGCCCTACAAGCTTCGGCATGCCGGCGAATGCCAAGCCTCCGGCGAGGGAAGCCAGATTCCCGAGTCCTTCGGCCCTCAGCAGGAGGAACATGCCCAACCCGCCCAACACCAGGTGAGCCCAGAACAACAGGTTGATGGCCGCCGCGCTTGGGGCGAGGGCCAGGAGCCACAGCGGCGGATACCACAGTCCGGAAAGCGGGTCGGCGGCGAAGGGCATGCCGCTGAGGAGGGTCGGATTCCAGAGAGGGATCTGGCCCCACGTCTCGACGGCGCGGTGCAGGAAGATGGCACTCGAGAGATGCCCGATCAACGCGTCCGAGTAGGCGGAGCCGGGAGAAAAGGGAAAGGCCAGCGGTTGCCGCGCGAGTGGAAAGAGGAAGAGCGCGACCGCGCCGGCGAGGAGGAGAACGGCGGCCCACGGGCGGGCAAGAAGCCGCCTCATGGCGCGGGAAGCCCGTAGATCACAACATCCTCCCCCTGATAGACGGGGACGAGCCCCTGCACCCACCCCAGATCTCCCATTGCCCGTTCCCGCGGTCCGACATAGACGTATTCCACGGATCGCGATCGCAGTTCCCTCAGCACCTCCGCCGGGGTGCGGTCGCTCCGGTAGACAGATTCCACCCACGCCAGCTCGGCTGCGGCGTAGGGCGTTTCGAAGGGGTGTCCGTAACGGACACGCACATCGGCATAGGCGGGGATGCGGTTTCCGGTGACCTCGCCGGCGAGGAACAGAGAACCCGGCGGAAGCTTATCGGCCGCCCAGGCGTAAGACTGACGCTCCCCGGTGGTGATAACGATCTCGGGTTCCTGTCTCAGCGCGCCGCCGAGAGTCGCCGCTAGGACGACGATGCTCGAAGGTAGACAGAGCACGAAGAGGAAAATGGCCAGCCACTTTCGACTACGTCCGCCGGCGGCGAGCGCGGTCAACGCCATCCCGGCCAGGGCCGCCATGGGAAAAAATACCCCCAAGAGCATCCGACGCTGCAAACCGAAGGGAACGAAGACCAGGACCAATCCGACGATCAGCCACGTGGCCAGCAGTCTGCCGCCGGCCGTCGACTGCGGTCGCAGGGCGGCCAGGGCGACGACGGCCAGGACGAGCACCACGCCATAACCCAGGAGGACGTCGATCAGCGGCGGCGTCGGCGTCAGGTTTTGGCGCGACCATTCGGCGAGCGCCGGATGGGACTGCGTCACCCAGAGGTCATAGACAAGCCACGGCCCGCTCACGACGAGGAAAGCCAGCCCCGCCCACGCCTGGTCGCGGCGCGCCTTCGGCGAAGGGGCGTCGGCAGTGGGCCGGGCGCGCATCCAAATGCCCCAGACCACCCCGACGGCGGCTACCGCCACCACGGCGAACGGTTGAACGAGCGCCAGGACCAGCCCGGCGAGCGCCGCCCCACCCAGCCGCGGGAGACGTGGAAGATCGGGCGCGGCCACGACCGTCAGCGCCACCAGCATCGCCGATGCCGCCAGAGGGAAATGCGCGTTGGCGAAGGCGGAGAAGAACGGAATCGCCTCCGGCACCCACAGATCGATCGGCAGCCGCCCTAACCCCGCCCCGATCCAACCCAGGCCGGAGCCAAACAGTGTTAGCGCGAATGCCCAACGCCGTGGGGCCGGCGCGGGCAGGGTCGTGCGGTAGAAGACGAATGCTGCGCCTAGCACGGCTGCTGTGCCCGCCAGCCTGGCCGCGTGGTAGACAGTCTCGGGGGCCAGCCCCCACCACCGCTGGATGTGACCGAGGATCAAGTAGTAGACAAACAGCAGCGCCCCTGCCCCGGGCTCCGCGGCGTACGGCAGGTGGAACAGCCAGGACCCCTCTGCGCCCTGCCGCATCTTCGCCAGGTAGCTGAATCCGTCGATGGGGTTGACGAGGAAGCCTGGGAAGACGAAACCCGGGGGCTGTGCCCGCCAGGCGACCACGTATGGCGCGAGCGCGATCGCCAGGACAGCGGCCGAACCCGCGAGCCAGAACAAGGAGCGCCTGCGCATGCCGGAATTGTACGCGACGGACTGGGGCTACGCCACGCGCCACGGGCACCATGCCTGTGCTCTAGCCTCCTCCTCGACACCGCACAGAGGCTAGGCCCTTGGTCCTGGCAGGTTGCGGAAAAGCGGCGACCGCCATCCAACCCCCTCTCCTGACCCTCGCGAAGAATCCCGAAGGGGCATCCCCTGCGCCCGCGTGGGCTCGCGTCCCAAGCTTTCATGCAGGAGGAGGGGAGGGTGTTTCTAGGGGGTGGAGGAGGCAAAGATCCCACCACCCTCCAGACCTCCTATCCCTGGCGAAGCACCCTGGAAGGGCTCTCCGCCATGTGCCTGCGGATCTTGGCCTCACAGTCCGCGGAGAGGGGGTAGGGGGTGAGACTGTAGGCGGTTTTCTCGCAGCCTGGTAGAGCGGCGTATCGGCTTGCTCCCCGCGCGGCATCGCATCTATAATCCGTCCGTGAGTCGAGCCTTCGCGCTCTATCGTCTGCAGCAAACGGACCTGACGATCGATCAGTCCAGGGCGAAACTAGCAGCGGTGGAGGCGGAGTTGGCCGACAAGAGCGCGCTCGACCGGGCCCGGCAGGAGGCGTCGCAGGGCGAGCTTCAGGCGCGGCAGGCGTCCCGGGCCCAGCGTGCCGAAGAAGACGCGGTCGCCGCGTTGCGGGAGAAGATCGAGCAGGTAGAGGCTCGGCTCTACGGCGGAGCCGTTCACAACCCGAAAGAGCTTCAGGAATTGCAGGCGGAGGCCGAGGCCTTGCGACGGCACCTCTCCAGCCTCGAGGATCGGCTGCTCGAAACGATGCTTGCGGCCGAGCAGGCAGAGCAGGACGCCCAGTCCGTGCGCACCACGTTGGAGCTGGCGGAGGCCGACTCGTCTGCGCGCGAAATGAGTCTGGGGCAGCGACGCCAGGGCCTGATGGATTCGCTGGCGCAGCGAAACGAAGAACGCGAGGCGGCAGTGGTGGGCGTGAACTCGGGAGACATGCAGCTCTACCAGACCCTGCGCAGGATCCCGGGAGGGCTGGCGGTGGCCGAACTGCAGGGCGACACGTGCGGAGCGTGCGGTGTCACCATGGCGGCCTCGGCCCGCCAGGAGGTCCGCGGCGGGCCCGGCCTGATTCGATGCCGGCAATGCGGCCGGATCCTGTACGCGAGTTAGGACACGGTGTTCCAGAATCTCTTCGGCTTCCAGTTCGACATCCCGGAGTTCCTCTTCGGGCTCCTGCTCGGGTTCGTGCTGTTGCTCGCATTCAATCGCGGCCTGCCGCTGGCCAAAGGGGCTCTCAAATGGGGGCAGGGCCAGGCCGGCCAAGTCTCGGCCGGGGTAGCCGCCGGTTCGCGTGATCGGTATCGGCGGGAAATCGAGGCGCGCGCACAAGGGTTGCACCTGGCTCGAACCCTTTTCATCCTGGAAGACATCATCGTCCCGCCGCGCGTCCTGGCGCCGCCCTTCTCCGCCGATCCGTCACACAGCGAGACCCGACCCGAGGACACGCTTGGCGTCCTGCCCAACCTGCCGGACTGGGTCACCCTGGCAGGAATCTTCCAGACTCCGTCGCTCAGCCTTCCGTCTGCACTGAAGTCGAGCCCGAAGCTGCTTCTCACCGGAGAGCCCGGGTCCGGGAAGACGACTGCCCTCGCCTATTTGACCATTCTGACGGCCCGCCATGCGCCTGAGGCGGGAGACCTTGCCGGGTACGTTCCCTTCTTCGTCCACGCCGCGGATCTGCGATTGGCGAGATGGGACGCCAAGGACCCGCTGGATCCGTTGATCGGCGCGGCGCAGCAGACCGTCTCCGGAGGCATGGCCGGGCGGTTGGCGTCGTATGTCCGCCTGCCCTTTCGACAGAAGACTGCCCTCCTCCTTCTCGACGGGTTGGATGAACTCAGTCTGGAGGAGATCTCCAAAGTGGCGGCGTGGTTGGAGGCCCTCGGGGACGATTATCCGGATGTGCGCATCGTCGCCGCCGGTCCTGCGCGCGGGTACGACGGTCTGGTAGGACAGGCGCGCCTGGCGCCCGCCGCCCTGGCGCCGTGGGGCGAACAAGACCAGCGCGTCTTTATGGCCAAGTGGGCGGCGGCCTGGCAACGGGACGTGGCGCCCAAGCTCCCCAAGCGCGGTCTAGCCGACATCGATCCGGCGCTGATCACCGGCTGGATGGTCGGCGCGGCGCGCGGCGCCTCGCCTCTGGAGCTGACGCTGCGCGTGTGGGCCAGTCACGCCGGGGACGTCCGCGGTGCGACGATCGTCGAATCGCTCGACGCCTACCTCGGGCGGCTGCTCTCGCAGGAAGAGCGCCAGGCGGCGGAAGCCGCCGCGCTCGGCTGGCTCGAGGGCCGCGCCGGGGTCTTCTCGGAAGAGGCGATCCGGCGTGGGACGCCGACGAGCGACCTGGTGGAGGCGGGGATTCTGACCCAGCGCGACGGCGGCAACTACTCGTTCAATCAGCCGGCCGTCGGGGCTTACCTGGCGGCGCGCGCCATGGCCGCCAGCGGACCGAGCGAGGCCGTCGTGCGAGGCGGCTGGCCACCGGCCGAGGCCGCCGTGGGATTCTTCGCCGCCCTCAGCGACGCCGGGCCGATCGTCCAACGCTGGATGGAGGCCGGCCGTGACGCGCTCGAGACCGGGACGCTCGACGCCGCACGCCTGCTCCGTTACGCCTCCCGCAAAGCAGCCTGGCGCCAGACCGTCCTTCGGGCCCTGGCCCAAATCCTTCAGTCGCACCAGCGGCCCTACGGCCTGCGCCTGCGCGCCGTCGACGCCCTGGTGCAGGCCGCCGAGCCGACGGCGGCGATTCTCTTCCGCCGCCTGCTAACCGCCGAGGCGGCCAGCACACGGCTGCTTTCCGCGGTCGGGTTGGGTGGACTGCGCGATGAGGAGTCGCTCTCGGCATTGGTGGGCGTGATGGCCCACGACCGCGAGCTGATGGTGCGTCAGGCCGCCTGCCTGGGCCTGGCCGGAATCGGGTCGGAGGCTGCCCTGGAAGCGCTGGGGCGGGCCCTGCTGGAGGCGGAAGAAGGCGTGCGCCTGGCTGCGGCCGAGGCCCTGGCCTGTCACCCGGACGAAGGGTACAGCATGCTGCGCGACGCCTCCGAGGTCGAGAACCTCCTCACCCGGCGGGCGGCCGCCTTCGGGTTGGCGCGCGTCCCGGAAGACTGGGCGATGCAGATTCTGGAGAAGGTGACGTTGGACGACGAGCAGTGGGTCGTGCGCGGCGCGGCCGCCGAAGCCGCCGAACGCCGGCGCAACCCACCGTGGCGGATTCCGGCGCCGGTCCAGGACCCCAGCCAGCTTCCGTGGCTGACCGCCTATGCGGGGAAGGTCGGGTCGGGGATGGCCGCCGGCAAGGCGGCGATGGAGATGCTGCGCCGCGCCGTCAGCAGTGGTTCGGTGGAGGAGCAGATCGCCGCGCTCGAGACGCTGGCCTGGATGGACGCCAGCGAGTTCCAACTCGAGCTGAACAAGGCCTTGCGCTCCGACCAGCCCTTCCTGCGCGACGCTGCCTTCGAGTCGCTCTGGCGCCAGGCCGCTCCCGGCGTGCTCCTGATCCCCTCGGTCTAGTCCTCCTCGTTCCGGTCGATCCACTTCTGCAGACGCCGTTGGACCTCCGCCGCCGACAACTCGGTGATCGAGACGATCTTGTCGAGGCCCTTTTCCCCGGCGACGATCTCGATCCGGCTCTTACGGATCCCGAGGGCGCGCGCCAGGAACTCGATGAGGGCGGCGTTGGCTTTGCCTTCCACCGGCGGCGCCGTCACCCGGATGCGCAAGGTGCCGTCCTCGAGGATCTCGGCCACTTCCGTCCGCCGAGCGCGCGGCGTCACCCGCACCGTGAGGGCCGAACCGCTCTTCCCGTCATGCAGCTTGAACTTGCGCATTGCTTCCTCAGCCCGATGAGAGAAGTTGGATAAGGAGTCCTCCGACCACCTGCACCAAAATCAACAGGACGAACGGGCTGAAGTCGAGCATGCCGACGGGCGGAAGGACGCGGCGGATGGGCGCCAGCATCGGACGGACGATGGCGTCCAGGTTGCGGCGCACCGGATGAAACGGGTCGAGGACGAAGCTGACCAGGACATCCGCCAGGATCAGGCCCGTCAGCCCGGTAATGAGCCACTGCAGAACAATCGCCATGGGCACCGGGCCCTAGTTTACATCCGCTCACCCAGAATCGCCCGGCCAATCCGCACCAGCGTCGCCCCTTCCAGGACGGCCGCTTCGAAATCGTCGGACATCCCGATCGACAGCTCCGGCAGATCCATGCCGAGGGCGTCGGCCAGGCGCCGGCGCACGTCCGCCAGCCGCCGGAATGCCGCGCGTTGAGTCTGGACATCGTCGGTCTGGGGCGCCATCGTCATCAGGCCGCGCACCGCCAGGTTCGGCAGAGCGAAGGTCTCCTGCAGCTCCGGCAGGGCATCCTCCCATGCCCGGGCTGCCTCCAGGCGCCAGCCAGCTTTCGTCGCTTCGCCCGTGACATTACACTCCAACAGAACCGGTTGGCGCCTCCCGACCTCGGCTGCCTGGGAGTCGAGCCGGCGCGCCACTTTCAGCCGGTCGACGGAATGGATCAGGCTGAAGCGGTCGCCAACCCGGCGAATCTTCCGGCTTTGGAGGGGTCCGACCAGATGCCACTCGATGCCCGGCAAGTCCTGCAGTGCATCCATCTTGGGCAGGGCCTCTTCGACCCGGTTTTCGCCCAGGCGCCGCACTCCGCACTCGTAGGCGGCGCGGATCGTCTCCAGGGGATGTCCTTTGGTGATCACCACCAGGCGGACGTCCGCCGGGTCTCTCCCTGCCTGGGCGGCCGTCTCGGCGATGCGGCGCCCCACCGTCGTCAGGCGCTGGCGGATGGCTTCCACCGACGAAGCCGATCGCATCGCGGCCCTACGCCGCCAGGGCGATTACCGCGCCGAAGCGTCCTGTCTGGCCGCGTTCGGCGCGGTGGGAGTACCAGTCATCGGTGGCGCAGGCGCTGCACACGCCAGCGATCTCGACCTGCCTCACACCTTCCTGGCGCAGCAGCTGCTCGTTGGCGGACCACAGATCCAGATGTGTGCCTTTCTCCCCCGGCGCCAGGTGCGCCTCGGCCGATGCGCCGAATGCAGCACGAAAGGCCTCCACGACCTCCGGCCCGACCGGGTAGTGGTGCGCGGCGATGGACGGCCCAATGCCTGCCCGCAGGTCGGATGGAGAAGTGCCGAATCGGTCCATCATTTGCCGGACCGCCACCCGCAACACCTGGCGCACCGTTCCGAGCCAGCCGGCGTGGACCATCCCGACGGCATGTCGCGCCGGATCGTAGAGCAGGATGGGCACGCAGTCGGCGAAGCGCATCATCAGCGTGACTTCCGGTCGTCCGGTCAGGATGGCGTCGGCCTGCTGCGGCGGCGCGTCGCCACGCGGCTCGGAGGCGACGATGACTTCGGCCGAGTGCACCTGCCACACCTCGAAAACCGAATGCGGCGCTCGTCCCAACGCCTGCAGGGCGAGCCGGCGATTGGCCTGCACGCGCGCCAGGTCATCTCCCACCATGGCGCCCAGGTTGAGGCTGGCCCATGGCGCGGGGCTCACGCCGCCGCGGCGGGTGAAGATCCCATGGACGATCCCGTTCGATGGCAGCGATTCAAAACGGAAAACGCGCAGCGGCCCAAGATCCTCGAAGGGCATGGGCGGAGTGTACCACGCCGCGTTTTCAGGCCTCGGGAGGCGGAGAGTCGGCCCCGGCTAGCTTCACCGAGACTGCCGCGCGCCTCTCGGCCATCGACTCCTCGAGATAAGGGTAGGCCAACCAAACGTTGAGGATCCCGAAGAGCAGTCCGGTGGCGGTCCGCAGCAGCGGCGTGCTCTCGCGTATCGCCCCGCCGCCCGGGAGACCGGGGAAACCCGAAATGAACTGTGTCCCTCCATCGATCGCCATCGGCAGCACGCCGAAGAAGAACCAGGCCCAGACCGGCAGGGGCTTGAGGCGGCCTCGTACCAGCGCGAAGACCAGGCCGCCGATCAGGATACCTGCGTAAATCGCCACGTCGCGCTCGCAAAACGCCACCTTGAAACCGAGGCGCTCGTTCCCGACGAAGCTGCGGGCGGCGGCCAGGTCGTTTTCGGAGAGCCCGGTCGCTACGCCGTAGGGGACCAGCGAAGTGCCCGCCAACGAGCGCGGGTAAGCAGCCTGCTCCCCGAACAGGAACCACGAACGAAAGGCCAGTTGGTGGCAGACCGGCGAGTAGACCGTGTAGATCAGCCGGGCCGGACCCTCCGCTCCTGCCTTCAGCAGAACCGGCGCAAGGAATGGCAGGCCGACGTACAGGAAAACGATCGTGTTGAGAATCGCCAGCCAGTGTCGGGAGAATCCGCCGACCATCCGCGTCAGGCCGACCGCCCGGGTGCGGGCCGGGCCTCGCAGGGGCGGCTTTTCGGACGAGTGTTGCTGGGCGGAAAGTAGTGCGACCCTCAAATCCGTGGAGCTGAAGGGCGAACGGAGCGTGTAGGGGCCGGCTTCGATGACTGGGACGCTCTGGCCGAACCGTTCCATCAACACCGGATCCGTCTCAACGTCGATCTCGACCAGGCGGTGCGGCAGGCTGCGCCGCAGCTCGGCCAGGTCGGAGCGGGCCTCGTCGCAAAGCGCACAGTCCTTCTTGGTATAGAGCGTGACCCGCATCATGAGCTCAGCCCCATCTCCTCCAGGTAATCGTCCAACTGGCCTCCGCTCATCAAACCGATATGCTGGGCGCGGATGGTCCCTTGCTCGTCGATGAAAAAGGTCGTCGGATAGCCCAAGACCCGGTAGAGGCGCTGCACGTCGCCCTCCGGATCGAGCAGCAGGGGGAAGTCAATCCCAACTTCCTCGCGAAACGCCGCCACTTCCTCGGCGGTCTCGGCGAAATTCACGCCGAGAACCACCAGCTGATCGGGGAACAGCTCGGCCCGATCGTGCAAGTCCGGCATCTCCAAGCGGCACGGGCCGCACCAGGTGGCCCAGAA
>CAYUWF010000011.1:23707-33416 GCA_964448245.1 uncultured Anaerolineaceae bacterium | reverse complement strand
CGGCCAACTCCCGCCTGGTGATCAGCGTCGCCAAGAAGTACATGGGGCGGGGCGTTCCGTTTCTGGATCTCATCCAGGAAGGCAATATCGGTCTGATCCGCGCCGCCAAGAAGTTCGACTACCGGCGCGGCCACAAGTTCTCGACCTACGCCACGTGGTGGATCCGCCAGGCGGTGACGCGCGCCATCGCCGACCAGGGCCGGACGATTCGCGTCCCGGTCCACATGGGGGACCAGATCAACAAGCTGCTGCGCATCTCGCATCAGCTAACGCAGCGGCTCGGGCGCGACCCGTCGACGGATGAGCTGGCCGATGCGCTGACGGTGACGCCGAAGAAGGTCGAAAACATGATCCAGGTGGCGCGCCGGCCGCTGTCGCTCGAGACGCCGACCGATGAGGAAGAGGACTCGGTGCTCGGCGATTTCATCGAGGACGAAGAGTCACCGGCCCCCGCCGAGACCGTGACGCAAAGCCTGCTGCGCGAACACCTGCAGGAAGTCCTCAACACGCTCCCGCCGCGGGAAGTGCGCATCCTGCAGCTGCGCTACGGCTTGCTCGACGGGCAGAGCTACACGTTGGAAGAGGTGGGCCGGAAGATGGGCGTCACCCGTGAGCGCGTGCGCCAGATCGAGGCCCAGGCGCTCAGCCGGCTGCGCCACCCGAGCCACCGCCGCCGCCTTTCCGACTATCTTCGGGAGTAGCCGTGCACGTCGCGCTCCCAGGAAGCTTCAAGCTTCCGGGGAGCTAGACACTCTCGGACGCCGCCGGCTCCGCCACGGGCCGGCGGTTTCGCGTCAGGGCCTCGACCAGGCCGGCCAGGCCGTGTCCGGCCCACAGGCAGACCAGCGGCACGAGCGGCATCGTGTAGCGCTGAAAGGCCAGAGGGACAGCCAGGACGAGCGCCGCGGCCTGCACCGCCGTCGCCAGGAGGATCACGCCGGTCGCGCGACGCGTCCTCGCTTCCGAGGTCCGCTCGCGGCGAATGCCCCGCACGATCCCCACCAGTGTCAGCGTCAGCATGAGCGCGCCGCCTGCGAGCCCGCGCAGCAGCGAGTGGCCGGGGACCGCCAGGTAGGCGGCCTCGGCGGATGCCGTCTCTTGCAGGTAGTTGGCGGCCTCGGCGAACTGAGGCGGCGAGAAATACAGGTGCGCCAGGAGCGTGGCGGCACGCTCTCCGGGAGACGACAGGACCGCCCACGGCATCACCTGCCCGGTGGCGGCGACCTGCGCCGAAACCAGCGCCTGCCGCGCACGCCACATTTCGATCAGCGCGCCGGGAGGTTCTGCCCACAGGACCGGATACAGCACGAGGGTGAGGAGCCCGGCGGCCAGCGTGAACGCGCCCAGACGGCCCAGCATCGCGCGCCTCGACCGCGATTCGGTTTCGACCGACCAGGCCGCGGCAATCCAACCGAGCGGGATCCAGACGGCGGCCGAGGTCTTGGCGGCGAATGCCAGCCCCGCCGCCAGGCCGGCCAGCCAGGGGTGGCGATCGGCGTAGAGCAGGCCTAGGAGTGCCAGGCAGATGGCGAAGATCAAAGCTCCCTCGGCCATCGCCCGTCGACCGTGCAGCAGGACCAAGGCATTGGTGGCGAGAAAAATCGCAGCCGCCAGCGCCGTCCCTCGGCCGCCTAAGGCTCGCCCGCAGAAATAGAGCGCGACGACGGCTGGGATGAGAAGCAACGTGCTCGCCAGGCGAGCCGCTGCCAGGAGGCCCTCGGCCGGCAGTGCCCCGGCGGCGACGTTCTCGTCCCACGAATTGGACCAGGCCCAGTCGTTCTCGACGGAGCCGGCCGGGACTCCGGCGGCCCAACGCGCCGCGCCCAGGATGTACTTCGCCAACGGTGCGTTGAGCAGCCGATAGGTCAGCTCCGGCGTCGGCGGCGCGCCGTTGCGCCATGCCAACGCAAGGGGACGGGAGAGCACAGCTTCCAGGTCGCGGCTCTGGAAGAGCCACGAGGTCTCGTCGGGATGGAAGGGGACGCCCGCCGCGCCGAGCAGGAGAAAGGCCGCCAGTACCGCGAGCAAGGCGATCTCCAGCCACGGATACCCGCGTCCCCTCATGGCGGGCTCATCCTGTGGAAGACGAGCATCCCCCGGCTGCCGTACAGATCGGTCGGGATCGTCTCGATCAGACGATAGGCATGCAGGAAGCGGGGATCCTTCAGAATGGTCTCGCGGCCGTAGACCTCGAGCACCACCACGTAGTCGGGGCGGAGATCCTCGATCGCCTGCGCCGAGACGGCGAAGTTGATGACATAGGCCTCATCGGCCAGCGGGTAGTAGGCGACGACCTCGGGGGAGATCAGGCCGAGCAGATCGAGAATGCGCGCCTGGGAAAAGTAGCCCAGCGCGCCGATGTCGCCGGCCGCCAGCACCTCATCGGCGCGCACGACGCCCGCCAGTCGACGGCCGAGGTCGGTGTAGATCTCCTCCAAGCCAACGAACGCCATCTCGGGCGCCGGCCGCGCCGGGCCGCTCTCCGGCCGCAGTGTCCAACCGTTGAGGGACAGCAGGACCGCCGCCGCGCCGAAGACCCAGGCCAGGGCGGGGCGGCGGAGATCGCCCGCCATCCGAACGACTCCCAAGAAGATCCCCAGGAAGAACGTCGGCAGGGGAGGGGCCAGATACCAGCGGAAGATCAAAGGGTTGGCGACGGAGAAAGCCAGGAAGTAGGCCGGGGTGTACGCGAACACGGGCCATGTCTCCGCTCTGCGGCGGATCGCATCCACGGCCCCGAGGATGTACAGGATCAGGTAGAGGACGATTCCAACGGCGATCGCTGTCGGGCCGAAGGCGCGGGATCCAAGTATCTCGTCCAACTGTTGACCGGCTCGCTCCTCCAGGAAGGGCGTGGCGAAGTGCTGCAGCAATCGGACGAAACCGGCCTCCGGCGGAAGATGGTAGGCGACGGCCTTGGCGGCGATCGACTGAGGGATCGGTGTGCCGTAGCCGATCCAGGCGAACACGGCCCAGGCCGCCACCGGGGCGATGAAGGCGGCGATCTCGCCCGCGCCCACCGCAGGGTAGACGGCGCCGCCGCGCCGGGCCAGCCATGCCTGGCGCGTTCGCTCGAGCACCAGGAAGACGATCAGGAGAAGCGCGTCCGGGCGGGTGATCAGACTGAGCCCGGCGCACAGGGCCGCCGCCACGGAGCGGCGAGATGAATGGAAGTACAATGTCGCCGTCATGAGCAGAATGAAGACGCTCGTCTCCATTCCGCCAATGGCAAACGTCACCGACATCGGCGCCACGGCCCAGACCAGCGCCGCCAGGATTCCCGCCGGCGGTCGATCGAGGAGTCGCCCGAAGGCGATCAATAACCAGCATGTGCCGGCGTCGGCCAGCGCGTTGATCCCGAGGGCCAGGGCGGGGAAGGGCGCCGAGGCGGCCCCGCTGACGGAGCCGAGCAGGGCAAGCAGTCCGCCGAAGAGGGGGGTCGTGATCCCGAACACGGGTTGGCCGGGGTTGAAGACGAACCCGTGTCCGCCGAGCAGATTCTGCGCGTAGCGGAAGATGATATAGGCGTCGTCGATGACCCTCGGCCCCGCAACCACGCGCAAGACGATCGCCAGTAGCGGGATCAGGAACTCCGGTTGGAAGGCGCGACGCCAGCGCATGGGCGCATTATAGCGATGGCCCCCGGCCAGGCCAAACCAGACGCCGAGGCGGCCCCGGAGGCGTCGACGCCAGCCGCGTCGCGCATCGTGCAGCACCGCTTCTGGCTCGCCGCCGCGGGCGTTCTTCTGCTTGGCCTTCTCCTGAAAGCAGCCCTGCTCACCGCGGACGCGTTCCCCTTCAACGCGGATGAGGCCGTGGTGGGTTTGATGGCACGGCACATCCTTGCCGGCCACTGGCCAACGTTTTTCTACGGACAGGCGTACCTGGGCAGCCTCGACGCAACGATCGTCGCCTTCGCCTTCACCATCCTCGGCGAGACGGTTCTCGCCATTCGCATCGTTCAGTCGGTCCTTTTCCTCGGCCTGCTCCTGACCACCATGCTCCTTGCCCGGGAGATGGGCTTCTCCGTCATCATTTCTTCTCTGGCCGGGCTGCTCCTGGCTGTCCCCTCGGTGAACGTGACTCTCTACACAACGGTCTCGCTGGGTGGGTATGGCGAAGCGTTGCTTCTGGGGAATCTGATCCTGCTGGCGACGCTGATCCTCCACCGCCGGCCGTCGCCGGCGTGGGCCTATGCGCTGTGGGGCGCCCTGGTCGGCTTTGGGCTGTGGGTCTTCGGCCTGACGCTCGTCTATTCCGTGCCCTCGGCCGTCCTGCTGGTCGCGGATGCTATTCGCCGTGCGACGCGCCGGCAGGCCGTGCTGCGGCTAATCGCAGCCCTGGCCGGGGCGCTGGTCGGCGCCCTCCCGATGGTGCTGTGGGGAGCTGCCAACGGGCCTGGGGCTCTCCTACGCGAGCTCCTGGGATCGGCCATCGCCGGCGCCTCGCCGTCGCAGCTATCGAGCGCGGTCGTCTCACACCTGGCCAACTTCGTTTTGTTCGGCCCCACGGTCGCGCTCGGTGTTCGTCCCCCATGGGGCATCTCCCCACTGGGCATGCCCCTGGCGCCCGTCGTGGCTGTCCTTTGGATCGCGGCGATCGGCATCGGCCTGCGGCGCGCTTCCTGGCCCGCCGGTGGTTTGGCAGGCCGCAACTTGCTCCTCGGCACGGCGCTAACGCTCTTCCTCGGATTCCTGCTGACTCCGTTCGGCGCCGATCCATCGGGAAGGTACTTCCTGCCGCTGGCGGTCCCGCTGGCGATCGTGGCTTCCGCCGGCGTGGACAGGGCGCGGGTCATCGCCCGCCGCCCCTGGCCGCTGGCACTGGCCGGCGGGTTCCTGGTCTTCAACCTTTGGACCTCGGTGCAGGCCGCCGCCTACGCTCCGGGTCTGACAACGCAGTTCGACGCGGCGACGATCTACGATCATTCCTTCGACTCGGATCTGGTGGATTTCCTTCTCGAACGTGAGGAGACTTCCGGGTACACCACCTATTGGGTCGCCTACCCGCTCGCCTTTCTCAGCCAGGAGCGGCTGGTCTATCTCCCGCACCTGCCCTATCATTCTGACTTCCGCTACACGAGCCGCGACGACCGCTACGAGCCGTATCGGGCGGTGGTGGCGGCCGCGTCGCGGCCGGCCTACATCACCGCGCGCCAACCCTGGCTCGACTCGTATCTGCGGGAGGCTCTGAAGGCGCGCCGGGTCGGTTTCGAGGAGACGACGATCGGCGACTATCGCGTGTTCCATGCCCTGACCGAACCGGTTCGTCCCGAAGATCTGGGGCTCGGGCCGGAGGCTTCGCCGTGAGCTTTCGCGCGCTGGTCCTGCTGATAGTCGTCCTGGGTGTCTCGGCGATGGCCGCCCGTCCGGCGTTCGACAGCGACACGTGGTGGCACCTGCGCGCCGGTCAGTGGATCGTGGACCAGCGCCAGGTGCCCAGGTCGGATCCCTTCTCCTCGACGATGCGCGGCGGTCCGTGGGCGTACCCGGGATGGCTGGCGCAGGTTGTGATGCTGGGGTTCTATCGCCTCGGCGGGTTGCCGGGGCTGACGCTTTTCTCGGCCATCCTGGTGGGCGCCGCCTTCCTGTTCCTGTGGCCCCTGTTGGAAGGGCCGCTGATCTTGCGCGCCGCCGTGACCCTGTTGGCGGCGGCGACGTCCGCCGTCTACTGGGCGGCCCGGCCCCACATCGCCTCCTTCGCCCTGGCGGCCTTCTTCCTGTGGGCCCTCGAGCAGCGTCGGCGAGGTGCGCGGCGGCGCATTGTCTGGCTGCTTCCCCTGGCCATGACCCTGTGGGTCAACCTCCATGGGGGTTTCGCCATTGGTTTCATTCTCATCCTGATGTACCTCGGCGGGATGCTGCTCGACTTCGCCGTCCAGGCGATCCGCCGGAAGGGAGCGCCGGCGGAGGCCTGGGAAGAACGCCGGCGCGACATCGCCGTCCTCGGCGGCGTCTTCCTTGTCTGCCTGTTGGCGGCGGCCGTCAATCCTCACGGCCCGGCGATCCTGGCGTATCCCTTGAAGACCGTTTCGATTCCGGTGCTCCAGGTTCACATCCAGGAGTGGCAGCCACCCGATCTGAGATCGCCGCAACTCTATCCGTTCCTGGCGATGCTGCTCGTCCTGCTGGTCGCGCTCGGCGCCAGCCGACGGGCCGCCGCCACCACCGAGCTGATCACGGTCTCCGGGTGGACGGCGCTGGCGCTCCTGGCCGTGCGCAACGTACCGGTCTTCGCGCTCGTAGCAGCTCCGGCGATCGCTGGTCACCTCTCCGCCGCCCTGCAGACCACGCCGGCAGGCGAAGCCGCCGGTGGAGACCGGTTGGAGAGGCGCAGCCTGAACACCGTCCTGGCCGCCGGCCTGGTTCTGGTCATCCTGGCCTGGCTGGCCGTGCAACTCAGTCCAAAGCGGAATCAGGCCTACTTGCAGGCGCAGGTCCCGCTGGCGGCTGTGGCGGCGTTGCGCCAGGCCGACCCTTCGGGCAACCTGCTGAACGACTACAACTGGGGCGGGTACGTGCTGTGGGATCTCTTCCCGTCCTATGCGACCTTCGTCGATGGACGGACCGACGTTTTTTCCTCCCAGGTTTTCGACGACTACCTTCTCCTGTGGACGGCGCAGCCCGGCTGGGAGGCGGCGATGGAAAGATGGGACATCGGGAGCGTGCTGCTTCCGCCGGAGGCGCCTCTGATCGAAGCCCTGACTCAAGCGGGATGGGAAGTGAGTTTCCGCGACGGCCAGGCCGTCGTCATGCTGCGGCCCGAGCCGGGTTGAGCCCGATGGACTCGCGCTGGGACGATCCGGGGCGGCGAAACACGCAGGCTGAACCGTGACGCCGTTCCTGCGCGTCTGGGCCCGCTGGTTGATTCCCGTAGCTCTTGTCGGGCTGGCTGCCGGACTGGTGGTGGTGAATCTGGCCTACGTCGAGGCGGCCCCGGCGCGCAGCGACTTCGTCGCCCGATGGGAAGGTGGGCAGGCGTGGGTGAAGGAGCGGCTCTCGCCGTACGATCCGGCGGTCAGCCTGCGGGCCCAGGAACGGGTCTACGGCCGGCCGGCCAATGAGGCCCGCGGCGAGGACCCACTGCACTTCCTTTACCCGTTCCCGTCGCTCGTCATCTTCGCACCCCTCGGGCTCCTGGGTTTTGGCGCGGCCCAGGCGGTCTGGATGAGCCTGATCGAGCTGGCGCTGTTCGCCTCGACTCTGCTGTGGGTGTCCACCGCCCGATGGAAGTGGTCGCCCTGGATGGGCGTGGCGACTCTGGCGTTTTCCGTGCTGTGGTTCCCCGCTTTCGCCGCGCTCGTGGCGGCGCAGTTCGCCGCCATCGAAGCGCTGCTCCTGGCCGGGTCGCTGGCGGCGATCCGATCGCAACGCGACGATGTGGCTGGTCTGCTCCTGGCGGCCTGCCTGTTCAAGCCCCAACTTGGGATCGGCTTCGTCCTGTACGTCACGGTGTGGGCGATCGCCGCGGGGCGGAGAGCTCTCCTGGGCTGGATCCTAACGGGGACCGTTGCGCTCGTCGGAGCGAGTCTGATCCTCGAACCGAACTGGCCAGCGGGCATGGCCCGCCAGATCCTCGACTATCTGGCGCTTCCGGTCAGCCTGTCGCCCATGGGGCGCCTGGCGACTTCCCTGAGGATAGGATCGCTGGGAACTCTCGTGCTCTCCGTTGCCTGCCTCCTCTATCTGGTGTGGGAATGGAAGGAGTCTCTGGGCGGAGACGACCGTCGCTTTCTGTGGACGATCGGCATGACCCAGGCTATTCTCCTGCTCGTGGCACCCTTTGGAATCGCCGCCAATCTCGTGACTCTCGTCCTGGCCTTCGTCCTGATCCTGGAGGCCTGGTCCGCCCGTCAGGGCAGGTCGGTCGATGCACCGGCGACGATCCTTCTCCTCATGGTGGCCGCGTTCTCCTGGGTCGTCTCGGTCGAGGCCCTGGAAGGCGGGGAGCCCTCGCTCTGGCTCCTCCTCGGCCTCCCCCTGTTAACGGTGGTCGGGCTGTTCTGGGTTCGGTGGTGGATGACCCGCGCCCGCACCTGGTCGGAGATGGGGGGACGAGTCCCGTGAGACGCATCGCCGCCGGCGGCGACGCGTCGCGTTCAGGAGGGAGCCTGCGCTGACCGACGTGAACGAGAGAACGCGCCGCCTCGTCCTGACGATCGCGCTGCTTGCTCTGCTGCTTGGCTTGTTCGCGCTCGTGCTGCGCCAAACTTTCACAAGCCGCGTCCATGGCGGCAATGACCTCTACCCCCGCTGGGTTGCTGGCTGCGCATGGCTCAGGGCCGGTCAGAATCCGTACAGCTCCGAGACTACCGTGCAGATCCAGAAAGGGATCTACGGCCGGCCGGCATCGCCAGATGAAGACCAAGTCGCCTTTGCCTATCCGGTCTACGCCGTCCTGTTGACCTGGCCGCTCTGCCTGGCGAACGACTTCGCCACGGCGCTTGCCGTTGCCATGACGGCGCTCGGCGTCTGTCTCGTGCTGACGGCGATCCTCGCCCGACGCGTCGCCGGGTGGTCGACGGGAGGCTGGCTCTGGCTTTGGACTCTCACCTGGATCATCGTTATGTACCCTAGCGCCCGCGGCCTCCTGTTGGGTCAGCTGGCGATGGTCGTGGCGCTGCTCCAGGTCGGGGCGTTGGAAGCGCTGCGCCGTCGGCGGGATGAGGTTGCCGGGGTAGCGTTGGCGATCTCGACCCTCAAGCCGCAGATGGCGCTCCTGATCGTTCCGATGCTTCTCTTCTGGTCGGCTGCCCAGCGACGATGGCGGGTGCCGGCGGCGTTCGGCGTTGCCCTAGCCCTGTTGGTGATCGTTCCGCTGATCTGGCTGCCTTCGTGGCCGAGCGCCTGGCTGGCGCAGGTAGCCCAGTACCGATCCTATACAGAGTTCGGCTCCGTGACATGGGTCCTGACGACCTACTACCTCGGAACGCCACCGGCGCTGGAGATGCTGGCGACCGCGGCGCTCTTGGGATGGTTCCTGATTGAACTGTGGAGGGGACGGCGGGAGTCTTTCGAGCCGATGCTGTGGCTGGCCGCCCTGGCGATTGTGCTGACGCATTTCATCTCGCCGCGAACGGCCACAACCCAGTTCGGACCGCTGCTCGTTCTGCTGTTCATGTTGTTCCGGCTCCTGGAGAACAGGAACGAGGGCCGCGGCCGCCAGGTCATCGCGATTGTCATGCCGCTCCTCGCGCTGGTTTCGTGGCTGGTGTTCTCGGTCACGGTCGAAGGGCGGCAGGAAAGCGCCGTGAACTTCGTGCCGATTCCGCTGGCCCTTTTGCTCGCTGTGGTCTGGATGCGGCGGGCCTGGTTTCGGCTCACCCAGCCTGCGGGATGACGCGTCTGCGTCGCGCTCTCCCCTGGTCCCTGCCGATGGCCGTGGGATTCCTCCTTCGACGGCAGGGGCTCGAGGCCCGGTCGGTCTGGTACGACGAGGCCTTCAGGATCCTGCTGTCCGCACGCCCCTTCTCTCAGGTCCTGTCGGGCACGGCGGCCGAGGCGATGCCGCCCCTCCTGCTTTTCCTGGTCTCATACGTCATGCGCCCGGTGTTTGTCCCTCGGGCCTACATGCTTTGGCATATGGGCGACCTCGTTCTGGCGGGGCGAGCCATCGCGGAAATCCGCCCGCGACCCATGGCCGGGATCCTGGCGGCGACCCGCGGCGTACGCCGGGTCGCTACGTGATCGTCCAGCGCGAGTCGGACGAG
>CAYUWF010000011.1:0-23607 GCA_964448245.1 uncultured Anaerolineaceae bacterium | reverse complement strand
CGACCCGCGGCGTACGCCGGGTCGCTACGTGATCGTCCAGCGCGAGTCGGACGAGGTTGCTGTCACATCGGTCGGAGTGCCTCCGGTGCTGCTCTGGCTCGAAGCGCAAGGGACCAGGACCGATCGCACCGCCCTCAACGACCTGTGGGGCTATGACTCCGACTTCCAGCGCTGACCGCCGCATGTACCTGATCCTGCTGGCCGCAGGGCTGATCGTCTTCGGGGGCGCAGCCGCGCTGCTCCCCGCGCCGGGCTACATGGACGCCGAGTACTACTTTGCCACGGCCGGCCAGCTGGCGCAGGGGAAAGGCTTCGTTGAGCCGTTCTTGTGGAACTACCTCTCCGCGCCCGGGGTCCTGCCGGCGCCGTCTCACACCTACTGGCAGCCCCTTGCCAGTCTGGTGGCGGCGGCCCCGATGGCCCTCTTTGGCCGGAGCTTCCGTATCGCTCAGACCGCCAGCGTCCTTTTCGCTTCGCTCATCCCGCTCCTGTCGGCGCGGCTCGCGATCTCCCTCGAAGCCGGGCGGCGCGCGGCTTGGTTCGCGGGAGGCCTGGCTTTTCTTCCCGGGTTCTTCGCTCCCTACTTTCTGACGACCGACACCTTCGGGTTGTTCGCCGTGATCGGCGGCGTTCTCCTGTGGCAGGTCGCCGAGGTTGTCGCCCGTCCGATGTCCTGGCGGTGGTTCGCCCTCGGCGCTCTGGTAGCGTTGGCCAACCTGGCCCGTGCCGATGGGCTGCTGCTCTGGATACCGGCGCTGGTTGCCCTCTTCGCCGTCGAGCGCCGGCGCCTGCGCCACTTCGGTCTGTTGCTCGCCGGGTTCGGCCTGCTCACGGCGCCGTGGTGGCTCAGGAATCTCGGCGCCACTGGGGCCCTGCTCAGTCCAGGAGCGACGCGGGCGCTGTGGTTGCTCGACTACGACGAGCTCTTCTTCTATCCAGCATCGCGGCTCACCTTCGCTCGTTGGTGGGGCGCCGGCCTTTCGACCCTCCTCGTCGCGCGCCTGCAGGCGGCTTGGACGATCCTGCAATCGGCCGTGGCCGTCAACGGCTACATCATGCTCCTGCCGCTGATGGTTGCCGGCGGCTGGGCCCGCCGCCGCCATCCGAGCGTGCGGGCAGGTGCGCTCTACGCCGCGGCGCTCTTCCTCTTCCTGTCGCTGATCTTCCCGTTCGCCGGCGCCCGCGGCGGCTTCTTCCACTCGTCGGCGGCGCTGATGCCGTTGCTCTACGCCCTGGCTGCCGCCGGCCTCGAGCGGGCGGCGATCTGGATCGCGCCGCGCCTGCACTGGGACGCCGGACGGACGCGCGTCTTGCTCGGCACCGTCGCTCTGCTTCTCGCCGGCGCGCTGTCGCTGTGGGCCCTGGCAGGAAAGGCCGGGGCGTTCGGCGCGGGCGCTTCGTTCGGACGCAACCAGATGACCTATCGTGCCGCCGAGGAGCTCCTCCGTTCCCAGGATGAGACGATCTCGGTCGTGGCCGTGGGCAACCCGCCGGGCTTCTACCTCGCCACGGGACGAGCGGCCGTCGCCATCCCTCACGGGGCGGAGGATGACCTGAAGCAAGTCGCCTCCGTTTATGGGGTCGACTGGGTGCTCCTCGAGGCGGATCACCCGCGCCCGCTGGACGACCTCTACCTGGCGCCGTCGGCGCGTGATTGGCTTGCCGCGCCTCTCACGTTCTTGGATCCCGCCGGCCGCCCGGTGTACCTCTACCGGGTCGTGTTGGAGGGCGGGCCATGACGGGTGGCGTGAGTCGGCGAAGCCCGACCGTGGCGACGATCGTTGGAGTCGCCGCGGCGTTCGCGGGAGTGGCGGTCTACCTCGCCGCTAGCCGGGCGACGCTTCGCCTCGGCTTTCCCCTGGACGACGCCTGGATCCATCAGACCTACGCGCGCAACCTGGCGCTGGCCGGCGAGTGGGCTTTCGTCCCGGGCACAGCCAGCGGAGGATCGACTTCCCCGTTGTGGACGGGGTTGCTGGCGATCGGCGCCCGCCTGCGATGGGACCCCCGCCTTTGGGCCTATCTCCTCGGCACGTTGGGCCTAGCCGGCGCGGCCGCCGCCTCTGTCCGCGTCTTCCGACCGCAGTCCCCTGATTCTGCAACGTGGGCCGTGGGCTTGGCGCTGATCTTCGCCCTGGAGTGGCATTTGCTGTGGGCAGCGGCTTCCGGGATGGAGGTCATCCTGCTGGTGGCGCTGGCGACGGTCGTGATGTTTCTTTCACGGCCCACCGTCCGGCAACCGCTGCTGGTCGGAGCCCTCGTCGGGCTCGGAATCTGGATTCGCCCGGACGCGGTCACGCTGGGACTAATCCCTTTGCTCGCCATCGCGCTGGCTGGCGATACCCCGCCTCGATCCAGGATCGGCGCCCTGCTGCGCCTCGCGGGCGGAGCGGCGCTCCTCATCGGGCCCTACCTGCTCTTCAACCTTCGAACGGCCGGGACGATCTGGCCGAGCACCTTCTACGCCAAGCAGGCCGAGTATGCCGAACTGCTCCAGGCTCCCTATCTCGTCCGATTCCTGCAGCTGGCAGCCGCACCCTTGGTTGGCGCAGGGATTCTCCTGTTCCCGGGAGTCGTTGTGGTGGTGGTACAAGCCGTCCGGGAGAAGCGCTGGGCCGATCTGGGACCGCCCGCATGGGCGTTGCTCTACCTGGCGATCTTCGCCGCTCGGCTCCCGGTGGCCTATCAGCACGGGCGCTACCAGATTCCCGTCCTGCCGGTCATCCTCGTGCTCGGATGGCAGGGGATTCGCCGCGCCGTCCCGGGAGACGCCCCTCCCATTCTGCGGATCGTGGGACGCGCCTGGGCGGCGGCGACCGTCGCCGTGACGTTGGCCTTCGTGCTCATCGGCGCTCGGGCCTATGCCCAGGACGTGGCCCTCATCGAGACCGAGATGGTCGACGCGGCGCGATGGATCGTGAGCCACACCGAGCCCGAGGCGCTGGTCGCGGCGCATGACATCGGCGCTCTGGGATATTTCGGCGAACGCGCGGTACTCGATATGGCCGGGCTGGCGAACGCCGAGGTCATCCCTTTCCTCCGGGATGAGGCGGCCCTGGCCGCGTACCTAGACGCCGCCGGAGCCGAGTACCTGATGACTTTCCCCGGCTGGTACCCATCGCTGACGGCTTGCGGCGTGGCGGTCTACCGCTCATTTGGTTCGTTCAGCCCGCGGCAGGGCGGCGAAAACTTGGTCGTCTATCGCTGGCCGAGGCCGCCGGTTGTCCCGCCCGAAGGCTGTATGCTATACTCGCCCTGACCGGCCGGAGGCGCCTTCGTCGCCGATGAGTGAGATTTCGGTCCTCGTCATTGATGACCATCCCCTCTTCCGTGAGGGCGTGCGCAACGTCATCGAAGCCGAGGACGGGATGCACGTCGTCGGCGAGGGGACCCGCGGCGATCAAGGGGTCGATCTCGTCCGCCAGTATCGCCCGATGGTCGCCCTGATCGACGTCAACCTGCCGACGATGAACGGCATCCAGGTGACCCGCCTGCTCACCGCCGAGCGGCTGGGGGCGTCGATCGTCCTGCTGACGGCCTACGACGACGAGCAGCAGGTCTTCCATGCGTTTAGCGCCGGCGCGTCGGCTTACTGCTCGAAAGACATTGAGGCCGGAAAGCTGCTGGACGTCATCCGTCAGGTGGCGCGCGGGTTCTACGTCGTCGGGGACCAGGTCTACGATGAGTCCGGCATGCAGCAGTGGCTCTCGCGCGGCGTCGAAAGCCATCGCCGGCCGCATCTCGAAGGTGACGTCGAGGCCTTTGCCCCGCTCTCGCCGCGTGAAATGGAGATCCTGCAGTACGTCACGCGCGGGCTGAGCAACAAGGAAATCGCCTCGCGGCTGGGGATCTCGCATCAAACGGTGAAGAATCATATGACGGCCATCCTCCACAAGCTCGACGTCGAGGACCGGACCCAGGCCGCCGTGTACGCGCTGCGGCACGGCTGGGTCCGCCTGCAGGACACCCGGAAGTGAGACCCCGCGTGGCTGAAGCCCAGAGCGACGCAAACACCGGCCCGATCGAGGCCTTCCTCGAGACGTCGCGCGCCGAGCTGACGCAGGTGCGCAATAACACGAAGGAAATCGCCCTGCTGGTCGAGCAGAGCCAGGGCGAGGTCGACAAGCTCGTCCAGCGCAATGCCGCCATCACCGCGCAGCTCCATCAGATTCAATCCAACTTCGACACGGTGCCGCGCGAGGATATCCGCACGGCCTACGAGGCGGCGCAAGACGGGCAGCAGCGCCTGTTTACGATGCGCGGCCAGGTGGAGAAGCTGCAGAGCGATCAGGGCAACCTGAAACGCTACGCCGACTACCTGGCCAAGACGGTCCAGCTCCTGGAAGGGGGCGCCGAGGTCCAGCCCGGCAGCGGCCAGGCGCCCGGCGCCATGAGCCAGAGCGACCTCGTCGAGCAGTTGATTCGCGTGCAGGAAGATGAGCGCCGCAAGATCTCCCGGCAGATTCACGACGGTCCGGCGCAGGCCCTGTCGAACTTCATCCTGCAGACGGAAATCGCGTTGCGCCTGTTCGACAGCGACTCGGAGAAGGCGCGCGAGGAGCTGTCGAGCCTGAAGGCCGCCGCCGCCACGACCTTTTCCCAGATTCGCGACTACATCTTCGACCTGCGCCCCATGATGCTCGACGATCTCGGGCTCGTGCCGACGGTCCGGCGCTACACCGAAGCCTTCAAGGACAAGACCGGCCTGAACCTGAACCTGGTCGTCACCGGCTCGGAGCGCCGCCTCGAGTCGCACCTGGAAGTGCTTCTCTTCCGGGCGGTGCAGGGGCTGCTCGGCAACGTGCGCGAGTACGCCCAGGCCACCCAGGTCAAGGTCACCCTCGACATGGACGACTCGCAAGTGCGGGCCACGGTGGAGGACAACGGACGGGGCTTCAACCCGGCCGGGCTCCAGGCCAAGGACGGGGAAGGCCGCGGCCTGCTGTCCTTACGCGACCGGGTGAACCAGGCCGGAGGGTCGATCGAGTTAGACTCGGAAGGCGGCAGGGGCTCCCGGATCGTCGTCGTCATCCCGACCGAAGCCTGAGTCCGTGAGGCGTTTGTAACGTCTCCGGGACTCTTCCTCGAGCCGAGGTCCTGTTGTCCGGGTGGGGCGACGGCTCCCCATCGTGGGACGCACTTCAAGCGCAACCCCGACTATCCTGAACGGAAAGGAGGTGAACGAAATGTTATACGCCCCGAAGGAGCGAGGTCAAGGTCTGGTCGAGTATGCGTTGATTCTTGTCCTGGTCGCAGTTGTCGTTATCGTCATCCTGGCCCTGCTCGGCCCTGCCATTGGGAACGTCTTCAGTGCCATCATGGAGGCGATCTAGCTGCCGCCCACCGATGGGTGGCGGCCGTGGCTAACCACCCAGCGCGACCCGGAGCCCTATCCTCGATAGGGCTCCGGTTGTCCTGGCGCAACCAATCCTGCGGGACCCTATTCCCAGCAACGCCTCGGGCGGGAGATGGGAGGGGTTGTCCGCTTGACCATTATTGCGTACACGGCATGAACTCGGCGCCGGGAGCCTTCCTCGAACCGAGGTCCTATTGTCCGGGTGGGGCGACGGCTCCCATAATGGAACGCACTTCAAGCGGAACCCCGATCATCCTGAACGGAAAGGAGGTGAACGAATGTTGTACGCCCCGAAGGAGCGAGGTCAAGGTCTTGTCGAGTATGCGTTGATTCTTGTCCTGGTCGCAGTTGTCGTTATCGTCATCCTGGCCCTGCTCGGCCCTGCCATTGGGAACGTCTTCAGTGCCATCATGGAGGCGATCTAGCTGCCGCCCACCGATGGGTGGCGGCCGTGGCTAACCACCCAGCGCGACCCGGAGCCCTATCCTCGATAGGGCTCCGGTTGTCCTGGCGCAACCAATCCTGCGGGACCCTATTCCCAGCAACGCCTCAGGCGGGGGGTGGGAGGGGGTGTCCGCTTGACAATTATTGCGTACACGGTATGATACCGGCGCTAAGCCGGAGCCGACTCCCGTAAGGAGGCGATATGCGCCGCGGCCGAATTCTGATCGTGGTGGCCCTGATCCTTATCTTGTGTGTCGTCGCGGCCTACTTCGTGACCCGTCAACCGGGCGGAGGTCCGTCGGCCGAAGGGACGCAGCTCCCGCCGGATGTGGCGTACATCGTCATCGCTGCCCAGGACATCTCGCGCGGCGCAGAGATCGTCCCGGATGCGGTGGTTTCGGCTCCGTTTCCGGCGGATTCCATCGTCGAGACGATGCTCACCGATCCGGCCCAGGCCGTCGGCTACCGCGCCCGGCTGGACATCGCCCGCGGGCTCCCCATCACCGAGAACATGCTGACCAAGGAGCCGGGGGACGTGCTCGGCTCGGGCTCGGAGGCCTCCATCGCCATTGCGCGCGGTCTAACGGCGATCGCCGTCCCCATCACCCGCCTGTCGTCGGTGGCCTATGCCATCCGTCCGGGCGACAAGGTCGATGTGCTGGCGACCTTCCTGATGGTCGACCTCGACCAGGACTTCCAGACGCGCCTGCCGAACGACACCCTGATCATGCTCGGAACGCAGGGCGAGAACCTGACGGCCTTCGTCTGCAACGATCTCAAGCAGGGCGAACGGGGCCCGGAATGCATTAACCCTCTCCCGCCGCCCTTCGGCAAGCTGGTCAACGAGGTAGTCTCCCAGCAGCCGCTGTACGTCAAGCCGCAGGAGCCCCAACGCCCGCGCCTGGTGACCCAGCGATTGATCGACTACGCCACCGTGCTGCACCTGGGCACCTTCGCGCTCGAGCAGGAGGAGGAGCTGGCGGGCTTCCCGGCCACGACTCAGGGAACGGCCCCGCCGGGGCAAGCGGCCGCTCCGGTCACGGCCATCGTCCGGCCGGATATCGTCACGCTGATCGTCAGCCCGCAGGATGCCCTGGCGTTGAACTGGGCGATCAAAGCCGGCATCGACTTGGTGCTGACCCTGCGGGCCCCGGGCGATACCTCGGCGGATGAGACGACCAGCGTCACGCTGCAGTATCTGCTCGACAACTACGACATCACCGTGCCGATCCGCTTGCCGATCGGGCTCGAACCGCGGCTCGATCAGGTCATCGAGCCGGTCCTGCCGAATGACAGCCTGGTTCCGGGGTCGTCCGGGCCCTAGCCGGGCGGGATAGAGAAGCGGGATGGCCGAGGCCGCCAGCGGCTCCATTCGTCTCCTGATCGTCGACGACTTCGCCGAGACGCGCGAAAACCTGCGCAAGCTCCTGCAGTTCGAATCCGACATCGAAGTCGTGGGTGCGGCGCGCACCGGCGAGGAAGCGCTGCAGATGGCCCGCGATACGCAGCCGGACGTCGTCCTGATGGACATCAACCTGCCCGACATGGACGGCATCGCCGTCACCGAGGCCATGCTGCGCGAGGTGCGTCACGCGCAGATCATCATGCTCTCGGTCCAGTCGGACAACGACTACCTGCGGCAGTCGATGCGCGCCGGGGCCCGCGACTTCATCGCCAAGCCGCCTTCGGGCGACGAGCTGATCCTCTCGGTGCGCCGCTGGGGGGAGCGGGCGCACGCGGAACGCAAGGTCGAGGTCGAGCGCGGCCCGGGCCTGCCGACTCAAGGCGGCGCCGCCGGCGGACATCGGCTCGAGGGCAGGGTGATCGTCGTCTACAGCCCGAAGGGCGGCGTGGGCTGCACCACGTTGGCGACCAACCTGGCCATCGGCCTGAACACCGACGAGACCCCGACGGTCCTGGTCGACGCCAACCTGCAGTTCGGCGACGTCTCGGTCTTTCTCAACCTGCAGGTCAAGAACTCGTTCCTCGATCTGGCCTCGCGCGCTGAAGACATCGACGCCGACCTGGCCGAGGAGGTCCTGATCCGCCACGAGAGCGGCCTGCGCGTCCTGGCGGCCCCGCCGCGGCCGGAACATGCCGACGAGGTCACGCCGGACCAGGTGCGCAAGGTGCTGCAGTACCTCAAGCGCAACTTCGCCTACGTCGTGGTCGACACGCACAAGGCCATGGACGACATCGCCCTGGCGGTGCTCGACAACGCCGACCTGCTGGTGCTGGTGGCCACGCCGGATATCCCGGCCATCAAGGATGCCCGGCTGGTGTTCGACCTGCTGGGCGCCCTCGAGTTCCCGCGCGACCGCGTGTTCTTCGTCTTGAACAAGATGGACCGCAAGGCGAGCATCACGGCCGAGGCGGTGGCGGAGAACCTGAAGCGCCCGGTCGACGGCGACCTCCCGGCCGACGAGAAGGTCGTCTCGGCCTCGGTCAACCGCGGCGTGCCGCTGCTCTTCTCTGACCGGAACAGCCCGATGGGCCGCAACATGCTCGAGCTGCTGGCGAGCCTCAAGCAGCGCCTGTTGGCTTCGCACCCCGCAGAGGAAACGGAAGAACGGGAGCCGGATCGCCCGCGCCTGTTTGGGCGCTGACGTCCCCGGATGATGGTGAGGAGGTAGGCGCGTGTCGCTCTTGAAGCGTATCGAACAGGGGACTTCGCAGCCGGCTGCGCCCGCGCCGCCCACTCCGGGCGGCGGCGACCCGGCGGCGCTTCCGCCCTCCCCGGGCGCGGCCTCGCCGACGCCTAGCACGGCGCGCCTGGCTGGCGGTCTTTCGACCCGCCGCGTCTCCGCGCCCGGCGGGGATCAGCGCGATCCCTACCACGGGCTGAAGTCGCGCGTGCAGAACAAGCTGCTGGCTGAGCTTGACCCGTCGATGGACGTCAGCCAAACGGCCGAGGTCCGCCGGACGATCGAGGAGCTCTTCGAAACGATCCTGGCCGAGGAGAAGATCGTCCTGTCGCGGCCAGAACGGCGCCGCCTCTTCGAGCAGATCGTGGCCGAGATCCTCGGCCTGGGCCCGATCGAGCCGCTTCTCTCCGACGACACCGTCACCGAGATCATGGTCAACGGCGGCCGTAACATCTACATCGAGCGGCGCGGCAAGATCAGCCGCGAACCGGCGGTCTTCGAGAGCGACGACCATTTGATGCGCATCATCGACCGCATCGTCTCGCCGCTGGGCCGCCGTATCGACGAGGCCAGCCCCTACGTCGACGCCCGCTTGCCGGACGGCTCCCGCGTCAACGCCGTCATCCCGCCGATCTCGCTCGTCGGCCCGGTGCTGACCATCCGAAAGTTCGCCCGCAACCCGATCACCATCGACCAGCTGATCGAGTACGGCACGATTACCGCTGAAGCCACCGAATTCCTCAAGGCCTGCGTCATGTCCCGCATCAACGCCATCATCTCGGGCGGCACCGGTTCGGGCAAGACGACGTTGCTCAACGTGCTGTCGCAGTACATCCCGGCCGACGAGCGCATCATCACCATCGAGAACGCCGCCGAGCTCCAGTTGCGCCAGGAACACGTCGTCACCCTGGAGTCGCGCCCGCCCAACATCGAGGGGCGGGGCGAGGTCACCATCCAGAACCTGGTGGTGAACTCGTTGCGAATGCGGCCCGACCGCATCATCGTCGGTGAGATCCGCGATGCAGCCGCCCTCGACATGCTGCAGGCAATGAACACCGGCCACGACGGTTCGATGACGACCGCCCACTCGAACAGCCCGCGCGACACGCTCTCCCGCATCGAGACGATGACCTTGATGGCCGGGATGGAACTCCCGATTCGCGCCATCCGCGAGCAGATCTCCTCCGCCCTCGAGCTGGTGGTCCACCTGGAGCGCCTGCGCGACGGCACGCGCAAGGTCACCCACATCTCCGAGATCCAGGGGATGGAAGGCGATGTGATCACGATGACCGACATCTTCATCTTCGAGCAGACCGGATTCGAGCAGGGTCGTGTCATCGGCCGGCTGCGGCCGACCGGTCTGCGTCCGCGCTTTATGGACAAGATCGAAGCCTCAGGGGTGCACCTTCCGGCGTCGATCTTCGGCGTTGGCGAGAGGATGCGCTACTAGGCCGGCTGGGCGCGCCGGTCGAAAGGGGTCGAGGTGATGCCACTCCCCAACCTAATCCTGCTTATCGGCGGGGCGCTGGGCCTGACGCTGCTCGTCGTCGGAGTGGCCGTCACGGTCTTCGGCACCCGCTCGGTGGTCGAAGAGCGACTGGGCCGCTACGCCGAGTCGGGCGGCATGGTCAGCTCGGCCGCTCAGGAGACGACCGAGAAGACCGTGCGGGTCAATCCGCTGTCGGAGTATTTCAACCGACTGGGCGAGGGCAGCAACCTCTTCGACGGCATCGCGCGCCGCCTGGCGCGGGCGGACCTCAAGCTGCGGTCGGCCGAGTACCTGGGGGTCATCGGGGCTTCGATCCTGATCTGCACGATCCTGGGCACCATCTTGGGACGCTCCGTCCCGTTCGGCATCCTGGCCGGGATCATTGGGGCCTTTCTCCCCGGGATGTACGTCGGGCGGGCCGAGAAGAGCCGGCTGAAGAAGTTCGACAGCCAGCTCGGCGACATGCTCAACCTGGTCGTCAACGGCTTGCGGGCGGGGTTCTCGACCCTGCAAGCGATGGAAGCCGTCAGCCGCGAACTCCCTCCGCCGATCTGCGATGAGTTCCGCCGTGTCGTTCAGGAGATGCAGCTCGGCCTGTCGATGGATGACGCCCTCGATCACCTGCTGCGCCGGATCAAGAGCGAGGACCTGGACCTTTTCGTCACGGCGATCAACGTCCAACGCGAGGTCGGCGGCAACCTGGCCGAGATCCTGGACGTGATCTCGTTCACCATCCGCGAACGCGTGCGGATCAAAGGCGAGATTGCCTCGCTGACCGCGCAGGGGCGGGCCACGGCCTGGGTCATCTCGGCGATGCCTATCGCTCTGTTCCTGATCCTGTACTTGGTCAACCGCCCCTACGTGATGAAGTTCCTCGAACCCCCAATCCTTTGCGGGGGTTCGATGCTGGCCCTGTCCGTCATCATGATCGTTACCGGCTTCATCATCACGCAGAAGATCGTTACCATCGATATCTAGCCGCAGCGGGGCAGGGAAAGGAAGCGCATATGTTGGGACCGATCGGATTCTTGCTGGCCCTGGCCGTGGTGGTCGCAGTCGTCCTGGTCGTGGTCGGGATGCGGGCCCCGGAGGCGCGCGACCCGATCCAGGCGCGGCTGGAAGAGTTCTCCGCGCGCGAGGAGCCCCTCTCGCTGGAGGAGCTCGAGCTCTCTCAGGGCTTTTACGACCGCATGGTGTTGCCGTTCTTCAATTCGGTCGGGAAGATCTCCCAGCGTTTCACGCCGCAGGCGACGCTGGAAACTACGCGGCGCAAGCTGGAGATGGCCGGCAACCCGATGCGGATGGACCCGTCCTTCTTCCTGACCTTGCGCATCATCCTGGCCGTCGTCTTCGGTGGGCTGATCTTCCTGGTGTTCATGGTCAGTGGACGGAATTGGGGGCAGGGCCTGGGCCTGACGGTCCTGTTCCTCCTGCTCGGCTTCATGTTCCCCGACATGTGGCTCTCCAGCAAGATCAGCCGCCGGCAAAAGGGCGTCTTCCGGGCGATGCCGGACGCCCTCGATCTGCTGACGGTATGCGTCGAGGCGGGCCTGGGCTTCGACGGCGCCATGGCAAAGGTCCAGGAGAAGTGGGAGAACGAGCTGGCGCTCGAGTTCGGGAGGGTGATCCAGGAGATCCGCCTGGGGAAGCTGCGGCGCGACGCGCTGCGCGACTTGGCCGAGCGCATCGGCCTGGCCGAGCTGACGAGCTTCGTCGCCGCCGTCATCCAGTCGGAACAACTCGGGGTCAGCCTGGCGAAAGTGCTGCGCATCCAGTCGGAACAGATGCGCGTGCGGCGGCGGCAGATGGCGGAAGAGGAGGCGCACCGGGCTCCGATCAAGATGATCTTCCCTATCGCGCTCTTGATCTTCCCGTCGATCCTGATCGTCCTGCTCGGGCCGGCGGCACTCCTGCTCCTGGATTCGACCTTGGGAACCCTGCTGGTCGGCCGCTAGCCAGCCCGCCCTCGGGCCGCCTCAGGGGGAGAGGCCCCGTCATGCCGTCGCCGGTGGCGATTCGCCTCGGCCTGCAGCCACTCCTCGAACTGCTCTTTCCCACTCGTTGCGTGGGTTGCGGCGCCTCGGGAATCATCTGGTGCCCGGCGTGTCAGGCGCGCCTCGTGGCGGCCAGCGGCGAAGTCTGTCTGGTCTGCCGACAGGCGCTTCCTTCGGCTGCTTCTCCCCATCGATGCCCGCCCGCGGCACCTGGCGCCTGGGCCGTCGCCGTCTATCGCCCGCCGCTCGACCGCGCCGTGATGCACCTCAAGTACCGGCCGGACCTACGATTGGCGCGGCTCCTTGCGGAGTCGATGGCGCAGGTGGTCTCGCGGTACAGCCTCTCGCCGTCCTGCGTCGTCCCGGTGCCGCTCGGCCGACGCCGGCTGCGCCAGCGGGGTTATAATCAGGCTGAACTGCTTGGCCGTGCACTTGCCGAGTTGCTGCGACTCCCCATCCTTTCGTCGGCGGCCACCCGGATCCGGGAAACCCCTTCTCAGGTCGGGCTGGAGGCCGGCGAGCGGTGGGCGAATGTCGACGGTGCATTTGCGGCAGACCCGTCCCTCGTCCAAGATGAAACCGTCCTGCTCATCGATGATGTGCACACGACTGGCGCGACCCTGGCCGCCTGCTCCAAGGCGCTGGCGCAGGCCGGCGCCCGGCGCGTCCTGGCCCTCACCATCGGCCGTGCCTGACGCCGGCCGTGGCGCACGCACTCCATGGAGGCGGAATGACCATCCGAGTCGAGATCAACGTCCGCAACCTTGAACTGGACCATCGTCTGCGGGATTACGTCACCAAGAAGGCCGTGAAACTCGATCGCTACCTCGACACGATCGAGCAAGTCCAGGTCGACCTGGACCATCGTAAGTCTGCCCGCTCGGCCGCCGACCGCCAGGTGGCCCAGGTCACGGTGAGGGGCAAAGGCGTCCTGCTGCGCGCCGAGAACCGGGCTGACGACATCTACGCCGCCTTCGACCAGACCCTCGACAAGATCGAGCGCCAGGCCGAGCGCTACAAGGGAAAACACTGGCGCAATCGCGGCGATGGCCGCTCGGCGGCGCAGGTCGCGCTGGACGCACCGTCGAACGAGCCCGATACCGGTGACCTCGGCCCGGCTATCGTGCGGCGCAAGCGCTTCCCTCTGACGCCGATGGACGAAGGCGAAGCCATCGAGCAGATGGCGCTCCTCAGCCACGAGGACTTCTTCATCTTCATGAATACCGCCACCAGCCAGGTCAATGTCCTCTACCGGCGCCGGGACGGCGCCCTCGGACTGATCGAGCCGGAGATCGACTAGCGTCCCGTCTCAGAAGTCCGATGACGAACCCATTCGGCCTCGCCTGGATTTGCGCTATCGGTGGCGGACCTGGCTGGAGCCATCCGGACAGAGGCCTGCCAGGCCGGATTTGTCGACATGTCCCTGAGACGGGACACTAGCCTGGGCGGCCAGAACCGCGCCGATGTCTCCACCGCCGATATCGGCGCAACCCCTTCCGCCGATCCCGACCGTTGTCTTCCTCCCGCCGGCCGGCCGCTCGCGCGCGGAGCAGTGGCTGGCCGGGGCGCGCCGCGCGGCCGCCGCCGATCTGATCGAGCGCATAAGGTCGAGCGGTTTCGATCCGATCTATCTCTCCGCCGCCGATCCAGGCGACCGGGAATTCCTGGCCGCGGGCGACGTGGAAATCGTCCCCGAGCCCAAGCCTCCCTTTCACTTCGGCCGCGCCCTGGCCCAGGTCATCGAAGCCGGCCGATTCACCGACCTGGCCTACTTCGGCGGCGCCGCAGCTCCGCTGGCGACGGGCGAACAGCTGGCGAAATGGTTGCACCAGGCCCGGCAGCTGCCGGCGGGCGGGGCCCTCGTCAACAACCTGCATTCCACCGACTGGGCCATCCTGCGGGATGCCCGCCGCGCTGCGCCGCTTGCCGAGCGGCTGCCGACCGACAACCCTCTCGGCTGGGTGTTGCGCCAGGAGGCCGGCGTCGTCGTGGAGGCGGCGCCGGCTTCGGCTGCCTCGCGCACCGATATCGACACCCCCGCGGACCTGGCGCTCATGAGGGGCCACCCGGGCCTGGGGCCTCACCTGCGGGCGGCTCTCGAGCCGTTCCCCGAAACCCTAGCGCGTCGCGTCGATGAATTGGCGCGGGTCCTGCGCACGCCCGCCCAGTCGGTGGCTCTGATCGGCCGCGTATCCGATGGTGCGTGGCGCGAGATCGTCCAACGCTGCCAGGTGTGGGTGCGCGTCTACGCGGAAGAGCGCGGCATGCGCGCCAGCGGCCGTCTCGCTCGCGGCGAAGTGAGATCGCTCATCGGCGAATGGGTCGAGGCCCAGGGGGCGAAGGCGTTCGTCGAGCGGCTGGGCGATCTCGTCCAGGGCGTGCTGTGGGACACCCGCGTGTGGATGGCGCACCGCGGCGACTGGCCGAGCACCGCCGACCGCATGGCGGCGGATCTGGGTTGGCTCGATGAGATCACCGATCCTGCCTTGCGCGTGCTGACGGAAGCGATCGTCGAATCCCGCGTGCCGATCCTGACGGGCGGTCAGGGGATCGTCGCCGGCGGTCTGTTGGCGCTTCTGGAAGTCTTGTTCCCCCAAGTCGATCCCGAAGTGTGATCCGGTTCGCCCCCTCCTTCTCGATGAACGCGCCCGTCCTCGCTGAGCGGAGGCCTTGCGCAGCAAGGCCGCAGTCGAAGCGTGAGCGGAGGCCCAGTAAGGCTTCTCGCCTGACAGCGCCCTAGCACGAGCGGTCTCGTTGCGGAGAGGGAGCAATACCCTCCCCTGTAGGAATCTCCGGGCCGTGAGCCCAAGCGGGTGCAGGGGGAGCCCATTCGGGATGGCCCACCTGCACCGCACCTGCGGTGCGCCGCACACCTGCCCTGGCGGGCGGTGCCAGGGGGTGCGGTATCGCCAGGGTCAGGGGCGGGGGGGTTGGACGACGGTCGCCTTTTTTCAGCAACCTGTTAGGGCTCGGTGGGATGTGGTGGGAAGAAAGGGAGACCTACCAACCCTCGAGGAAGGGGCGCCACTCCTGGTTGGTTTCCAGTAGGGGGCCGAAGAGATAGGCCGTGGTCGCCAAGGGCTCCCACGGGTGGTGCCGCAGTTTCATGTGCGTCTCGCCGATGGTCCGCCCGCCTTTGTGCAGGTTGCAGGCCGGGCAGGCCGTCACCAGGTTGGACCATACATGCTCGCCGCCGCGGTGGCGCGGCACCACATGGTCGATCGTCAGACGTGGGACGCGCTGTCCGCAGTACTGGCAGGTGAAGTTGTCGCGGCGGAAGAGCTCGCGCTTGGTGAGCCGAATCTTCGGCCGCGGCCGCCGGACCATCCGGTCGAGCCGGATGACCGAAGGCCGGGGGATCGTCAGGCGGACGGTGTGGACATAGCCGCGGCCGTTGGCCACCATCTCCGCCCTGCCGGTGAGCAGCAATCCCAGCGCGCGCCGTGTCGAGCACACATTCAGCGGCTCGTAGTTCACATTGATGACGAGGACGGGGTCGTTCATCGGTCGCCTGACGCAGTCCGGCGGATTATATCACCGGGACCAGGCAGCCGTAATGGATCGTTCGCCAGGCGGTCGGCGAGGCAGGGGACGGCGCGCGGAAGGCCGGCAGGGCGGCGCTAGATTGCTTTCTGGCGCAGGTAGGAACTGAGGTAGTCCATGGCCGTGACGACGAGAGCGATGGCGAGGATCTGGGCGCTGGCGGCGCGGTAATTGGACAGGTTGGCGTTCTGCTGCAGCAGGAAGCCGATGCCTCCGCCGCCGGCAAAACCGATGATCGTCGACATGCGGACGTTGATATCCCAGCGGTACATCGTCAGGGAAACGTAGGTCGGGACGATTTGCGGGACGACGGCGTAGACGATCATCTGCAAGCGCGTCGCCCCGGTGGCCGTCACCGCCTCGAGCGGGCCGGGGAGAACGGTCTCGACGTGCTCCGAGAACAACTTGCCCAGGGCGGCGACTGTATGCAGGGAAAGGGCCAGAACTCCGGCGAAAGGACCAATGCCGACCCAGACGGCGATGACAATGACCATGATTACCGGCTCGACGGCGCGCAGCACGTTCAAGATGGTGCGGGTGAAGTTGTACACCACCAATCCAACGGGGAAGGTGTCCCCGGCGCCGGCTCGCACCCCGAGCAGAAGGCCGATCAATGCCCCGATCGCCGCCGTACCGATCACGGTCAGACGCGGGTCCTCAAGGCGATAGAGCCACTCGAGGACGGCTCCGAGCAGGAGGCCGGCGACCGCGCCGGCCAGGGCGACGAGGGCCAGATCCAGAATGCGGCCGGACGCCGCAGCGAGGTGGATTCGGGCTCGCCGCACCAGGCGGCCGGCGACGTTTCCCAGCACGACCGCGCCGGTGCCGATGGCGACCGCCCCCAGGATCAGCTCGAGGGCTTCGCCCAGGGCGAAGATGAACGTCCCGACGAACGACGCCAGCCCCAACAAACCGGCGAGCTCGTTGCCGACGAAGACCATAAGCCTGGCGATCAACACCGCCGCCAGCAAGCCGAGCAGGCCGCAAAGGAGGACGACCCCTGCGCGAACGGCGCGTAGCATGCGAGTCGGCGTGGAAGGTTCGACGGGGGGCAGGGCCCAACGCAGGGCGCCGCCAAGGATGGCCAAGGCGGCGCAGGCGACGACGAGCAGGGCCAGGGGGTTGGAGGTCACGAGTGAGCTCCCGGCCAGGGCAATCCGCCAGAAGGCGAAGCCCAACCACGCTCCTACCGGGAGCGAGATCACGATCAGGGCCAGGCCACCGATCGTGCCCGTCACATCCTTCATCAAGTTGCGGGCGGCCAGGAAGCTGAGGGGGATGGCGATCATCGTGCCGAACGTCGTTCCGAGCAGCGCCATGAAGATCGTCTCGATGATCTTGTCCCACGTATCGTGGGCGTTCCGCGTGAGCCGCGGGGCACCAATGTTTTCGCGGGCGATGGCGAGCAAGGTTTGCGCCTCGGGCGTAGGCCGTTCCGGAAGCTGGACCCTGACCTCGAATGCGCCTTGCCGGTCGCTATGGAAATCGCCGACACTGAGCAAGATCCCATTGGGTGGAACGAAGTACACGCGCCCATCGGCGCCCGCCGGGAAGCCTTCTCCGTGGACTCTCAACCACTCTCCGGGCGAGCCGCACGTCGGATCGAGGAGCAGGCGAGGCGAGCCGACCTGGAGAGGGGTCGCCGGCGGCCCCACCGGGCACGGCACGAAGACGGCCGATTCGGCGGTCGTCTCCCTCTGATCGTATTCGACCAGGTCGGGCTGGGCCAGCGCTCGCAGGATCCGGACGAGTTGCTCCTGCCGGCGCGGCGAGCGCGTCTCCTCCAGATTGACCTGGGTGACCTGGAAACCGTAGGCGTAGATGAGAAACGCGCCGACGACCAAGATGGCGACGAGCAGGGATCGCCCCAGGCGCGCCAGCCGGCGCCCGGCGCGCCGATCACCCAACGCGTTCGGCGTCCTGTCCATAGATCGCTTTGAAGCGGGCGTCGTCGATTTCCTGCGGCGGGCCGTCGAAAACCAAACGGCCTTGGTTCAGGGCGATGGCGCGGTCGGCATAGCGGTGGACCAGATCGAGGAAGTGCAGGCTGCACAAGACGGTGACCTTGTCGTCGCGGTTGATCCGTTCCAGGTACTGCATAATGGAGTGGGCCAGGACCGGATCCAGGCTGGCCACCGGTTCGTCGGCCAGAATCATGCGCGGATCCTGCATCAACGCCCGCGCCACGCCCACCCGCTGCTGCTGCCCGCCGCTGAGCTCGTCCGCCCGCACTCGCGCTTTATCCGGGATGCCGACGCGGGCGATTTCACGCATGGCCTTCTCGACGTCGGCTTTGGGAAACCGGTTGACCAGGCTCCAGGCGGGGGTGACGTAGCCCAGCCGGCCGGCAAGCACGTTCGTCAGGACGCTGGAGCGGTGGACGAGGTTGAAATGCTGGAAGACCATCCCGATCTGGCGGCGGATGCGCCGGACCTCGTCCTTGTTGGCGGCTGTGACATCGACCCCGTCCCACAGCACCTGGCCCGAGGTCGGCTCGACGAGGCGGTTGATGCAGCGCAGCAAAGTGGACTTGCCTGAACCGCTCAGACCGATGATCGCCAGAAACTGCCCGTCGGGGACGTCGAAAGAGACGTCCGTCAGGGCCTGAACCCCTCCGTCGTACGTCTTCGAGAGGTGGCGGATGCTCAACATTAGACGACGAGTCGGAGGTGGTCCGGCTTTCCTGGCGCGCCCCTCGGCCGCCGGGGGGAGGTGGAGATCGGCCCCGGGCGGGATTGGCCGCCCGGGGCCTGGGTCACGTTGGCTGCCGTCGAAGGACTACCGGATGTCCTCGAGATTGAACCCGGCGGCGGCCACCATCTGGCGGATGAAGTCGTACTCCGCGTCGGTGGCCGGGGAGATGCCGGTCCAGTTGTAGAAGTCCTGGCTGCCGATCGAGGCCGCCCAACCCTCGGTCTCGGCGAAGGCCAGCAGCGCCTCCTCGATCTGCGCTCGCAGATCGGCCGGGAATTCGGGGCCAAAGGACAGCGTGTCATTCGGGATTTCGGGCGAGAGCGCCAGGATCCGCTCGTGTTGAATAACGTCCGGGGCCGCCTCGCGGATATTGGCGCGGGCGTCCCACACCCGCAGGTTGCCGCACACCAGGTTGCCGTCGGCGTTCAGGCCGCAGCTATCGATCAGATCGTCCGGGATATCCGGGTTGGCTGGATCGAAGACGGCCTCGCCGCTCTCGACGTTCGTCGGCGGGCTGTAGAAGGTCGTGACGAAGTCGACTTCGCCGTTGTACAGGGCCTGGGCCGACTGGTTGTGACCGCCGGTCTGGATCTGGTTGCCCGGCGTGACGCCGGCTTCCTGGAGCATCACCAGCGGGACCATGTAGCCGGAAGTCGAGCCGACGTCACCGTAGCCCCACTTCAGACCTTCCAGGTCCTCGATCGAGTCGATGTCGCTATCGCGCGGGACGAGGATCTGGGCCCAGTAGACGTCGTAACCGAAGCGATTGGCCTTGAAGGCCACGTCCACGCCGCAAAGCTCGCTGGCCAGCGCGTAACCGAGGCCGGGAATGAAGCCCATCGTGTCGGTCGGCGAGGCGCACATTTCCTCGATGGTAGCGGCGTACGAGGTTGGAACGCTGACATCGAAGGTCAGGCCGGTGGCCTCGTTGAGCGCCTGGGCCATCTTCTCGCCCCCGGTGACGATTAAGTTGGCATCGACCGACGGAACGAAGAGGACCTTGATCGGGTGCTCCGGACTGCCGATGTCGGGCATCGGTTCGGCGGTCGGCGCCGCGGTCGGCTCGGCGGGCGCCTCGGTGGCGGCCGGGGTGCACGCGCCGAGTGCCATGGCCATCAGGACCAGCAGGCTCACGGCGACAAAGACGTATCTCTTGCTCATGGGTCTTCTCTCCTGCTGAGGAAGGTGAGATTGCGAGGATAGCACGCAACAAGATAGGCGGAGACTTGGGCCGGGGCTGACCTCCTCTCTGGAGCGGGGAACGGCGGAATGATAACGCGATTCAGGGTTAGCCGCAAGCAGCTTCGCGGAGTGAGGCCGCTGGCGGCGCCCAGGACCTCGCCGGGCGGGCCAGACTCCGGCTGGCGGGGCTCCGGCACGTTTCTTGCCCGCGCTGACCACGCACTTCTTGCCGCGCAGGCTCGCGACGATTAGAATGAAACGGCTATGACCGCACCCGGTTTCGCCGAAGCCCTCGATTACCTGTACAGTTTCATCGATTACAGCCAGGAGCGCAGCTACCGCTACTCGCCCGACGTCTTCGACCTCGCCCGGACGCGGCAGCTCCTGCAACGGCTGGGCGATCCACAGGCTGCCTACCGCACCATCCATGTCGCCGGCACGAAAGGCAAGGGGTCGGTTTCTGCGCTGATCGCCTCCAGCCTGCGGGCAGCCGGGCACCGCACCGGCCTGTATACCTCCCCGCATCTAGTGCACTTCACCGAACGCATTCGCCTCGATGACCGGGAGATCGCCGAAGCCGAGCTGGCGCGCCTGGTCGAAGAATTGAAGCCGCACGTGGCGGAGATTCCCGGGCTGACGACTTTCGAGCTGGTGACGGCGCTTGGCTTCCTCCATTTCGCCCAGGCGGGCGTCGACGTGGCCGTCATCGAGGTCGGCCTGGGAGGGCGCCTCGACGCCACCAACGTCATCACCCCGCAGGTGGCGGTCATCACGTCACTATCGTACGACCATATGCACCTGCTTGGCGATCGTCTTTCCGATATCGCCCGGGAGAAGGCCGGCATCATCAAGCCCGGAGTGGCGCTGGTCCTGGCGCCGCAGCAGCAAGAGGCGGATCACGTGGTGGAGCGCATCGCCGCCGAGCTGGGGGCGCCCCTGGTGAAGGTCGGGCGCGACTGGCTGTACGCTCCCGGCGGGCACGACCTGGCGCACCAGAGCCTGCACATCTGGTCGGCCGCCGAGCAGCCTCTAATGGATGCTTTCGTCGAATCGGGCGGGGGGGAAGAGTGGGCGCCGCCGCGTTACGAGATCCCGCTGCTGGGCTATCACCAGGTCGTCAACGCCGCGGTGGCCTACGCCGCGCTGAGGGTCCTACGGGAGCGCGGCCTGAGCGTCACCGAAGAAGCCGTGCAACGCGGCTTCCGCGAAGTGCGCTGGCCGGGCCGCTTCCAGGTCCTCTCGTCGGATCCGGCGGTGGTGATCGACTCGGCACACAATCGCGACTCGGCGCTCAAGCTGCGCCTGGCGCTGGACGACTACTTCCCCGGCGCGCCCGTGACGTTGATCTTCGGCGCCTCGGCCGACAAGGACATCTCGGGCATGCTGCAGGAGCTGCTGCCGCGCGTTTCGCGGCTGATCCTGACCCAGGCGGTGCATCCGCGGGCGGCCGACCCGGAGGAGGTGGCGGCGCTGGCCCACGGCCACGGCGCGCGGGCCGAGGTCGTAGCGCCGGTGGAGCAGGCGCTGCGCCGGGCGATCGAACGCGCCCGCCCGGGGGAGGTGATCGTCAGCGCCGGCAGCCTGTTCGTCGCCGGCGAAGCCCTGGCGGCGTGGGAACGCGTCCGGCCGGCGGCCGACCGTGAGCTACGGCGATGACCCGGCGCCCTTCCTTCGAGATTCCGGTCGATGGGCGCGGGGTGACCCGGCGCCCTTCCTTCGAGATTGCGGTGGATGGGCGCGGGGTGATCGCGCTTCGCATCCCGGAGGGGACCACGCGCCCCTCCTTCAACACCCCCAGCCAGGTGTGGAGCGTGACCTTCGGCCGTCCGGCGAGGGAGGCACGGTGAGCGGCCTGCTCGGCCGCTGGCCGCACCTGCCGGTCGACTTCGGCGACTCGATGAACCGTCGCGCCGACGAGTTGTACGACGTCGACGACGCGCTGCCCGACGAGCAGGGCCTGATCGAATGCGCCGTCCTGCCCCTGCGGGACGTCGTGCTCTACCCCAACATGGTCACACCGCTTTTCGTCGGCCACGAACCGACGCGGGCGGCCATCGAAGACAGCGCCCGATCCCGCGAGACGATGATCGCCGTGGCGCAGTTGGACCCCGAGCTCGAAACGCCCGGGGCCGAGGACCTGTACGCCGTCGGCACCGAGGTCGCCGTCGGCCGGCTGATGCAGCTGCCGGACGGCACGACCTCCGTCCTTACCCAGGGACGACGGCGCATCCAGGTCCTCGAGTACCTCCCCGGCGGCAGTTACCTTCGGGCGCGCGGGCGCCTGGTCGACGACAGCACGCCGCGCACCAAGGAGACGATCGCCCTGATGCGGGCCGTCCTGACCCTGTTCGAGAAATGCGTGCAGCTCAACCGCTCCCTGCCGGACGAAGCCTACGTCTACGCCGTCAACCTCGAGGATCCCGGCTGGCTGGCCGACCTGATCGCCTCCGCTCTCAGCCTGAGCGTCGCCGAACGCCAGGCCGTGCTGGAGACCTTCGACCCCATCACGCGCCTGCAGCGCATCAGCATCCTGCTCGGCCGCGAGCTGGACGTCCTCGAGCTCGAAGATCAGATCCACAGCAAGGTCCAGACCGAGGTCGACCGCTCCCAGCGCGAGATGTACCTACGCGAGCAGATGAAGGCCATCCAGACCGAGCTGGGGGAGGCCGACATCTGGGCCCAAGAGATCGGCGAGCTGCGCGAGCGCATCGCCCACCTGGGGCTCCCGGAAGAGATCCATGGCCGGGCGCTGAAAGAGGTCGCGCGCCTCAACCAGATGCCGCCGATGTCGCCCGAGGTGGGGATCATCCGGACCTACCTCGACTGGCTGATCGAACTGCCGTGGAGCGCTTCGACCGCCGATAACCTCGACGTGGCGCACGCCGCCCGCGTCCTGAGGCGGGGACACTACGGCCTCAAGAAGGCCAAGGAGCGGATTCTCGAGTACATCGCCGTACGCAGCCTGGCGGCGGACAAACAACGCCAGCCGATCCTGTGTTTCGTCGGCCCGCCCGGGACGGGCAAGACCTCGCTCGGCAAGTCCATTTCGGAAGCGCTCGGGCGCAAGTTCGTCCGGATGTCGCTGGGCGGAATCCGGGACGAAGCCGAGATCCGCGGCCACCGCCGGACCTACATCGGCGCCCTCCCCGGGCGCATCCTGCAGGCGATGCGGCGGGCGGGGACGATCAATCCGCTGATCATGCTGGATGAGATCGACAAGCTGGGCAACGACTTCCGCGGCGACCCGGCAGCGGCGCTGCTCGAGGTGCTCGACCCGGAGCAGAACAACGGCTTCTCCGACCACTACCTGGAAGTCCCCTACGATCTCTCGCGCACGCTCTTCATCACGACCGCCAACACCCTCAACTCGATTCCCCCGGCCCTGGTCGACCGGCTCGAGGTCATCGACTTCCCCGGCTATATCGAGGAGGAGAAGGTCGTCATTGCTGAGCGATTCCTTATCCCCCGGCAGCTGGAGCAGAACGGGCTGACGACCGAAGACCTGACGCTTCCCCAAGAGATCGTGCTGACGATCATCCGCGACTACACCTGGGAGGCCGGCGTCCGCAATCTGGAGCGGTCGATCGGGAACATCTGCCGCAAGGTGGCCCGCCGCAAGGCGGAGGGCCGGCCGCTGCCGCCTGTGATCAGCCGCGCCCTTTTGACCCGCCTGCTAGGCCCGCCCGAGGTCAACCCGCGTGAGGCCGAGAAGCAGGATCAGGTCGGCGCCGCCATGGGGCTGGCCTGGACCGAGAACGGCGGGGAGACGATGGCCATCGAGGTACTGCTGGTGGAGGGCAAGGGCGGGGTGCAGGTGACGGGCCAGGTGGGCGAGATCATGCAGGAGTCGGCGCAGGCGGCCGTCTCTTACATCAAGTCGCGCGCACGCCAGCTCGGCGTCGATCCTGAGATGTTCGAGAAATCTGACATCCATATCCATGTCCCGGAAGGTGCCATTCCCAAGGACGGCCCGAGCGCAGGGATAACGATGGCGACGGCCCTGGCCTCGGCCGTCACGCGCCGACCGGTCCGGCGCGAGGTCGGGATGAGCGGCGAGATCACATTGCGCGGCCGGGTCCTGGCCATCGGCGGCGTACGCGAGAAGGTCCTGGCTGCCCATCGTCTGAAACTCAAGACGGTGATTCTCCCTGTGCAGAACCGCAAGGATCTGGTGGAGGTCCCGCGCAATGCCCGGCGGGAACTCAAGGTGCGCCTCGTCCGGCACATGGACGCGGTCCTCGAACTGGCGCTGGCTCCGGC
>CAYUWF010000010.1:16949-34473 GCA_964448245.1 uncultured Anaerolineaceae bacterium | reverse complement strand
AATTGGCCTGGCCGGACGATAACGAAACTTCAACGCTGGGCGTGCGCGGCGGGCGTCGGTGTCGGTTCGATCTCAAAACCGCTGCGGCCCTTGAAGACGATGAAATTGGTCTGCCCGGGCAGCAGAAAGAGCCAGGCCGTGTGGGTCCGTCCGACGAACTGGACGGTGATCTCGTACGGCCCGACCGGCAGCTCGCCCAGGACGAAGTTCTCGTTGTAGGGTGCGTCTGGGTTGACCGTCCCCTGGGCGTAGGTCAGGACGGTCCACTTCTGGCCGGTGTCTACCGACTTGATCTGGACCAGGTGCTCGTACAGGGGGAGCCCCGAATTGTCGAGGACTCTCCCGGCCAGAACACCCCAGCCCTCGGGAGGGACAACCCAGAGCTCCGGATTGCGCGTCGAGAAGTAGTAGTTCTCCCCCAGGCGGACCTCGAAATGCAGGTGTGGCCCCGTGACGTGCCCGGTGTCGCCGACGGTGCCGATGATCTCACCGGCGTCCACCCGCTGGCCACGCCAGACGCGGCTCGCCTGCAGGTGGGCATAGACCGTGAAGAGCGGCTGGCCACCATAACCGAAGTCGTGCCGCACAGCGATGGCGAGTCCGTACGGGTCGGCCGGATCCGGGAGCCCGCGGTAGAGGCCATACCCGGTCCATACGACCTCGCCCGCGGCCGCGGCGAGCACCGGGGCCCCGCGCTCCGCGCCGAGATCGACGCCGGTATGCGTGCTCTGCTCCCCGGAGTATGTCGCGCCGTAGCGATAGCTCGGGTTCGGCCAATTCACCTCGCCGGAGGGAATCGGCCGCGAGAAGTAGAAGTGGTCCTCGGGTCGAATCGACCAAGGGGAAGGATAAGGAGGAGGCCGCCACCCCGCGACGGCAGCCGGAACGGCGGTCGAGAAAGACAGGAGCCCAGGGGCCGCCAGCATGGTCGCTAGGGGGGCGGGCGTGGGACTCGGGACGACAGGCGGCGGGGCTCCAGTGGCGGGCGTCGCCGACGCCGGGGAGGCCGATGGGGGTTGCGGCGCGGCGACGCAGGCACTGACGGCAAGCAGAACGACCAGGACGGCCGCGCGACGCCGCCAACGATTCATGGCAGCGGCGTTCCTGTGGCGGTGGGGACAGGCTGAGCGAGCGCGGTCGCCGTGAGGATCCACCGCCACCACCACGGCGTGGCCGTGGGGATAGGCGTCATGGTCGGAGTCGGCGTCGGGGTGCGGTAGGGAGTCGGTGTGACGATCGCCTCGGGCGGGTAGATCTGCAGCATCGCCTGCAGCCAGGTGAGGCCTTCGGTGCGGGCGAATTCGTTGTAGCGGGCGCCCTGGAAGTACGTCCTCCAGTTGGACATGGCCGGGACGCGTTCGAACCCAAAGTCGGCGGCCAGCTGGGTCAGATCCACGTAGTAACCCTGCGGCAGCTCGGCCTTCAACGAGCCTCCCCGGTCGTAGGTCGTGGGGTCCCCGGTGTAGCGCGTGCTGAAATCCCAGGTGCGAACGCGCAGCGGTTCGCCGATCGAGCCATCCTGCGGAGAGGCTTTGACATAGACGCGCCAATAGGTCTCGGCGCCGTAATCCTCCCGGACGATCTCCACCAGGCCCGAGGCCAGCGCCCGCGAGTCCAATGCGAAGGCCCTGCCGGTGTAGAGCCAATCGTTGTAGGCGAACCCCGGGGGGAGCGGTGCGTTGATTCCGACGAAGGCGTTCTCGAGCGTGCCCAGGATGTCCCACCCGATGTCTTGGGCGGCACGCTGGCGCAGGTCGAGAAAGGCCTCGTCGACCAGGTCCGAGAGCATTCCCGTCGGCGCGTTGACGCCGGGCAGCCGGGCAAGGGCGACGCGCGCGCCCGGCTCGGCGCCGGCGGGTGCCGCCAGGGAGACGTTGGCCGGCAGCCAGGTCAACCCCTGCGCCGGCGATCCGGCCGCCCACGTCAGATCCACGATCCCGCGGATGGCCGGGAAGCCGACGCTGCTGATGTCGGCCTCGATCAGCGGGTAGACCACGAAGTGACTGGATTGGGCCGAGGACAGTGTCGCCCCGATGGCGTCCCCTGTGGGGGACCACTGTGGGCTCCGACCCAGTCCCACCTCGCGTGGCTCGCCGGCCCCTTCGACGCCGGCGACGTAGATCAGATCGAGCCCGTTGCCGCGCCCGGAGTAGGCGATCGACGCGCCGTCGGGAGCGAAGGCAGGGTCGGCTTCGGCAATCAGAGGGGTGTGCGTCAGGTTGAGGTAGCGCTCGGCCGGGTCGTCGAGGTTTGCCAGGAAGACGTCGGGCAACCCATCGCGGTCTGAAATAAAAGCGACGCGACGCCCCGTCCCGCACGTGGCGCAGTCGGGGGGATAGGGGCCGGGATCCCACGCAGGCGAGGAGTCCATCGACGGCGCGTCGGTAAGCTTGATCGGGGCCTGGCTCCCGTCGATGGGAAGGATCCAGATATCCAGGTCGTCGCCGCTGTAGGACTCGTACGCGAGCCACAGGCCGTCCGGCGACCACGTCGGCTTGCCTTCAAAGGCGTTCGTCTGAGTCAGGCGGCGTACGGCGCCGGTCGACAGGTCGAGGAGGTATAGGTCCCAGCCGCTGTCACGGTTGGAGGCGAGGGCTACCCATCGGCCGTCGGGGCTGATGCCCGGTTCGCGGTCATCGAAGTCGCCGGCGGTAAGGAGGAGGGGCGCCGGATCCCCCTGGGCGATCGCCCACAGGTGCGAGCGCGCCGCGCCGCGGGCGGTGTAGATGATCGTCCCGGAGAGGGTCGTCCGCGTCGGTAGCGGCGCGGCGGTGGAAACGGGCCCGGTGGTGGCGCTCGGCGTGACCGGGAGAGCCAAGTGCGTGGCGATCGCCAACAGCGTTGGATCGGCGGGTGTTGGGGATGCGCTGCTCAGGGCAAGGCCGGCGCGAGCGATGACCAGGATGACGGCCAACGCCAGGACGAGAAACAGGCGAAAGGCCCAGACACGCCCGGAAATCCGAGGCGCGGGTGAGGAACTAGGCGAAGGCGACGTCACCGCGGACCTGACATGCAGGGATCATAGCCGGCGCCGGATTATACCCAGACCCGGCGTTCAGGCCCTGCGCATGCAAGTTGGGTGCCAGCGTGCGTGATGGTACGGCGACGCGACCCGGCCTGACGCGGCGTGCGGCGGCTCCCAGGTCACCCCGGTGGGCAGCCGGCCTCCCCTCCCGACCCGGACCGCGCGTTCAGGCGAGCCTACGCGGGCGAGTCTTCCCAGCGCAGCTTGGCTGCGGCGGAGGGGATTCCGAAGGCTTCCGCCATGTCAGCCAGCTTTCCCTCCCGCCGACGAAAGGCCTGGAGCAGCGGCTCCGGCACGATCAGGCAGCGGGCGAAGTACTCGGCAGAGTCCTTCAGGTCAGCCATGAGCAGCTGGACCAGGCCCATCGCCCGGCCGTGGCGGCTGGTGATCAGCGCGCTGAGCAGCTCACGCGCCAGGACGAAGCGCCGCTCGGCGGGACTCAGGTCGTTCCGCACGAAGACGCTTCCCCGGCCGTTGGGCGGGCGGGCGAAGGTGGCGTCCCACAGGGACGAATACATGTCGACGACGCCGAAATCGTCGCGATAAGTCTCCGGCGGGTGTTGCAACAGCCCCTCCACCGGAATCGGCGGCGCGGCGGCGCCCATGTATCCGTAGAGGCCCTGGGCCAGGCAGTGCAGGAACCAGCGGCGCTCTTCGCGCGTAATCGGGTTCATGCCACCTGACCAAAGGCAGAGCGCTTCTGCTCTTGCTCCTGCAGCAGGCCTTCCAGCGGCGAAGGCAGCTCGATGCGGACGGCAGGCTTCTCGGAGGCCTTGACCGTGCGATAGGCCTGGACGGCGAACTCGGTCCACGAACCGGCTTCGAGCCCGGCCAGGGTCAGGCGCATCTCAGGCGAGAAATCGAGCTCACCGAGCACGTGGCCGATTTGGCCGGCGCCGAAAGCCTGCAGGACGGACGGATCGACGATCGAACGGGCAACCAAACGATTCAGCGCTTGCATGGACATCGTATTCCTCCTAGTTAGTGGGCCCGGCTCTCGGCCGGGACAAAACAAAAGCCAGCGGAGCGAAATCCTCGCTGCCTGGCAACCGACTTCTGTGGGTTGAACTGCTCTGGCTGACTACCGACCGCCGACTGGATCGTTTGCCATGGTCCTGCCTCCTCCCTCCAGTTTGTACTAAGGCCATCGTACTGAACACGGCTCAACCGCGTCTCAACCGCAATGCGCAAATTGGATGCTTTGGGGCCGGATGAGTTCGTTTGGTGGGCCATCGCTTATGTAAAGAACTCCGAGGAGTTTGCCCCTTTTACGCTCTGCCACGACCAAAAGCGGTCTAACGAATCAATCTGGAGTAAAGGTCTCGGACTTCACGCGGCGGGTCCAGTCCCAGCTCATTCTCAAGGAGGTTCGTGTACCGCTGGTAATGCGTAACCACCTCGCTTCGCCGACCCAGGCGGCCGAGCGCCTCCATGTACTGGGCGTTCAAGTCGTCGCGGTAGGGGTCGATCGCCAGACCTCGACGGATATGCTCGACGGCACGTTGCGGCTGGCCCCGCGTCAGAGCCTCTTCGCCGTAGGCCGAGAGCACTTCGAGGTAGTGGAGCTCGATCCCGCGTCGCCTCTCGATCACCCAATCCGAAGAAAACTCCGGCAGGAACTCCCCGGCAAAGGAGTTGACGGCCTCCGTCAGAGCGAAATAGCGTCGTGGATCGCCGGGCGGCAGCGCCAGGGCGATGCCCCGCGCCCTGAGGAAACTCGCCACGTCATAGGCCACTTCGAGCGAAGGACTCAACTGATAGGCGCCTGCCTCCAGCTCGACGACCTCTCGCCCGACCCAGCGCCGCAGCGAATGAATCGCCATGTGGATGTTGGCGTTGCGCTTGCCCGGCGGCGCCGTCGGCCAGAACACTTCGCCCAGTTCGTCCCGCGGCACCGTTTGGTGATCGACCAGATAGAACAGGACTTCTCGCAATTGCGGCTTGGTGGTGCGGACCTCGTTGCCTCCCAATGCCACCTGGGCGGCCCCGAGGGCCCGCACCTCGAGACGAGCCGGGCGCTCGGCGGGCTCCGCCGGCTCGACCGCGTGCAACCGGGCGAACGCGCGCATCGCCTCAACTCGATTGAGGACCACCCCCATGGCCGGGTGATCGCTCAGGGTCCGGCTGGCCAACTCACGCAGGTCGTCGTCATGCAGGAACTCAGCCGCGACGACTTGTTCGAGCTCCCTTGCCCCGACCCAGCTCAAGGCCTCCATCAACGCCGCGTTCGCTCCGTCAAGATCCCCCGACGACAGGCAACACCGGGCCCTGGCCAGCAGGGCCGTAGCCCGGACGGTCGACTCCGCATCTTCGACCGGCACGGCAAGGATCCGATCCAGGGTCACCGAAGCCAGCTGAGGGTCGGCAGCAGACTGGACGTACGCCTCTTCGACGGCCAACGCGTCGGCCGGGCGCCCCGGTCCACCCAGGTGGCGCGCCCGCTTGAGCCACTCGCGCGCCACATCCGGTAGCCCGCGCCGCCGGTAGAGAGTTGAAGTGTGGACACACCCGAAGATGATCCACGGCGTGCTGTCGATCCGCGTTGACACCGAGAGGGCTTCCCCAAAGAGCTCGGCCGCCTGGATGGCCAGACCGACGTCGCAGTAAACCTCGGCCATCCCGTACAGGATGACCGCTTCTCGCAAGTCGCTGCCGACAAGCCGCGCTTCCCTAAGCGCCTCGGAGTACTGCTCGATGGCTGCATCGTAGCGGGCCAGCCTGTGCGAGCTGTCCGCCAGGTTGTTTAGGTGGGAGGCAAGCGAGAGGGCCGGGGCCTCCTGGCGGACGAGTCGAGAAGCCTCTGCACTGACTGCCGCGTACCGGTTGAACTCGCCCCGGACCCGGTGGATGGAGCCCCTGAGGCGGAGTGCGTCAGCTCGGAGCAGCCGGTCCTTCCCGTCCCGGAGAAGAGCGAGGGCCTGCTCGGCGATGCGCTCGGCCTCAGCAATGCCTCCAGACGAATTCGCCAAGGCCGAGGCACGCAGAATCAGCGCATGGGCCCGCACCCCCCGCTCGGCCGGCTTGTCCGTCAAAGCCAGGCTGAGATCGGCGTGTTTCAGTACGGCCGGGTAGTCCCCCTTGTAGTAGGCGACCAGCGCCGACGCGTTCTCCAAGAGGGCGCGAACGGAGGAGTCGGTGTCGGGCGTCAGCGCCCGCTGTGCCCGATCCAGGTAGTTCTCCGCCTCGGCGATCTGACCGAGGTCGGCATAGGCTACGGCCAGGTAGCGCAGCGTCACCGGCGACTCGGCGCCGGCATCGCGCAGGCGGTCGGTCCACATCTGCAGCGTCTGGACACGCGCCTGGTCGAACATCCCCTTGGCGTGACGTTCCGCCAGCCGGCGCGCGTGCTGCGCCTGCCGGCTGTCGAGGTAGAGTTCGACGGCGTGCTCCACCTGCCCCGTCCGCTCGGCGTGGCGCGCGGCGCGCAGCCGGACGCGCTTCAGCCGGGCCGGGTCGCCCTCCCCGAGCGTCGTCAGCAGGAAATCGCGGAACTGCGGGTGGTACTCATAGGTGCGCGGGGACTCGGCCGAGACCGTGACGAAGATGCCTTCCTTCCCCAGGCGGCCGAGCATGCGCGCGCTGTCGGTGCGGTGCAGAACAGAATCGCAGGCCTCAGCCGTCAAGAAGGGCAGCACCGAGGATTCCAGCAGGAAGGTCCGCAGCGCCTCGGGCTGCCGATTGAGCACAACCGAGGCCAGGTAGTCGTGGACCAGCGGGCGATTGGGGTCGATCGGGCCGGCGCTCTTGTGGCCCTGCAGGACACCCGAGAGCAGAACGCCTGCCAGCCAGCCGCGCGTTTCTTCAAGAATCCGAACGAAATCGATATCGTTCAGTCCGCTCGAGCCCCGCTGGGAGGCCAGCGCCCGCAGCTCCCCTTCGGTCAGGGAGAGATCCTGAGGCCCCAGACCGGCCAGATTCTCCTCGGCCATCAGCTTGGCCAGCGAGACCTCGAGCACCTCGCGGCCCGAGGCGATCAGCGAGGAATCCTCGGGCATCGCCTCCAGCAGTGCGTCCATCAGGGCCAGCGCCGGCTTCGAGAGGTTCAGGTGGTGGACGTCGTCCAGCACAAGCACAAAGGGTTCCCCGACGGCCCCCATCGCCTCGCCCAGCGCACGGCCGAGGGCCTCGGCGGTGGCGCCGGCCAGGGCGTTGAGCCGGGTTTCCTTCATCACGCGGCGGAAGCGCCGTCGCAGCGTGGCGACGATCATCTCCGCCAGGCGCCGCTCGTCATGATCGGCCGGGGTCAGGCGCACCCAGAACACCGGGAAGTCGCTGTGGGCCGTGAAATCGGCCAACAGCGTGGTCTTGCCGTACCCAGCCGGCGCGGCGACGACGATCAACTTGCGCGGCAGATAGGAGTGGACCAGATCCACCAGACGTTCGCGGTGGATCTTCGTCGGGTCGAAGGCCGGGGCAGTGGTGGCGTGGCGCAGGACAGGATCGAGACGCGCCATGACCGTCGCTACCTGGCCGGCCCGATCCGAGGATCAGTCTCGCTCATCCGCCGCCAACTCCACGACAAAGCGCTTCTCTCGGACGTCCTGGGGCGGAGACGAAGCGTACGACAGGGAGCCGCGCACCATATACTCCCCTCCCTCGGGCCTGGCCCGCAGGTGCATCGTCAACGAAAGGGTCGGGCTGTCCGCTTCGACCACCGTCGTTCTCGAAAGCGACTCGCCGGCCGGGCCGACCACGTCCAGGTCAAGGTTGGGCCGCTCCAGAAACGGAGTCATCTCGACTTCGATGCGCAGCCGTCGCCCGTCTCCCAGAGGGGTCACCGCCAGGTTTCGCAGGCGGACCTCCTCGCGCGGACGAGGCACATCTTCTGGATCGACCAGATTGAGATCCACCCTGACCCCTTCCCGGCAGCCAAGCGACCCTCATTATATTCGTCCGCTCCCGGGTTTTGACGTGCAGGGTGTGGATAAATAGAATGGGACTCGGAGGGTACAGAATGGAGCCTGCACAGGGATTCGAGACACTCGCCATCCATGCCGGTCAGGAGCCGGACCCGGCCACAGGTGCCGTCATGACCCCGGTCTATCTGACTTCGACCTACCGGCAGACCGCGGTCGGGGAGACGCTTGGCTTCGAGTATTCCCGAACGGGGAACCCGACCCGGAAGGCGCTCGAGTCCTGTTTGGCCGCGCTCGAGGCCGGCTCCGCCGGGTTGGCCTTCGCCTCAGGGATGGCCGCCATCGACGCGGTGATCCACCTCCTGGCACCCGGCGATCATGTATTGGCTGTGAGCGACCTTTACGGTGGAACATACCGTCTCTTGGATCGTCTCTATGCGCAATACGGCGTGACCTTCACATTTGCCGAGGCGCAGGATCCGCAGCGTTTCATCAAGTCGGCCCGACCCGAGACGCGGTTGGTGCTGCTCGAAAGCCCGACAAACCCGCTGCTTAACCTCGCCGACATTTCCGCCATCTCCAGCCTTGCGGCGCGCCTGCCCTCCGCGCCCTGGGTTTGTGTCGACAACACCTTCGCCACGCCATACCTGCAGCAGCCGCTGGCACTCGGCGCCGACATCGTCGTGCATTCCACGACGAAGTACCTCGGCGGGCATTCGGACGTCGTCGGGGGCGCCATCGTCGTGCGCGACTCTGCGCTCGCCGAGCGCCTGGCCTTCATCCAGAACACCGTCGGCGCCGTTCCGGGCCCGCTCGACTCGTTTCTCGTCCTGCGCGGGATCAAGACGCTTCCGATTCGCATGGACCGCCACGCGCAGAACGCCCAGGCTATCGCCGAGTTCCTCGCCCGCCAGCCGGGGGTCGAACAGGTCTACTACCCCGGCCTGCCGGACCATCCTCAGCATTCTCTCGCCCGCCGCCAGATGCGTAACGCGGGCGGGATGGTGTCCTTTCGCCTCCGCGGCGGCCCTGCCGCTGCACGGCGCTTCGCCGAAGCCACGTCTGTTTTCGCCCTGGGGGAGTCGCTCGGGGGAGTCGAGTCGCTGGTCGAAGTGCCGGCGGCGATGACGCACCTCTCGACGGCGGGCTCGGGCCTGGCGGTCGACCCGGCTTTGGTGCGGCTTTCCGTCGGCCTCGAGGCGATCGCCGATCTGCTGGGGGATGTCGAGCAGGCGCTGCAGGCGACAGGCACCTGACCGCGGTGCGATCGCCGCGCGATTACTCGTCGAACAAATACGTCGCCTCGGCGTAATAGCGGACTTTGCGGCTGGCGACCCGGTCGTGTACCCACTTCGCCAGGGCCTGCTCCTTCGCTTCCCGGCTTTCCGGCGCGGCGAGGGCGTCGAGAGGATAGTTAACCCTGAGGGCCCTGGGCGAGACGAGGAAACGGGTCAGACCTGCCGGCAGCAGGAGGTCCTGTGAGACGGCTTCGACGACGTCTTCAACCGAAAATCCCAGGAACGCGACTAGGCCGGCTGTTGTCGGGAACGCCCGCTCCACTTCGCCGACCGACCCGGCATTGGTCCGCTCGACCTTCCCTCGCGACTGATAGGCTCGCACCAGGCGGTTGAGGCCTTCGACGCGGCTGCGCAGGTCGGGCACGGCGGCAATGATCGATACCACCCTTTCCGGTCGCAGCGACAGGTAAGCCCACGCGCTCCCCTGAATCATGTCGGCGGTGGCTTGCTCGACGTCCGAAGGGAGAAGCTCGATGTCCCCGAGCTCCCGTAGGGCCGAAAGCAGCTCGTCCTCCGTCATGTTGAGTACGGCGTGGTTCCACGTCTCGACGCTGACCTGGTTGTCGCCGGGATGGACGACCTGCGCCAGCACGTACTCGAGGCCGAGCTGTTGGAAGGCGGTGGTCCGGTTGGCGCCGTCGAGGACGATGTAGCGCTCCTCCTGTCCGCTCAGTTGCAGGACGATGGGCGGGTTGCGGAGCACGCCCTCCCGGCGCAGCGCCTCGGCCAGCGGCGCCGCACGCCGATCCTCGTGGTGTTCGTGAGGGCGGAGCGCGGCCGCCGGCAGGATGCGCAGGTCCGGCAGATCGGGGAGGATTCTCATTCCGCGGGCGAGGCGGCGAGAAACTCGAGGGCGTCGATCATCGTCAGGATGCCGCGCGGCCGGCCGACCTCGTCCACCAACACGATGACCTTGGCCGCCGTCAGGTCGGGGAGCAGCTCTTCGAAAGGCGTCTCCGCGGGGAAGGCGCGCACCTCGCGGCTGGCGAGCTCCCCCACCGCGTGCTCGGCGGAGTCAAGGCCGCCGTTGAGCAGGTGCCTCAGGAGGTCGACCTCGGTGACGAGGCCGACCAGCTGGCCCGCCTCGTCGACAACGGGCAGCTGCGAGACGGCGTACGACCGCATGCGGACCACCACATCGCTGATCGTGTCATCCGGGTGGGCCGCCACCAGCATTGGCAGGCCGCGGGCCTGGGCCACCTGGATCGCCGTCGCCCGGCGCCTGTCGAGTTCGAGGAAGCCGTGTTCGCGCATCCAGTCGTCGTCGAAGATCTTCGAAAGGTAACGCGTCCCGGAGTCCGGAAGGAGCACGACCACCAATCGCTCCGGCCCGAGAGCCTGGGCATACTTGAGGGCGCCGGCCAGGGCCGCGCCGGATGACCCGCCGCAGAAGATTCCTTCCTCTCGGACGAGGCGCCGCGTCCAGTTGAAGGACTCGGCGTCATCGACGACGACGACCTCGTCCACCAGGCGCAGGTCGAGCGTCGAGGGGATGAAATCTTCCCCGAAGCCCTCGACCTTATAGGGGAAGGCCTGCAGCCCCTCGGTGTCGCCGCCCCGCTTCCAGGCCTCGGCCAGGATCGACCCCACCGGATCGACGCCGATGATGCGCACCGGGTGCTGTTGATCGCGCATCCAGCGGGCAATCCCGCTGATCGTGCCGCCCGTGCCCATGGCGACGACGATGTCCGTCACCTGGCCCGAGGTCTGTTCCCAGATCTCGGGCCCGGTGGAATCGTAGTGGCTCTGCGGATTGACCGGGTTGTGATACTGGTTGGCCAGGATGGCGTTGGGGGTTTCTTGGACCAATCGGCGGGCGACGGAGTAGTAGGAGCGCGGGTCGTCCGGCTCAACGGCGGTCGGGGTGATGACGACCCGCGCACCAAAGGCCCGCAGCAGGCGGCGCTTTTCGTCGCTCATCTTGTCCGGCATGACGAAGACCGCCTGATAGCCCTTGAGGACGCAGGCGATGGCCAGGCCGACACCGGTGTTTCCGGAGGTCGCCTCGACCACGGTACCGCCCGGTCGAAGCTGGCCCTCCTTCTCGTAGGCTTCCAGGATGGGCAGGCCGATACGATCCTTGACCGAGCCGCCGGGGTTGAACTGCTCCAACTTGGCGAAGAGCTGGCAGGAGAGACCGCGCGCCACGCGATTGAGACGGACCAGGGGCGTCCGGCCGATCGTCGTCAGAATGCTGTCGTGAACGTTCCTGTGGGCGTCCGCGCCGAGGCTCACCGCCGCCTCCACCGAGGAGGCTACCACGAAAGACTCCCCGAGCCAAGGAAGGGGACGTATTGCCTATCTCTCGGCGACGACGAGCTAGTCGGCAGCGCTCCAACCTCATGGGTCGCGGACGAGCTCTCCAACCCCCACCCTTCCCCTTCGCGTAGCACCCCGAAGCGAAGCGAACGGGCTCCCTGCCTTAACGAGGACTGCAAGTCATCGCCATGGGCAGGGGGAGGGAGAGTCTCTTGAGAGGGATGTGGCGGCTGTGCCGCTCCCTCCCTCCCTGACTCCTCACCCCCTCCCCACCCGGTCCGGCGCATGGAGGCAACGGTCTTCTGGGGAGGGGTAGGAGGTGGGGTCTTCGGCCTCCGCCTTCGCAGTTGAAGATACGTGGCAAGGCCAGGTTGGCATCTCTGTGTCCGTCGAGGCAGCGGCGAAAGGGACCGCTCCTTCAGCAGGAGGCTGCCGTTATAATCGGAGGCGTCCATGAGTCCCTCGCAAATCCGGACGGAAGTGTTTCGCAGCCAAGTGCTGCAGGGGAACGCGCTGGGCGATCCCGCCCAGCGCCTGGTCTACGTCTATCTCCCACCCACCTACGCGGCGGGCAGCGACCGCTACCCAGTCGTCTTCCTGCTCGCCGGCTTCACGGGGACCGGCGCCAGCTTCCTCAAGTACGAAGCCTGGGAGGACGACATCCGGGAGCGGATGGACCGGCTGGTGAACGCAGGGCGTGCCCGGCCGATGATCCTGATCCTGCCCGACGCCATGACCCGCTTTGGGGGCTCCCAATACATCGATTCGACGGCGACCGGCCGCTATCAGGACTACCTGTTGGAGCTGGTCGACTGGGCCGATCACACGTTTCGCAGCATGCCGCGGCGCGAGGCACGCGCCATCGCCGGGAAGAGCTCGGGGGGATTCGGCGCGCTGCGCATGGCGATGGAGCATCCCGAGGCCTTCGGCCTGGTCGCCGACCACAGCGGGGACAAGTACTTCGAATACTGCTATCTGCCGGAGCTGCCGCGGTTTCACCGGGCGGTGGAGGCGCAGAAGAACCTGGATGAACTGCTGCGCGATCCACGCCGGGCGCTCCCCCACGACCAGGCCTTCCGCGATGTCATGGAACTGGCGGCGCTCTCGGCTTGCTATTCGCCCGACCCGGCCCAGCCGTTCGGTTTCGATTTCCCGATCGACCTGGAAACGGGAGCGCTGCGGCCGGATGTTTGGCAACGCTGGCGAGAGCATGATCCTCTCGTCCGTCTCGAACATTCCGTCGAGGCGCTGCGGAGCCTGCGCCTGCTCTACCTGGACAGCGGGCGACAGGACGAGTTCTACCTGAACGTGGGGATGCGGCTCTTCCACCGGGAGCTCGAAGCGCACGGCATTCCGCACGAGGTTCAGGAACATGAAGGGGGCCACTACGGCCTCAACGCCCGTCTGGACTATTCCCTGGAAGCGATCAGCCGCGCCGTCGGTTGAGAAGGAACAACGCATGGCTACGACCGATCCCGCCATCGACTACGCCCGCAAGAACCGCGCCCGCGCCGTCGCCGACTTGCGCGACCTCATCCGCATCCCGTCGATCTCGATGACCCCCGAGCACAAGCCGGACATCCAGCTTGGCGCCGAGTGGGTCGCCGAGCGCTTAAAATCGCTGGGGGTCGAGGATGTTCGGATCATGCCCACCGCCGGCCACCCGATCGTCTACGGCCGCTGGTCCGGGGCCGAAGCCGCCCCGACGATCCTGGTCTACGGGCACTACGACGTGCAGCCGGTGGACCCGCTGGAGCTGTGGAAGAGCGACCCGTTTGACGCCGAACAGCGGGGTGAGAACCTGTACGGCCGCGGCGCCTCGGACATGAAGGGCCAGCTCATCGCTTTCCTGCAAGCGTTCGAAGCCGTTCGCCAGGCCGGCCGGTCGGCCGTGAACTTGAAGTTTCTGATCGAGGGCGAAGAAGAGACCGGGTCGCCGAGCCTGGAGGCGTTCCTCAAGGCAAACGCCGGCCTCTACACCTGTGATGCCTGCCTCAACATCGACGGCTCGATCCTCGGTCCGGACGAACCCGAGATCGTCTACGGCGTCCGGGGACTGGCGTACTTCGAGGTTCACGTTCAGGGGGCCAGCCACGATCTGCATTCGGGCATGTTTGGCGGCGCGGTTGACAACCCGGCGATCGTGCTGAGCCAGGCGATTGCCGGCATGCGCGATTCCGCCGGCCGGGTGACGCTCCCCGGCTTCTACGATGACGTGCGCCCCCTCGCCGACGACGAAAGGCAGGAGTTGGCCCGGCTGCCGCACGGCGACGACTGGTGGCTCGAGCAGACTGGCGCCCCGCGCCTCTTTGGAGAGCAGGGATACAGCGTCAACGAACGCGTTCTCACCCGGCCGACGATCGAGGTCAACGGGTTCTTGAGCGGGTTCACCGGGGTCGGGTCCAAGACGGTATTGCCGGCGCACGCCATGGCCAAGATCTCAATGCGCCTCGTTCCCAACCAGACGCCGGCCAATGTCCACCAGGCACTCCAGAGCTACTTGAAGAAGGTCCTGCCGGACAGCGTCACGTGGGAGCTGAAAGAGCTCGCCCACAGCCTGCCGGGAGTGGCGGCGCGGGACTCGGCCGCCGTTCGCACGGCCCTGAACGCTCTCGAAACAGTGTGGGGCAAGCCTCCCATCCTCGGGCGGACCGGTGGGACGATCCCCATCGTGGCGATGATCCAAGATATCCTGCATTCCGACAGCGTGCTGATGGGCTTCGGCCTGCCCGACGACAACCTGCACGCCCCGAACGAGAAGATCCACTTGCCAACCTTCTACCGCGGCGTGGAAGCCTTCATCCACTTTCTGACGGCCTACGCCGCATGACCCCCCACCCTTCGGTCAAACCTCAGCCGCCGCCCCTGTACGGCGGGCAGGCGGTTCTCGAGGGCGTGATGATGCGCGGCCAGACGGCCTGTGCCACGGCCGTCCGCGCGCCGGACCGATCGATCCGCTTCGACGTGCACACCTTCGTTTCGCCCACTCGCCGCCGTCTCGCCCGGCTGCCGCTGATCCGCGGCCTGTTCGTCCTGGTCGACACGCTGCAGCTCGGCTTCCGCTCGCTGTCCTTCTCGGCCAGCGTTCAGGTCGGCCCCCAAGAGGCGCAGGCGAAAGCGCCACTGGCTCTTTCGATGATCGTCGCCGTGTTCGCCGGCGTCGGCCTGTTCTTCCTGCTGCCGGCGGCGGCTGCGTTCGCGGTCGAGCGGGCCTTGGGCTTGCCGGCTTCCCTCGGCAGCCTGGTGGAGGGCGTCCTTCGACTGGGGCTCCTGCTCGGATACCTGTGGGCGATTGGGCGCATCCCGGAAATTCGCCGCGTCTACGCCTACCACGGGGCCGAGCACAAGACGATCCACGCCTTTGAGGCGCAGCGCCCTTTGCGGGTCGAGGATGTCGCTCCATTTCCGTGCGAGCATCCGCGTTGCGGCACGGCGTTCCTGCTCACCATCGTCGTCTTCTCGGTCATTATCTTCAGCCTGATCGGTCCTCTCCCCCTGGGATGGCGCCTAGTCAGCCGCCTGCTGATGGTCCCGGTTCTGGCCGGGATGGCCTATGAATACATCCGCTGGTCGGCCCGGGTCCAGCATCATGCCTGGGCCCGGCCGCTCCTCCTCCCCAACCTTGCTCTGCAGCGGCTCACGACGCGCGAGCCGGACGGGGAGATGATCGAGGTGGCCATCGCCGCGTTCGAAGCCATGCGCAAGGCGGAGGGCACATTCACCGAGAAACAGGCCTGACTCGTCCGTGACCCTCCCTCCCCCTAACGCCGATCGACCCCCCTATCGTCTCCAGAGAGGAGGGGCCTCGGCCGACCTTCCGATTCATCCCAGCCCTTCCCCTCCCTCTACCTGAGGCGACTCCACATTACCCATCGCTTCGATGGGGGGAGTTGAAAAGAAGAGGGGCAGGGCGAACCCTCCCCCCTTTCGAGACCAACCCCCCTCCCCGCCCAACGACCAAGGGCGGATGTCCTTTCCTTCGGGGAGGGGGTACGGGGGTGGGAGTCTGGGATGAAGACGCGAGAACATGACCCGGCCCGCACCACAGAGCGTTGACATCTCCCGATTCATCCCACCCCTGCCCCTCCCCCTGCCTGGGCGGGGTCTCCCGCTGCCGTAGGCTTACGCAGTGGAAGGGGAGGATTCTCGAAGAGGGCGGGGGCGAAGCCCCCGCCCTCTTCGAAGAACTTCCCCCTCTCCGCTGGCGCCGACAGATGCGGATCGCGCTCGCTGCGGAGAGGGGGACGGGGGTGAGGGACCCGGCACCCCTCTCTTGGGAGGTGCCGATTCCATCACGCGTTGACTATCCTCCGTCTGCTCGTTAGAATGGAGCGGGGTGCCACATCCGCCATGGCGGCACAGCTCAAGCTGCGCGACAAGATCTACGAAGTCCCGGCCGGCATGACGGTGCGCGACGCATTGCTTCGGCTCGGCATCGAGCCGGAGAGCGTCCTGCCGACGCGGGAAGGGCAACTCATCACGGATGACGAGCCCCTGCAAGACGGCGAAGTCATCCGGCTGGTGGCCGTGATCTCGGGCGGAGCCCGCGGCGCGGTCGGGCCCCAGGGGATGAGGTCCAGATGAGGTGCCGCAGCTGTGGTCAGAAGGCCGCCATCAACATGCGGCACCACAAGCTGGCGCTGTGCCGCGAGCACTACCTGGATTGGATCCCCGAGCAAACCGAGCGTTTCATCCGCAAATACGACATGTTCACCCGCGACGAGCGCATGCTGGTGGCCGTCTCGGGAGGCAAGGATTCGCTCGCACTGTGGGATGTGCTGACGCGTCTCGGCTATCAGGCCGACGGCCTGTACATCGGTCTGGGAATCGACGGCGGGATCGGTTACTCCGCCGAATCACAGCGGCTGGCGGAGGCCTTCGCCGCGGAGCACGGATTGCGACTCCATGTCGTCGATGTGGCCGAGCTCGAAGGCGCGACGATTCCCGACGCGGCTCGGCTCACCCACCGCGGCCGCGAGAAACCCTGCTCGGTGTGTGGACTGACCAAGCGCCACATCATGAACCGCGTGGCGCGCGATGAGGGCTACGACGCGCTGGCGACCGGACACAACTTGGATGATGAGGCGGCGACGCTCTTCGGCAATACTCTCACCTGGTCGACCGGCTATCTGGCCCGCCAGGGGCCGGTGCTGCCTGCCTCCGCCGGCGGCCTGGCGCGCAAGGTGAAACCGTTCTGCCGTTTCTACGAACGCGAAACGGCCGCCTATGCCTTGCTGCGCGGCATCGCCTACATCTACGAAGAGTGCCCGTTCGCCGTCGGCGCGAAGTCGATCCAGTACAAGGAAACGCTCAACCGGCTGGAGGCGGAGCGACCAGGGGCGAAGCTGGCTTTCTATCTCTCCTTTCTGGAGGCCAAGCGCAACGGTGCCTTCGCCGCGCCTGCGATTCAGAGTCTGGGCGGTCTCCAGCCCTGCCCGCGCTGCGGCCAGCCGACGAGCGCACCCGAGGCGTGTGCGTTCTGCCGCACCTGGGACAAGGTGCGCGCTCGTCGCGCCGTTCCCCAGGAGGTGCCGATCGCATGACCGACGCCTCCGACCTCGAAGGCCTGACCCTGCTGGGCCGGGGCGGCCAGCCCACCAAGAAGCTCGAGACTTTCCCCAACCACAACCCGCAGCGGCCCTACCGGGTCCGGTTGGAGAGCGACGAGTTCACCTGCGTCTGCCCGGGGACCGGCCAACCCGACTTCGCCACGATCACCGTCGACTACGTCCCCGGCCCGAAGATCCTCGAGTCGAAGTCGTTCAAGTTGTACCTGTGGTCCTACCGGGACGAAGGCGTCTTCCACGAGCACGTCACCAACAAGATTCTCGATGACCTGGTGGCGGCGCTCGACCCGCGCTGGTGCCGCGTGCGCGGCGCGTTCTCCGTCCGGGGCGGGATTCGCATCACGGTCGAGGCCGAGCACGGCACTCGCCCCTCCGGGGTATGACCCCGCCCTACCATTAAGGCTCAAGGGGAAGGGCGCGGGGTGATCGCGCTTGGCATCCCGGAGGGGACCCCGCGGCCTACGATGATGGCCAAAAGGAACGGCGCGGGGTGATCGCGCTTCGCATCCCGGAGGGGAC
>CAYUWF010000010.1:0-16849 GCA_964448245.1 uncultured Anaerolineaceae bacterium | reverse complement strand
ATGATGGCCAAAAGGAACGGCGCGGGGTGATCGCGCTTCGCATCCCGGAGGGGACCCCGCGCTCTACAATGAAGGCTCAAGAGGAAGAGCGCGGGGTGATCGCGCTTCGCATCCCGGAGGGGACTTCGCCGCGATGGTATTCCGTCGTGGTGGCGGTGTTCGTCGCCACGTTGATCGTCTCCAACATCATCGCCGTCAAACTCGTCTCGCTGTTCGGGTTGACGCTCCCGGCGGCGATTGTGCTCTTTCCGGTGGCGTACATCTGCGGCGATATATTGACCGAGGTCTACGGCTATGCGGCTGCGCGGCGCGCCATCTGGATCGGGTTCGGTTGCAATCTGCTGGCAGTGGCGGCGATCGTCCTCGGCAGCTGGCTCCCCCCTAGCCCCTACTGGACGGCCGGCGTGTACCCTTCGGCCGAGCAGGCGCAGCAGGCCTACCAGGCGATCCTGGGATTTGCCCCGCGGCTTCTGGCAGCCTCTTTTGCCGCGTATCTCGTGGGCGAGTTCCTCAATGCCTACGTCATGGCCCGCATGAAGGTCGCCAGCGGTGGTCGGCGACTGTGGACGCGCACCATCGCTTCGACATTGGTCGGCCAGGCGGCCGACTCCATCGTTTTCCTGACGCTGGCCTTCGCCGGCATCCTCCCTCCCCAGGCTTTGGCGGCGGCCATCGTGTCGCAGTGGCTGCTCAAGAGCGCCTACGAGGCCCTGGCCACTCCCCTCACCTATCTGGTCATCCATCGCTTGAAGCGCGCCGAAGGCCTCGACCCGTTCGACCAGGCGACGGATTTCAATCCGCTCCGACTCGCTTGATTGAAGATACGATATCCAGGGGGAATCTTCCTGCCCCAGCCCGCCTACGCCGTTCGGAGAAAATCAACCTGAGGAAAACTACACCCCCTCTCTCTGCTCAGGCTCTATGAAATTGCGGAGGCGTCTCGTGCCTCCTCACCCCCTAACCCCCTCTCCGCCGACAGCATCTGCGTTCGAGAGCGCTTATGGCGGAGAGGGGGTCGGGAATCAGAGGGACGGGGGGAGCCTTGCTCCCCCCATCCTTCTGAAAAACTGTCCCCTCCCCCCGCAAACCTCTGAGCGCCAGCCCGCGTTAGACGGGGGGAGGGGTCAGGGATGGGGGCCAGCGCCCGACACCGAAGGAACGGTCGTCTGCTAAGCGACCTGCAGATACGTCTCGACTTCCCAATCGGTGACGCGCGTCCGGAAGAGATCCCACTCCGCCAGCTTGGCGCGGCGGAAGGCACCGTAGATCTCCTCGCCCAGCGCTGCGCGCAACACCGGATCGGCCTCCAGCTCCGCCAGGGCTTCCGGCAGCGAGCCCGGCAACTGCGCGATCTTGCGCTCGGCCAGCTCTTCCGGCGTCATCTCGTAGATGTTGACGTTGTTGACCGGCTCCGGGGCCGTCATCTTCTTCTCGACCCCGTCCAGGCCCGCCGACAACATGGCGGCGAAGGCCAGATAGGGGTTGCAGGACGGATCCGGGCAGCGCAGCTCGACCCGCGTTGACTTCTCGCGCCCGGGCGAGACGCGCGGGATGCGAATCAGCGCCGAGCGGTTTATCTGCGCCCAGCAGACGTAGACTGGCGCCTCGTAGCCCGGGACAATGCGCTTGTAGGAGTTGACCGTCGGGGCGACGATCGCCGCCAGGGCTCGGGCGTGCGCCAGCTGTCCGGCGATGAATCCATGCGCCACCGGCGAAAGGCGGTAGGGGTCCTTGGCGTCGAAGAACAGGTTGTCGCCCTTGGCGTCGAAGATCGATTGGTGCGTGTGCATGCCCGAACCATTGATACCGAAGATCGGCTTGGGCATGAAGGTCCCCACCAGGCCGTGCTGCGCCGCCAGCGCCTTGACGGCCGACTTGAGCGTCAGCACATTGTCGGCGGCGCGCAGCGCGTCGGTGTAGCGGAAATCGATCTCGTGTTGCCCGCGCGCCACTTCGTGGTGGCCCATCTCGACTTCCAGCCCCATCCGGATGAGCGCCAGCATCAGCTCAGCCCGCACGCGCTGGGCCTCATCCGAGGCCGAGAAGTCGAAATAGCCGCCCACGTCATGCGGCACGGGATGGATTCCCCCCGGGCCGTTGGTGCGCAAGAGGAAGAACTCCGGTTCCGGACCGACGTTGTAGGTCCAGCCGCGCGCCTCGAGGTGCTTCAGCACGCGCTTCAGCGTACCGCGCGGGTCTCCGGCGAAGGGCGTCTCGTCCGGGTTGAAGATGTCGCAGAAGACCCGCGCCCGCTGCCGCTCCGGGTGGCTCCAGGGGAGAACGGCGTAGGAGTCCGGCTCGAGCACGAGCCGCATGTCGCTCTCCTGGATGCGGGCGAAGCCTTCCACCGAGGAGCCGTCGAACCAGACCCCCTCTTCCAGCGCCGCCGGCAAACGCTCGACCGGGATGTCGGCGCTCTTGACCGACCCGGTCACATCGGTGAACTGGAGCGAGATGAAGCGGACGCCATCTTCCTTCGCTCGCTTGACGATATCCTGTGCCATCGGTGTCCTCCTATCGCGGATGTGCCGGCTGCGCGCCCCAGGCGGGATGGTCGGTCCCGGAAAACAAACCAGGCACGCGGGGCGTGCCTGGACCGTCTCGTCCGGACCGCCCTTCCTTGAGACTGCCCGCGGCGGCGGGCAGGCCACGGCGCTCGCCTTTGGGCCACGCGTCACCGCGTGGTTTTCGACGAACGGACCTCAGGAAGGGGAGAGGGAGCCTGTGGCGGGCTCCGGAGGCATCCGCTGATGGTTCGATTTTCCCCCGGGCTCGCCCGGGGTTAGCCCCACCGCGTCGGCAGGGAACCTCCGCCTCGTTGTCTCGGCCCCTTGGCCGAGACCCATACGCTGATCTCCCTGACTATTCAGTTGTACGAGCCATTCAAGCGTTGAATTCTAGCAACATCGATAGACGGAGTCAAGCAGAGCGCTCCATGCGATTGCCCTTCGCTTAGGAAACGCCGGCGGGGGAGGCGGTGGAATCGAGCTCGACCCAGATGACTCGCGCCAGTTCCTGCCCCAGCACGCAGTCGCCGGCAGGGAGAGTCAGGCGGATCGGCCCATCGAAGGGCGCCTTGGCGGCCACATGGAACGCGGTCTCCGGCAGGACGCCGCGCGCCGCCAGATATTGGAGCCGCTCGGCGTCGCGGACCTTCACCCGGCTGATGCGGCCCTTCCCTTCCACCGCCACGCTGCTCAGGGGCACGTCCGCCGGGACGTCGATCGTCCCGTCGGCACGCGGAATCGGCTCGCCGTGCGGGCACCGCCGCGGATAGCCGGCCTGCTTCTCCATCCGCGCCACCAGCATCTCATCGGCAATCTCCCCCAACCGGTCGGCTGTGTCGTGGGCTTCGTCCCAACCGTACTCGAGAACCCGCACCAAGTAGGCCTCGGCGACGCGGTGGGCTCGGACGGCCATGACCCCCTCGCGCCGGCCGCGCACCGTCAGGCGCACTCCGCGGTACGGCTTGCGCTCGATCAGCCCGGCCTTCTCCAATCGGCGCGCCATGCGCGAGACCGCCGCCGGCGAGACCTCGAGCGTCTCCGCCCAAGAACCCGGACTGACGAACTCGCCTTCGCCCCCCAGGCGAAAGAGCTCGCCCAGGTAGGCCGCCTGCGACGCGGTGATGCCGGTCATCGATGGGTCGTTCAGCCGCCTGTCGGGGCTTGACCTCGGTCAACCCTGCGGTTGACCCAGGGGGCTTGATTCACTTGCACACCCCAGGATAGAATCCGATCGGTTTGTCGAGCGACTTAGTCCGATATTATCACACCGGCGCCGACGAAGGTTCTTCACCGAGGCGTGGTTCTGCGAGGCGAGATGCTGGCCGGATATCTGCTCGGACTGCGGGAAGGCCTCGAAGCGGCCCTGATCCTGGGGGTCACCTTCGGCGTGTTGAATCGAATGCGGCGGAGCGAGTTGGCGCCGTCGGCCTGGCTGGGCGTCGGCATGGCGCTTGTCGTCAGTATCGCCGCGGCGGCGGTCCTGTTCTCGGTGGGGGCCGAGCTGCAGGGCCGCGCCGAGGAGATCTTCGAAGGCGTGACGATGCTGTTGGCCGCCGCAGTCCTGACCTGGATGATCTTGTGGATGGGCGTCCAGGGGCGCCAGGTGCAGCTCGGCCTGGAGCGAGAGGTGGAACAGGCGGCGCTGCGCCGGCAGGCGAGCGCCATCTTCGTCGTCGCCTTCCTGGCCGTGCTGCGCGAAGGCATCGAGACCGCGCTCTTCCTGAGCGCGGCGGCCTTCCAGGACGACCAGGCTGCCGTGGTCCTCGGAGGCCTGGCCGGGATCGCCACGGCTTGCGTGCTGGGTTGGGGGCTCTATCGAGCGACGATCCGACTCAACCTGCGCCAGTTCTTCCAGGTGACCGGTTGGCTCTTGATCCTGTTCGCCGCCGGGCTCTTCGCCCATGGCGTCCACGAGTTCGTCGAAGCCGGGCTGCTGCCGGCCATCGTCGATCCGCTGTGGACCACCGAAGCCGTCCTGAGCGAAGCCTCATTGGCCGGAATGCTCCTGCGGACGCTATTCGGGTACAACGCGGATCCGAGCCTGCTAGAGGTGTTGGCCTACGTCGGGTACTTCGCCGGCGTGTGGATCGCGCAGCGGACGCTGCGCGACCACAATCCGACACCGGCCATGGCGGCGGGGTAGCCGCTCAACCGCTTTCGCCGGATCGCCCGGCCGCGGGCGAAGCCGCCGTCCGGCCGAAGGCCCCTTCGTAGCGACGCCGGACCTCGTCCTCCAGACCGGCTTCGAAGCGGTGAAAGCGGTCGACCAGATCTTTCGCCTCGTTCGTCAGGCGCGCGCCGCCGCCCCCCTCCCCGCCCACTTCGGTATCGAGCAGGCGCAGACCGCTGCGCGCTTCCATCTCATGCACCTTCTCCCAGGCCCGGCGATAAGGGACGTTCATCTGCTCGGAGGCCGCCCGGATCGAACCCGAGGTGTCAATCGCCTCCAGCAGCCGCACCCTCCACGCGCTGAGGACGACCGCCCCTTCGGCCTCCACCCACAAGTTGAATCGCGGCTTCATTCGGACGCCCTTTCCGTAAGCTCGACACGGAGCTGCACGGCCGTTCGCGTTTGGGGGGTGAGGCGCGCCTCGTGGCCCATGCGCAATCCGGCCAGCCAGACGATGTCGTCTCCGGAGAGAACGACAGGCCAGTTCCGGCGGGCGCCCGCGGGAACGCGCAGGCTGTTGAAGATGTCCGCCAGTTTGCGGTGCCCGTCCATCCCCAGCGGCCGCATGCGATCCCCCGGCCGCGGCGGACGCACCGAAAGCTGCCGCGCCAGCTGCGCCCGATCCAGCCAGACGGCCTCGGTCAGCCCGGGAACCCTCGGGCCTGTCGCCAGCGGCGGAGGTTCGACCTCAGGCGAGACGATCAACAACCCACTTCGCAGGCGAACCTGGGCAGGAGGTTGGATCAGGACCGCCTCATGAGTGACGAGCTGCGGGAACCCGGGGTATTGGAGCTCGGCTCCACGGGCGACGAGCAGGACGATGTCGCCCTGATCGAGGAGTTCCAACCCCCCGGGAAGCGCCGTTCGCCTTCCGACGGCGCGTTGGCCGAGGCGCGCCCGGGCAAGCTCGACTGCCTCATAGCCGAAGTCGCGCACCCCAGGCGCCAGACGAAGCGCGCCCCGTCCGAGCAAAGCCCTCTGCAGCCCTATCGGCTGCGCCAACAACGCCGCCCGCCGGATGGCGATCGCCCCCGCCGCCCCGGGCGCGAACACGGATGGCTCGACCGCCGTTAGAACCTCGTCGAGCAGCTCCGCCTCGCGCCGCATGACGTCGCCGGTTCGCCTTAGGGCTTGGCGGATCTTGGGGTTGTACCCTTCCAACGCGGGCAGCAGCTTGTGCCGCAGCCGATTTCGGAAGTACGTCGTGTCTTCATTCGTCGCATCCCGGTGAGGCCGCAGCCCGGCGGCGCGGCAATGGGCTTCCGTCTGCGACCGGGACGACTCGAGCAGCGGGCGAATCAGGGTGATCCCCTGTGCCGCCTCGAGGCTTGCCCACTCGCCGAGCGGCGTGCGGGGAAGCATCCCGCGCAGTCCGTGGACCCCGGCGCCGCGCAGGAAGTGCATCAAGATCGTCTCGGCCTGATCGTCGGCGGTGTGCCCGGTGGCGACAACTTGCGCGCCCGCCTCCCGCGCCACCCGCACCAGGAACCGGTAGCGCGCCAGGCGGCCGGCTTCTTCCACAGAAACCCCCCGCCGGCGCAGCCCGGGCGGTCCGACGCGTTCGACGATCGCCGGCAGACCGCGTGCGCGCGCCATGCGCAAGACGAACTCGGCATCGCGCCAGCTGTGGGGCCGCAATCCGTGATCGAGATGGGCGACGAGAACCGGGAAACCGAGGCGATCGAGGCAATCCAGCAGGCACAAACTGTCCGGCCCGCCCGAGACTCCCGCCACGACCCGCTGGCCGGCCGTCAGCAGGTGCTCGCGTTCGATGAACGCCGCCACCGCATCGCCGATGAGCATTCCGTGAGAGATTCTAGCACCCGCCCTGGCCGCGGCTATCCTCGGCCTGATGAAGCCGCGCAAGAGATCGGCCCCGCCTCCGGATGCTATAATGCCAGGTTGGTCTGCTCCCACAGGAGGGAGACTCCTTGGCCATCAATCCGCTGCACTGGCTGCTCGGCCTGTTCTCCCTCGATATTGGCATCGACCTGGGGACGGCCAACACGCTGGTGCATGTCAAGGGAAAAGGCATCGTCCTCAACGAGCCCTCGTGGGTGGCGATCGACAAGAAGACCAAACGCGTGCTGGCGATCGGCGCTGAGGCCAAGGAGATGGTCGGCCGGACGCCGGCCAACGTCGCCGCCATCCGGCCCCTGCGCGACGGGGTGATCTCCGAGTTCGACATCACCGAGGCCATGCTGGAATATTTCATCGGCAAGGCCCACGAGCAGAGCGTCGTGCCCGTGCCGCGGCCGCGGGTCGTAGTCGGCATCCCCAGCGGGGCCACCGAAGTCGAGAAGCGGGCGGTGTATGACGCGACCATGGCGGCCGGGGCGCGCCTGGCGTACCTGATCGAAGAACCCACGGCGGCCGCCCTGGGCGCGTTGCTGCCCATCGGCGAAGTACGCGGATCGATGATCGTCGACATCGGCGGCGGCACGACCGAGCTGGCCGTCTACTCGATGGGCGGCATCGTCGTCTCGCGCTCGCTGCGCGTGGCCGGCGACGAGATGGACCAGGACGTCATCAACTACATCCGCAACAAGTACAACCTGCTCATCGGCGAACGGATGGCGGAGCGGGTCAAGATCGGCATCGGCTCGGCTTTCCCGCTCAAGGAAGAAAAGACGACCATCGTGCGCGGCCGCAACCTGGTCAGCGGGCTGCCCGAGGCGGTCGAAGTCTCGTCGGTCGAGATCCGCGAGGCGCTGGCGTCCTCGGTGCGGGTGATCGTCGACACGATCAAGGACGCCCTGGACGAGGTCCCTCCCGAGCTCGTGGCCGACCTGATGGAGATAGGCGTCTGCCTGTGCGGCGGAGGCTCGCAGCTCCAGAACCTGGGCGATCGGCTGACGAACGACCTGAGGATGCGCGTCTGGATCGCCGAAGATCCGATGACCTGCGTCGTGCGCGGCACAGGCGCCGTCCTGGAAGACCTCGACAACAGCGCTCGCTTTCTGGTGGGGCTCAACCGGCGCGCCGGGTGAGGCATGTCTCCTCGACGTCGGCTTCGCCCAGCCCCGCCCTTCCCGCCTGCCTCCTGCTCAGCGGCGCGCGCTGAGGCGGGCCCCGCAGGTCCGGGATGAGCCGCTCCTCCTCCCGAGGGCTGCTCGCCCTGACGTTCATCCTTATTGCCGGAGGCCTGCTTGTCCTCAACCTGGGCGGCTACCTGCAGGCCGCCGAAGGGCTGGCCTTGCGCCCCCTGGGCGCGCTGCAGGGTTGGCTCTTCCAGCGCGTTTCCGCCATCCAGACGTTGCTGACTTCGCCCGCCGACTTGGCGACGTTGAGGGCGGAGAACCTGCGGCTGGAGGCCGAGGTGGCCCGCCTCGAGCGCGAGCTGATCGCCCTGCGCGAACAGGCGGCCGAGGCCGAAGTGCTGGCGGGACTTCTCGGCTACGCGCGCACGCGCCCGGAGAACCGTTACGTGGCAGCGCGGGTGATCGGCCAGGACATCAGCCCGTTCATCCGATCGGTGTGGATCGATCGCGGCTCGGACGGCGGCCTGCAGCAGGGCATGCCGGTCGTCACCGAACGCGGTCTTGTCGGCCGCCTGGCCGAAGTCTATCCGACCATCGCCAGGATCCAGCTCATCGTGGACCCACAGAGCGTCGTCAATGTCCGGCTGCAGACGTCGCGCGCCGATGGCGCGCTGCAGGCCCAGCTCAACGGAGAGCTGTGGGTCGAGGCCATCGACCAATCCGCCTCCGTCACGCCCGGGGAACTGGTCCTGACCTCCGGTCTGGGAGGCGCCTTTCCCGCCGACATCCCGGTGGGGCAGATCATCACCGTGCGCAGGCGGGACTACGAGCTCTTCCAGCAAGCGGTGGTCCAGCCCAGCGCCGACATGGAGAACCTGCTGGTGGTCCTGGTCATCACCAACTTCCAGCCGTTGGCTCCGCCGAGCGGCGTCCCGTAAGGAGCGTACGGAAGTGGCTTACGTTCTCGGATCGCTGTTGATGGCGCTGCTGGCGGTGGTCCAGTCCAGCCTGCTGAACCGCTTTCCTTTCTTGGGCGGCACGGTCAACCTGATCCTGCTGGCTACCGTCAGCTGGGCGTTGACCGGCCGCGTGACGGAAGCGATGGTCTGGGCATTCTTCGGAGGGCTATCCCTCGATCTGCTTTCGGGAGCGCCCTTCGCCGTTTCGTCGATCGCCCTGGTCAGCGCGGTCTACCTGGCGTCCCTGACCGAAGGGCGCTTTTGGGAGGCGCACCCGCTGGCCCCGCTGGGAGTGGTAGCGGTCGCCTCGCTGGTGTACTCCGGGCTGACGATGGCCGCCGTCTGGATCAGCGGCCATCCGATTGACCTGTCGCTGGCGCTGACCCAGGTCGTGCTGCCCAGCACGTTCCTCAACGTGCTGCTGGCGCTCCCGGCGGCGCAACTCGCCGGCCGCGTCCGCGAGGCCGCCTTCCCTCCACCGGTGAGCATGGGATGACCACCGAGCGCCGCCGCCTGAGCCACATTCCCTCGGCCCGCCTGCTGGTCACTTATGCCCTGCTCGGGATTGTGCTGGTCGTCTTCGTCGGGCGTCTCTACCAGCTGCAGCTGATCGAAGGCGCCTCCTACATCGAGGCGGCCGATGAGAACCGTTTCACCAGCGTCAGCCTGCCTGCCTCGCGCGGCGTGATCTACGACCGCAACGGCTTCCAACTCGTCCGCAACATCCCGGTCTTCAACGTCGTCGTCACCCCGGCACTGCTCCCCGACAGCGCCGCCGAGGTGGAGGCCATCTTCCTGCGCCTGTCGGAGCTCACCGGAGTCCCGGTCGATCAGGCCGGCCCCCGGGCGGCGCAGTGCGTCCCCGGCCGTGGAATCCGCCAGCTCGTCGAGGAGGGCGACACCAACAGCCCGTACGACCCTTGGCCGATCGCCTGCGATGTCGACACCGAGACGGCGCGCATCGTGATGCAGCAAGCCATCGACATGCCGGGCGTGGCGGTGGCGGCGACGCCGGCGCGCGACTATACGACCGGCGAACTGACGTCGGCCGTCATCGGTTACCTGGGCCCGATCCCGGAGGCCGAAGCCGAGACCTATGCCGAGGCCGGATTCGTCGTTGGCCGCGACAAGATCGGCTACGCCGGAATCGAGGCCGAGTACCAGGACGTGCTGGCGGGCACGAACGGTCAGAAGCTGGTCGAGCACGACGTCGCCGGGCAGGCGTTGCGCGAAGTGGGCGAGGTTACCCAGCCCGTCCCCGGGAGCAACCTGCGCCTGACGCTCGACACCCGCCTGCAGGCGGCGGCGGTCACCGCCCTGCGCAGCCGGATGGAGTTCATGAACCGCTTCGCCGGCGAAGTGCGTACGCCGCTCGGTGCGGTCATCGCCATGAACCCGCAGACCGGGGAGATCCTGGCGATGGCGACGCTGCCCACCTACGAGAACAATCGCTTGGCGCGGTTCATCCCGCTCGACTACTACGAGCAGCTGGTGGCCGATGAGCGCGGCAAGCCGCTGATCAACCACGCCATTCAATCGGCCTTCCCGCCCGGGTCGACCTTCAAGCTGGTCACGGCCGTCGGCGCCACCCAGGAACGGGTCATCACCGCTGAGCAGACGATCTTCGATCCGGGTGTGATCACGATCTCCAATCAGTACTTCCCCAACGACCCCGGCCGCGCCAAGGAGTTCATCTGCTGGAAGCCGGAGGGTCACGGCTGGATCGACCTGATTCACGGGATCGCCCAGTCGTGCAACGTCTACTTCTACAAGATCGGCGGGGGCTTTCCCGGCGAAGTCGAGCAGCCGCTGGGGATCGGCGGGGTCAACAGGTACGCGCCGGCCCTCGGCTACGGCTTGCCGCTGGGTATCGACCTGCCCGGCGAGCAGTCCGGCCTCATCCCGGATGAGGACTGGAAGCGCATCAACCTGGGGGAGAGCTGGTCCACCGGAGACACGTACAACGCCGTCACCGGCCAGGGGTTCATCCTGGCCACGCCGCTGCAGGTGCTCAACTCCATCGCCACCCTGGCCAACGACGGCAGGGTAATGCGGCCGCACATCGTCCAGCAGATCCTCGACGGCGAAGGCAACGTCCTGGTCGACGTCGAACCCGAGCTGCTGTGGGACATCGCCGACGACGTGATCACGCCCAACACCCCCGACGTCATCGTCGAGCGGTGGGTCATCGACGTGGTGCAGCAAGGTATGCACCTGGTCACGACCGAAGGCACGGCCTTCGGCTACGCCGATCTGGAGACGATCTCCTCGGCGGGCAAGACCGGCACGGGCGAGTTCTGCGACCGCCTGGCCCTGCAACGAAACCTGTGCGAGCCGGGCAACTGGCCGACACATGCTTGGTACGCCGCTTACGCCCCTTTCGAGAACCCGGAGATCGCCGTGGTGGCCTTCGTCTACAACGGCGGCGAAGGGGCCGTGACGGCCGGCCCGATCGTCAAACAGGTGCTAGAGGCCTACTTCGAGCTTAAGGCGATCGACGCCGCCCGCGCCGCACCCTGAAACTCCAGGCTCGCTGGCATGACCGCCCCTGCCCCCCAAGGACCGACCAGGTCCGGCAAGGATGGCGGGGGAGGGCTCTAGCTACTTGCGGAAAAATGGCTGCGGTCGTCAAACTCCCACCCCTGACCCTCGCGACACCTGCACCCCCTGGCACCGCCCGCCACACCGCCTCGGTGTCCTGGCGAGGAGGGCAGGTGTGCGGCGCACCGCAGGTGCGGTGCAGGAGAGCATCCCGTGGGGGCGCCCCCTGCGCCCCGCCGCACCGCGCGTCCATGGGATTCCTACAGGGGGAGGGGATCCCATGTCTGGAGAGTGGGGGGAGCTTTGTTCCCCCACCCCCCAGACTTCCACCCCTCTCCGCCACGATTGCTTGCGCACCCGGCCCCTGTCCGCGAAGAGGCCTTACAGGCTGCTCCGCTAGGGGTCGGGGGGTGAGGTAGGAAGGGGGGTTTTCAGCAACCTGCTAGACAGCCCCAACGGCGCCCAGGCGCCATCCCTGGCCTTCTGCGGCCCGGCAAGGACAGATGCACGGTGGGGGGCGAATTCGAACTGCCGTGCTATAATCCGGCGACCTCGGGGCTATGGCCGGGCGTTTGCCGATCAAAGGGGTTCGTGACGGGTTGCTCGTGACGTTGCCGGAAGGCGCGTGGGAAAACGTCCGCGCCGATCTCCTGGCGACGATCGACGCGCGAGGCGACTTCTTCCGGGGGGCGCGCCTCGTCCTCCAGGTGGAGGATCGCCCCCTGGGCGCGGCCGAGCTCGGCAGCCTGCGTGCCTCCCTGGCCGAACGCCAAGCCGCCCTGTGGGTGGTGCTCTCCAGCCTGCCGTCGACGCGCGCGGCGGCCGCCGACCTCGGCCTTCAGACCTCCCTGTCCCCGGCGCCCGCCGTCGAGGAAGAAGACGAAGACGAGAGCCCGGAGTCCGAGTGGGCCCAGGCGGTGTTCCTGCAGCGCACGCTTCGCTCGGGCCAGAGCGTGCGCCACCCGGGCCACGTTGTCGTCCTGGGGGACGTGAATCCGGGGGCCGAGATCATCGCCGGCGGGCACGTGCTGGTGTGGGGACGGGTGCGGGGCGTGGTGCATGCGGGCGCCGGCGGCGATGCCTCCGCCACCGTGGCGGCGCTCGACCTGGCGCCGACCCAACTGCGGATCGCCGGCCACATCGCCGTCTCGCCCAAGCGGCGCGGCGCGGTGCGGCCGGAGGTGGCGCTGATTCGCGATGGACATCTGGTGGCCGAGCCCTGGGAGGGCGACAGCCGCCGCTGAGGATGGAGAGACCATGCCGGCCAAGGTCGTGACAATCACCTCGGGCAAGGGCGGCGTCGGCAAGACGACCGCCACGGCCAACATCGGTGTGGCGTTGGCCGCCGATGGCCTGCGCGTCGTCTGCCTCGATGCGGACATCGGCCTGCGTAACCTGGATGTGGTCCTGGGCCTGGAGAACCGCATCGTCTACGATCTGGTGGACGTCGTCGAGGGGCGCTGCAAGCTGCGCCAGGCGATGATCAAGGACAAGCGACTGCCGGAGTTGCATCTGATTCCGGCGGCCCAGACCCGCGACAAGACCGCCGTCTCCCCCAAAGACATGGTGCGCCTGGCCGACGAGATGCGCGCCGATTTCGATTGGATCCTGATCGACTCGCCGGCCGGGATCGAGCGCGGCTTTCGCAATGCGATCGCCCCGGCCGACATCGTCCTGATCGTCACGAACCCCGAGGTCTCCGCCGTGCGGGACGCCGACCGCATCATCGGCTTGGTGGAGGCCGAGGAGAAAGGGCCGCCCAAGCTGGTGCTCAACCGCATCAAACCCGAGATGGTGCGGCGGGGCGACATGTTGGCCACGGCCGATGTCCTCGAGGTGCTCGCCATCGAATTGATCGGGGTGGTGCCCGAAGACGACGCGGTCCTGGTGGCGTCGAACCACGGCGCGCCGGCGGCGCTGGATGGCAAGAGCCGCGCCGGCCGGGCGTTCCGCGACATCGCCCGCCGCCTCAACGGTGAAACGGTCCCCTTCGAGGACATCGAATCGGGCGACGGCCTGTTTGGCCGCCTGGCGCGCCTGGTGCGCCCGGGAGGGCAGGCATGAACTTCCTGCAACGGCTGCGCCGCGAGTCGGGCAGCGCCGAGGCGGCCAAGAGCCGTCTCCAGTTCGTTCTGGTCCACGACCGGGCCGACTTCCCGCCGGGCAAGCTGGAGGCGTTGAAGGACGACCTGATCCAGGTCCTCTCCCGGCACATCGAGATCGATCCCCGCAGCGTCCAGATCTCCCTGACCCGCGACCGCAACCAACAGCGCCTGGTGGCCGATATCCCCCTGGCCCCACCGCGCGCCCGTCGACGTCCGCTCAACTAGATCCGCATGCAGGCTTCGGCTCGTCTGTGGCGGCATTTCGATGTCTGGCTCCTGGCGGCCGTCGTCGTTCTGACGATCGCCGGGGTGGCCATGATCCGCTCGGCGATCGCCGGGAACGAGAACCTGTCGGAGACCGTGCCGCGCCAGTCGATCTACGCCGTCATCGGCATGGCCATCGTCCTGGTGACAGCGGCCGTCGACTACCGCATCTGGTCGGCCGTCGCCCGCCCGCTGTACGTGGTCGTCATCGGCCTGCTGGGGATGGTGCTGCTGGCCGGCTTCGTCGGCTTCGGCGCGGCGCGCTGGTTCAACCTCGGCATCGCCTACGTCCAGCCGTCGGAGGTCTCCAAGGTCATCATGATCCTGGTGCTGGCCGATTTCTTTTCGCGGCACCAGCACGAGATCGGCCGCTGGCAAGTGGTGCTGCGCAGCCTGGGCCTGGTCGCCTTGCCGGCGGTGCTGCTCTTCCTGCAGCCCGACCTCAGCACGGTCATTGACCTGGGGATCATCTGGACGACGCTGATCTGGGCGGCCGGAGTCCCGCTGCGCCGCCTGGCGGTGCTGGTGGGCGCCACCGTCCTGGTGGTGCTGCTGGCCTGGCCGCTGCTCGCCGGCTACCAGCAGGCGCGGGTGGCCTCGTTCCTCTTCCCCAATCCGGAGGCACGGTTCGGCGAGACGTACAACGTCCTGCAGGCACGCATCGCCATCGGCTCCGGCGGCCTGTTCGGCCAGGGCTACGGCCACGGCACGCAGGTGCAATTGCGCTTCCTCAAAGTGCGCCACACCGATTTCATCTTCTCCGCCATGGCGCAGGAGTTCGGTTTCGTAGGAGGGGTGGCGCTGCTGGCGGTGCTGGCCTTCGTCCTGCTGCGCTGCCTGCGGGTGGCGCGCCACGCGCGCGATCCGTTCGGCGCCCTGCTGGCCTACGGCGTCGCGACGCTGCTCCTGTTCACTTCGGCCTTCAACATCGGTATGAACCTCAACCTGATCCCGGTTTCGGGCGTGCCGCTTCCGTTCTTCAGCTACGGCGGATCGGCGCTGGCCGCCAACCTGTTCGCCATCGGCCTCGTCGAAAGCGTCACCCTGCGCCACAAAGTCATCGACCTCTGACCCATGAGCGCACCTGCCCGCACCCGCTTCGCCCCCTCCCCCACCGGCCGCACGCACATCGGCGGGGCCCGCACGGCGCTGTACGACTACCTGCTGGCGCGGCAGACGGGCGGCCAGTTCATCCTGCGCATCGAAGACACCGACGCCAAACGCTACGTGCCGGGCGCCGAGCAGGAGATCCTCGACAGTCTGCGCTGGTTCGGCCTGGCGTGGGACGAAGGGCCGGATGTCGGCGGGCCGTTCGGACCCTATCGCCAGTCGGAGCGCCGGGCGATCTACCAGCACCACGCCCTCGACCTGCTTGCCACAGACCACGGTTACACCTGCTTCTGTTCGCCGGACCGGCTGGCCCAGATGCGCCAGGACCAGCAGAAGCGCAAAGAGCCGCCGCGCTACGACGGCCGCTGCCGCCAGCTGGCGCCGTCCGAGGCGCGGGCGCGGGTGGAGCAAGGCGAGTCGGCCGTCATCCGCTTCCGCACCCCGCGGGAAGGCACGACCACCGCCGTCGATCTGCTGCGCGGGCCGATCACCGTCGAGAACGCCACGATCGACGACTACGTCCTGCTCAAGTCCGATGGGCTGCCGGTCTATCACCTGGCGGCGATGGTCGACGATCACCTGATGCAGATCTCCCACGTCCTGCGCAGCTCGGAGTGGCTCCCGACATTTCCACTGCATGCGCTGGTAGTGCGGGCCTTTGGCTGGGCCGAGCCGGTGTGGGTGCATCTCTCGGTCTTTCTCAACCCCAGTGGCAAGGGCAAGATGAGCAAGCGCCATGCCGTGGATCCCAAGGGCGGCGCCCTGTCGATCTACCCGCTCGACTTGCGCGATCTCGGCTACCTGCCGGAGGGCGTCGTCAACTGGCTGGCCCTGATGGGCTGGTCCTACGACGACCACACCGAGGTCTTCACCCTGCCGGACCTGGTCGACCGGTTTTCGCTGGAGCGGCTACATCCCAGCCCGGCGGCCGTGAACTTCACCAAGCTCGACCATTTCAACGGGATTCACATGCGCGCGCTGCCGCCGCCCGACCTCACCCGCCGGCTGCTGCCACTGTTCCAGCAGGCCGGGCTGGCCGTCGACGAAACCAGCCTGGCGCGCGTCGTCCCTCTCCTTCAAGAACGCATCCGGACGCTGGAAGAAGCCGTCGAGATGGCCGGCTTCTTCTTCCGCGAGCGCGTCGAACCGGAAGCAGCGGCGCTGATCGTCGGCGGGCGCGGCCTGTCCGAGTCGGCCGACCTGCTCCAGCGCGCCCACGACCTGGCCGCTGCCGTCGCCGAGTGGCGAGCCGAGGCGATCGAGGCTCCCCTGCGGGCGCTGGCCGAGGGCGCCGGCCTCTCCGCCGGCGGGCTTTTCAGTCCGATCCGCATGGCCATCACCGGCCAGGCCGTGAGCCCGCCCCTCTTCGAGACGATGGAGGTCGTCGGCCGCGAGCGATGCCTGGCGCGCCTGGAAGGGGCCGTGCGCGCGCTGCGCGCGGCGGCCGCCGCCTGAATCCGAACGCGCCTAACGTGCGTGGTAGAATGCCGTCGCTCTGGGGGTTCGTCTAGTGGTAGGACAGCGGACTCTGAATCCGTATGCCGAGGTTCGAATCCTCGACCCCCAGCCTCCGAAAGCTTCCGGGAAGCTCGTCTCTCACGAATGAACACCGCCCGGAGCTCTCTCCGGGCGGTTCCTTTCCTTCGCGGGTCGAGAGAGACCCTCGCCTACTGCTCGGTGACCGTGATCGTCCCGAACACCAGACTCGCCTCGATCTCGATGTGTTCGCCGGCGGAAAAGCCGGGTGACAGGTAGGTGCCGTTGATCTTCTGGTATACGGGAGGGACCTGTACACCGCCGCCCAACGTCGAAGCCCTCAAGCGCACGGGCGTCCCCTCCGGCACCGCGGACGGAATCCCAGCCAGCCTCGCCATTCTGGATTGACCTGAATCAGGACCAGGAGTGCGCCAAGCACGATCAAGAGCGCGCCCCCGACGGCTGCGCTGCGAGTTCTCGTGTCCATGAGTCCTCCAAGGGGAGCTGTGGGAATCGGGCGCGCGGAAAGAGCGGGCCCTCGCCCCTGCACCTCCTGCATCCTACGCGGAAGCGCTCTCAAACGCGCGTGTGCATTGGCGTCATTGGCAGGGCGGGTTGTCACCCTCGATCGGGCCGAGCGCGGGCAGACATCTTTTTCGGGCGATCGCGCTGGTCGCCGCTGGCTCGAAGGGTATAATCCCCCTCCCGAAGATCAGATAACCCTTCCCGCCGGCGG
>CAYUWF010000009.1:0-34675 GCA_964448245.1 uncultured Anaerolineaceae bacterium | reverse complement strand
ACGGTCGGGGCCGGCGTCATCACCGAGATCCTGGAGTAAGACAGGCATGGCGAAGCAGAAGATCCGCATCCGACTCAAGGCCTACGATCACCGCGTGCTCGACCAGTCGGCGCAGCGTATCGTCGAGACGGCCGAGCGCACGGGGGCCAAGGTCGTCGGACCGGTGCCTCTGCCGACGCGCATCGAGCGCTTCACGGTGCGCCGCTCGCCGTTCATCGACAAGGACACCCACGAGCATTTCGAGATCCGCACGCACAAGCGGTTGATCGACGTGCTCGAGCCCGATTCGAAGACGATCGATACCTTGATGCGGCTCAATTTGCCGGCAGGAGTGGACATCGAGATCACGCTCTAGTAGCGGTCAGCAGTCAGCCCTCAGCTTTCAGCCAAAACTGACAGCCGAGGGCTGACGGCGGACAGCTGACACTTGCACCTGCGCTGCGCTCCGGCGCAAGTGCAGGTGAAGCTAGAGAGGCAGGACAAGAGCGTGGCGGGCGGTGGGCGCTCAGGGCCCTCTACCTCCACGGTGACTGTCCTGCGATCGGGGATGATGCAGCCGGGCCGAGGCTGACAGTCCCGTCAAGATGTCGCCAGGAGAAAACGGATGAAAGGGCTCATCGGCAAGAAGCTTGGCATGACCCAGGTCTTCGACGAGGCGGGTGCCGTGCACCCGGTGACCTTGATCGAAGCCGGGCCATGTTTTGTTACCCAGATCCGACGCCCGGACCGCGACGGCTATCAGGCCGTCCAGCTCGGCTTCGGCGAAGGGCCCGCCAAGCGTCTGACCGGCGGTCAGCTCGGCCACCTCAAGCGCCACGACCTGCCGGCCCTGCGCTTCCTGCGCGAGTTCCGCGTCAAGACCCCCGGCGAGGTCAAGGAAGGCGACCGGGTGACGGTCGAGGTTTTCACCCCCGGCGACCGGGTAGATGTCGTCTCGACCAGCAAGGGCAAGGGTTTCCAGGGCGGGATGCGCCGGCACGGATTCAGCGGCGGGCCCGCGACGCACGGCCAGTCCGACCGTCAGCGGGCGCCGGGCTCGCGCAGCTCGACGACGACGCCCGGCCGGGTCTACAAGGGCTCGCGCGGCCCCGGCCACATGGGGGACGCGCGCGTTACATCGCAGAATCTGCGGGTGCAGCTCGTCGATGCCGAGCACAACCTGATCGGGGTCGTGGGCAGCGTCCCCGGACCGCGCGGCGCGGTGGTCGTTTTGAAGGAAGCGCGCAAGCAGTAGCGCGGGAGCGACGGTGATGAGAGTCGATGTCGTCAACCTGGAAGGGAAAAAGGTCAGTACGACCGAGCTCCCGGCTTCGATCTTCGAAGCCCCGATCAAGCCCGACTTGATGCATCAGGCCCTTGTCCGCCAGCAGGCCAACGCCCGCCTCGGGACGCATTCGACCAAGAGCCGCGGCGAGGTCTCGGGGGGCGGACGCAAGCCGTGGAAGCAGAAGGGTACCGGGCGCGCCCGGCACGGGTCGACGCGCTCGCCGATCTGGGTCGGCGGCGGGGGGGCGCATACGCCGAAGCCGCACGGTTACACGTTGCGCATGCCGCGCAAGATGCGGCGGGCGGCGCTGCGCTCGGCGCTCTCGGCCAAGGCGGCGCAGTCCGAGATCGTTGTCGTCGATGCCATGACCCTGCCGACGCCCAAGACGGGCGAGATGGCCAAGGCCCTGCGCGGGCTGGTCGGGGCCGGGACGGCGCTGATTGTCCTGGCGGCGGCCGATGAGAACGTCGAGCGCTCGATCCGCAACCTGTCCCAGGCCAAGACCTTGCGGGCGCAGTACCTGAACATTCGCGACATCCTGGGCTTCGACCGCCTGCTGCTTCCCTTGGGCGCGCTCGAAGTGATCCAGTCTTATCTGGGCGAAGAGGCACGGCCATGACCACGCTCTTCGATGTGCTGCGCCGGCCGCTGGTGACGGAGAAATCGAACTATCAGAGCACCAAGCTCAACCAGTACACCTTCGAGGTGCGGGTCTCGGCCAACAAGGCGCAGATCAAGGACGCTGTCGAGACGCTCTTCGGCGTTTCAGTCGAACGGGTGAACGTGATCATCCTGCCGGCCAAGCGGACGCGCCGGGCGCGCAGTCGGCGCTTGCGAGTGCGACGCAGTGCGATGAAAAAGGCCGTCGTGACCCTGGCCGAAGGCCAGTCGATCGACGTTTTTGAAGGGGTGAAGTGATGGCGGTCAAGAACTACAAGCCCACCTCGCCCGGGCGGCGCGGCATGTCGGGGGCGACCTTCGAAGAGATCACGAAGGACAAGCCCGAGCGCGCCCTGATTCGTTTCCGCCGCCGCAAGGGCGGGCGGAATGCCCGCGGTCGGGTCACGGTCCACCATCGCGGCGGCGGCAGCCGGCGTTTCTTGCGCCTGGTCGACTTCAAGCGCAACAAACGCGGCATTCCGGCGCGGGTGGCGGCGGTCGAGTACGACCCGAATCGCTCGGCGCGCCTGGCGCTGCTGCACTACGCCGACGGCGAGAAGCGCTATATCGTGGCGCCGCTCGGCCTGGGCGTGGGCGACACGGTCCTGTCCGGGCCCGAGGCGGAGATCCGTCCGGGGAACAGCCTGCCGCTGGCCAACATCCCGCTGGGGACGCTGGTGCACAACGTCGAGATGCAAGAGGGCCGCGGCGGCCAGTTGGTGCGCTCGGCGGGCACGGCGGCCCAGCTCCTGGGCAAGGAAGGCGCCTTCGCTGCCCTCCGACTTCCGTCGGGCGAAGTCCGGCGCATCCGCCAGACCTGCTATGCCACGATCGGCGAGGTTGGCAACGCCGATCACAGCAACATCAAGCTGGGCAAGGCCGGCCGCAAGCGTCACCTGGGGATTCGCCCCACCGTGCGCGGCTCGGCCATGAGCCCCCGTGATCACCCGCACGGCGGCGGCGAAGGCCGCCAGCCCATCGGTTTGCCGGGGCCCAAGTCGCCCTGGGGCAAGCCGACCCTGGGTTACCGGACCCGCCGCAACAAGAAGTCCGATCCCTACATTCTGCGGCGCCGCTCGCGCCGCCGCCGCAAGGGCTGAGCCGGCCAGGCCGGGAGGTTACTACGATGTCGCGTTCATTGAAGAAGGGTCCGTTCATTGAGCCCAAGCTCCTCAAGAAGATCGAGGAAATGAACCAGCGCGGGGAGAAAAAAGTCATCCGCACCTGGAGCCGGGCCAGCACGGTTTTCCCGCAGATGGTGGGGCACACCGTGGCCGTCCATGACGGCCGGCGCCACGTGCCTATCTACATCACCGAGAACATGGTGGGGCACAAGTTGGGTGAGTTCGCCCCGACCCGCACCTTCCGCGGCCACGTCAGCCGCGAGAAGACGACCACCACGATTCCGACGCCGCCAGCGGAGGCCGCCGAGTAACATGGCCGGCGAACATGACGTCCGCGCCACGGCGCGATACGTCCACGCCTCGGCGCAGAAGGTGCGCCTGGTCGTCGACCAGGTGCGCGGTCGCCCGGCCAAGGAAGCCTTGGAGATCCTGCGCTTCAGCCCCAAGTCGGCGGCCGGGCCGGTATCGAAGGTGATCCGGTCGGCGATGGCCAACGCCGAGCAGAACTTCGGCTTGAATGCGGACGACTTGGTCGTCGCCCGGATCTGGGCCGATGAAGGACCGACGCGGCGCTGGCGCCGCTTCGGGGCGCGCGGCCGCTTTAAGCCGATCCTGCGCCGGGCGGCGCACATCACGGTCATTCTGCAGGAGCGGCCCGGCGCCGCCGGTTGAGAGAAGGAGCAGGTATGGGACGCAAGGTCCATCCGATCGGGTTTCGGCTGAAGATCAACAAGCCGTGGGCGTCGCGCTGGTTCGCCGGGCGTTCGAAGTACGCCGCCCAATTGCACGAAGACCGGGCGATTCGCCTGCTGGTGGCGAAGATGTTGCCGCGGGCCGGGATTGCCGGGATCGACATCGAGCGCTATCCGAACAACATCCACGTCACGATCAACACCTCCAAGCCGGGGATTGTGATCGGGCGCAAGGGCGCCTCGGTCAAGGAAGTGCGGCGGCAGATCGAGGAACTGACCGGGAACAAGATCAAGCTCGACATCCACGAGATCAAGGACCCCGATCTGCAGGCGCGGCTGGTGGCGGAGAACATCGCTAGCCAGCTTGAGCGCCGCATCAGCCACCGCCGGGCGATGCAGCGGGCAGTGGCCCAGGCTATGCGCCAGGGCGCCCAGGGGATCAAGGTGATGTGCGCCGGCCGCCTCTCGGGCATCGAGATGGCGCGGCGCGAGTGGATGCGCGAAGGCCGCGTGCCGGCCCAGACGCTGCGGGCCGACATCGACTTCGCCCGCGCCGAGGCCCTGACGACGCACGGGCGGATCGGCGTCAAGGTGTGGGTTTATCGCGGCGACGTCAAGCCCGAGGCGATGGAGCAGGGCGAGTCGATGGACGTGTATGTCAGCGAATAGGCGGGCCGGGGCGGCCCTCGGGCGGCCCGAGTCTGAGGTGCGACGATGTTGATGCCGAAGCGCGCCAAGTGGCGCAAGCAGTCGCGCGGCCGGATGAAGGGTCTCGACCGGCGCGGCGCGGAGATCAGCTTCGGGGAGTTCGGGTTGCAGGCGCTCGAGCCCGGATGGGTCACTGCCCGCCAGATCGAGGCCGCCCGGCGTACCCTGGTGCGCTATATGAAGCGGCGCGGCAAGGTCTGGATCCGGATCTTCCCGGACAAACCGGTGACGCAGAAGCCGGCCGAGACGCGCATGGGCAAAGGCAAGGGCGCCGTCGACCACTACGTGGCCGTGGTGCGGCCCGGGCGGGTGCTGTTCGAGCTCTCCGGCCTGCCGGAGGACCACGCCCGCGAAGCGTTTCGCCTGGCGTCGCACAAGTTGGCGATCAAGACCCGCTTCCTTGAGCGCCTGGAGCGGGTGGGAGCGGGTGACCGATGACCCCGCGGCCTAGCACAAGAACCAGAAGGAGGGCCGCGGGGTGAAGGCCAGCCAGATCCGTGAGCTGAGCGTCGAGGAGATCCGCCGCCAGCTGGACGATGCCCGCGAGAAGTACTTTAAGGCGCGTTTTCGGTTGGCCACTGGCCAGCTCAAGAACACGGCCGATCTGCGACAGGCTCGGCGCGAAATCGCCCGGCTGGCAACGGTGCTAAACGAGCGCGAGAAGGAGCAGGCATGACCAACAATCGCCGGCGGATGACGGGCGTGGTGACGCGCGCCAAGCTGCAGAAGACGGTCACGGTGCGCGTCGACCGGAGCTTCCGCCATCCGCTCTATCAGAAGGTCGTGCGCAAGAGCAAGCACTACCTGGTGCACGACGACCAGGGTTGCCGGCCGGGGGACGAGGTGCGCATCGTCGAGAGCCGGCCGATTTCCAAGCGCAAGCGCTGGGCGATCGAAACGATCCTGCAGCGGGCGCCCGAGGCCGTCGTGGCCCAGGAGATCATCGAGCCGGTCCTGCCGGGTGAGGCGGCGGAATGATCGCGCTTAGCATCCCGGAGGGGATCCCGCCGCCTGCCACAAGGGCCCGAAGGAGGGTCGCGGGATGATCCAGCGCGAGACCCGGCTCAAAGTCGCCGACAACACCGGCGGCCGGGAGCTGCTGGTGATCAACATTATGGGGGGTTCCGGCCGCCGCACCGGGACGATCGGCGATGTCGTCGTGGCGGCGGTCAAGTCGGCCACGCCGCACGGGGCGGTGCACAAGAGCGACGTCGTCAAGGCGGTCATCGTCCGCACGGCCAAGGAATACCGGCGCGAGGACGGCTCCACCATTCGCTTCGACGACAACGCCGCCGTCATCCTGGACGCCGACGGGGTCAACCCCAGAGGCACGCGCATCTTCGGCCCGGTGGCGCGTGAGCTGCGCGACAAAGGTTTCACCAAGATCGTCTCGCTGGCGCCGGAAGTCCTCTAGGGCCGCCGGGATGAGGAAGGCAGAGAACGCGATGGACGACTCGAGGGGCTGCCGAGGGGTTCCGACGGGAGCGGCCCGGGGCGGCGCGGCGGAGGGCAGGACGTGAAGATCAAGAAAGGCGATACGGTGGAGGTCATCAGCGGGCGCGACAAGGGCATGCGCGGCGAAGTGCTGCGCACACTGCCCAAGGAAGACCGGCTGGTGGTGCAGGGCGCCAACTTGCGCAAGAAGCACCAGCGCAAGATTCAGACCGGCGGGCGCACGATGAACCCCGGCGTCATTCAGTTCGAGGCGCCGCTCAACCAGGGCAAGGTGATGCTCGTCTGCCCCAAGTGCGGCAAGGTGGTGCGGGTAGCGGTGCAGCGCAGCGACGGGCATGCCCGGCGGGTGTGCAAGCAGTGCGGTTCGGTGATCGACTCCTGACAGGATGCGCGAGGCCATGGGTCACTATTTGCAGGATCGCTACCGCCGGGAGATCGCTCCGGCGCTGATGAAGGAAATCGACGTCGCCAGCCCGATGCAGGTGCCGCGGCTGCAGAAGATCGTGGTCAACGTCGGGGTGGGCGAGGCGCTGGAGAACGCCAAGGCGCTCGACTCGGCCGTGGCCGACGTGACGATCATCGCCGGCCAGAAGCCGGTCGTGACGCGGGCGCGCAAGAGCATCTCCAATTTCAATTTGCGCGAGGGGCGCTCGATCGGCCTGAAGGTCACCCTGCGCGGCGAGCGGATGTGGTCGTTTTTCGACCGGCTGGTGAATGTGGCGCTGCCGCGCACGCGCGACTTCCGCGGCGTCTCGCCTCACAGTTTCGACGGCCGCGGCAACTACACGCTGGGGATAAGCGAACAGCTGATCTTTCCCGAGATCGCTTACGACAAGATCGACAAGATCCGCGGCTTCGAAGTGACCTTGGTGACCAATGCCCCCGACGACGAACAGGGGCGTCGGCTGCTGCAGCTCCTGGGCATGCCGTTTCGGAGGATTGAATAGCATGGCGAAGACATCGATCATCGTTCGGGAGACCCGGCGCAAGTACAAGGTGCAGGTGCGCAACCGCTGCCGCATTTGCGGCCGGCCGCGCGGCTACATCCGGCGCTTCGCCATGTGCCGCATCTGCTTCCGTGAACAGGCGCTGGAAGGCATGATCCCGGGCGTGGGTAAGGCCAGCTGGTAGCGGGCAGGGAGAGAGGCTGATGAGTGTGACCGATCCGATCGCCGATATGTTGACCCGCATCCGCAACGCGATGCTGGCGGGCCACCCCGTCGTCGCCCTGCCTTCTTCGAAGATGAAGGCGGCCATCGCCGGCATCCTCCAGGAAGAGGGCTTCATCAAGGACTTCGAGGTCGCCGGCCAGGAGGGCAAGCCCCAGCCGGTGCTACGCCTCACCCTGAAGTACATCGGGGAGCGACGCGAGCGCCACCCGGTCATCAACGGGCTGAAGCGCGTCAGCCGCCCAGGCCGGCGCATCTACGCCGGCAAGACCGACATTCCGTGGGTCCGCTCCGGCATGGGGGTGGCGATCATGTCGACCCCCAAGGGGGTCATGACCGGCTCGCGCGCCCGCCAGCTGGGCGTCGGCGGGGAAGTCCTGTGTCAGGTCTGGTGAGTGCCGGAGGCGGAGGAGGTTGAGGTGTCACGTATCGGGCGTATGCCGGTCGACATCCCCAGCGGGGTGGACGTCCGGGTGGACGGGAACCGGGTGAAGGTGAGCGGGCCCAAGGGCGAGCTCAGCCGCGCCTTCCCTTCCGAATTGACGATCGCCAGCGACGGCAAGGCCCTGCGGGTCAGCCGGCCGTCGGACGCACCGCGCATGCGGGCGCTGCACGGCCTGGCGCGGGCGCTGCTGAACAACATGGTGCTCGGGGTCAGCCACGGCTTCAGCCGTGAGCTGCAGGTGGAGGGCGTCGGCTATCGGCCGGAGCTGGACGGCAAGGACCTGGTGCTGCACGTCGGCTTCTCGCATACCGTGCGCGTCCCGCCGCCGGCGGGGATTTCGTTCGATGTCGACACCAAGTTGCGGCAGATCCGGGTGCTGGGCCGCGACAAGGAACTGGTCGGGCAGGTGGCGGCCGACATCCGCAAGGTCCGCCCGCCCGAACCGTACAAGGGCAAGGGCATCCGCTACGTCGGCGAGCACGTCCGCCACAAGGCCGGCAAGGCCGGGAAGGTGACCTAAGGCATGGGGCATCACACACGCCGGGCCGCACGGGCTCGCCGCCAGGTGCGCGTGCGCCAGAAGATCTCCGGGACGGCCGAGCGGCCACGCTTGAACGTGTTCCGCAGCATGGCGGAGATCTACGCCCAGGTCATCGACGACGGCGTCGGGCGGACGGTGGTCTCGGCTTCGACGCTTGAACCCGACGTCCGCCCGCGCACAGAAGGGCTGAGCAAGACCGAGCAAGCCAAGCTGGTCGGGACGCTGATCGCCGAGCGGGCCCGTGCCAAAGGGATCCAGCAGGTGGTATTCGATCGCGGCGGCTACCGCTACCACGGGCGCGTGCGCGCCCTGGCCGAAGCGGCCCGCCAAGCCGGCCTCGATTTCTAGGCGCGGTCGGCAAGGGAGAGGCAGCCAGTGAGACGAGATTTCCGTGATCGGGGGGATGAACGCGATGAGCTCGACGAGCGAGTGATCGACATCGCCCGGGTGGCCAAGGTCGTCAAGGGCGGCCGGCGTTTCTCCTTCCGCGTGACGGTCGTCGTCGGCGACAACCGCGGCAAGGTCGGCCTGGGCATGGGCAAGGCGCGGGGTGTGCCGGAGGCCATCCGCAAGGCTTCCGATCGGGCGCGGCATGCCATGCAACGCGTGTCGCTGGCCGGGACGACCATCCCGCATGAGATCATCGCCAAGCACGGCGGCGCCCGGGTGATGCTCAAGCCGGCCTCGCCGGGCACCGGGGTCATCGCCGGCGGCGCCGTGCGGGCCGTCCTGGAGGCGGCCGGAGTGCGCGACATCCTGACCAAGTCGCTGGGAAGCGCCAACGTCCTGAACGTGGCCACCGCCACGCTCGACGCCCTGCAGTCGCTCAAGCGGGTCGAGGACGAGGCCGCCCACCGCGGCAAGAAGGCCGACGACCTGAAGCCGTTCTGGGAGCGCCGCCGCCATGCCTGAGTCGAAGGGCAAGATCTTGCGCATCACCCTGGTCCGCAGCCCGATCGGCTATGCCAAACGCCAGAAGGGAACGGTGCGCGCCCTGGGCCTGCGCCGTATGCACCAGACGGTGCAGCAGGCGGATTCGCCGACGCTGCGGGGCATGCTGGCCCGCGTGCGGCACCTGGTGCGCGTCGAGGAGTAATCGATGAAACTCCATGATCTCAAGCCCCATCCCGGTTCCCATCGGCGGCGCAAGCGCGTCGGGACCGGCATCGCCGCCGGCCAGGGCAAAACCGCCGGCCGCGGGACGAAGGGCGAAGGCGCTCGGTCCGGGACGGGTGGCAAGTTGTTCCGGCAGGGCGGCAATGTTCCGTTCTTCCGGCGCCTGCCGTTCAAACGAGGCTTCACCAACATCCGGCGCGCCCAGTGGAACGAGGTGAACCTGGGGCGGCTGGAAGGCTTCGCCGCCGAGAGCGAGGTCACGCCTGAGGCGCTCGATAAGGCCGGCCTGCTGCGCGAGGCGGATTGGCCGGTGGTCGTCCTCGGCTACGGCGACGTGTCGGTGCCGCTGCGGCTGAAGGTGCACCGCATCAGCCGGGGAGCGCGGGCCAAGATCGAAGCCGCCGGCGGTTCGGTGGAGGTTCTGGCGCGATGAGCCCCTCGGCTTCTGCCCCGCTGCGCTCGGCGCTTCGGCTCGGGGCAAGGCCCTCGACCTCTCTTTGCTTTCCTGCTGTGATCGGCGCAAGCCTTGTGCGGAGGTCAGCATGAGACGGTCGCCCTGGCGGTTCCTGTGGATCTCACCGGACATCCGCAACCGCCTGTTGATCACGGCGTTGATCATAGTCATCTACCGCTTCGCGGCCCATGTCCCGGTGCCCAACGTCAACCGGGAGGCGCTGCTCCAGCTCTTCAACACGCAGGGCGCCGTTCAGCCCCTCTTCAGCCTGCTCGATCTGCTCTCGGGCGGCACGGTGTCCAACTTCTCCATCCTGGCGATGGGCGTCTACCCGTATATCACGGCCCAGATCATCCTGCAGCTGCTCGTGCCGATCGTGCCTTCGCTGCAGCGGATGAGCCAAGAGGACCCGCGCCAGGCGCGCAAGTGGATGGAGCGCTGGACGTTCATCCTGGCCGTACCGATGGCGGCGCTCAACGCCGTCGGGCAGATCCAGCTCTTTCAGCAGTTCGCCACGACGCCGATCCTGAACGTGTCCTTCGGCCCTAACCTGTCGACCTTCACCATGGTCATTACCATGACCGCCGGGACGATGTTCGCCATCTGGCTCGGGAACCTGATCTCGGAGTTCGGCCTGCGCAACCAGGGCCTGTCAATCATCATCTTCTCGGGGATCGTCGCCCGCATGCCGAGCAATTTCCGGGGGATCCTGGCCGATGAGCAGAGCCGGCTGGTTCTGGCCATCGTCCTGATCATCGTCACCTTGGGGACGATCGTCGCCATCGTGTTCGTCCAGGAAGGGCGGCGCTATGTCCCGGTGATGTATCCGGGGCGGCGCGTCGGCAACCGGATGTCCATGCCGGTCAAGGGGACGCTGCCGCTGATGGTCAACATGGCCGGCATGATCCCGCTGATCTTCGCCCAGTCTCTGATCACCCTGCCGGCGTTGTTGGCGCAGTTCTTCATCGACTCGCCGTACCAGGTCCTGCAGAACATCGCCGTCTGGATTCAGGCGACTTTCGGCGGGGCCTCGTCGGCCTACTGGCTGCTGTACTTCATCTTCGTCGTCGGCTTCACCTTCTTCTATACCGACGTGCTTTTCCAGCAGCAGAATTACGGCGAGAACCTGAAGCGGGCGGGCGCCCAGATCCCGGGGGTGACGCGCGGCGCGGCGACCCAGAGGTATCTGACACGCGTGTTGCGGCGGATCACGCTGCCCGGGGCGCTCTTCCTGGGGTTGATCGCCATCCTGCCGTTCTTGTTGACCCTGCTCCTGCCCAGCAGCGGCTCAAACCCGGCTCTGTTGGCCACCTCGTCGGCCGGGCTGCTGATCGTCGTCGGCGTCGTGCGGGACGTCTACCGGTCGATCGAGGCCGAGCTCAAGTTGCGCGGGTACGACTCGGCCGTGCTCGTGCGTTAAGGACGGAGGCGTATGGCCCGCTTCGTCGTTGTGTTCGGCCCACCGGGGGCGGGGAAGGGAACGCAGGCGAGAGGCCTGTCTGAGGCGATGGGCATCCCGCATATCTCGAGCGGAGACCTGTTTCGGCATCACGTGGGGACGGGGAGCGACTTGGGGAAGTTGGCCAAGTCCTACCTGGACAAGGGAATGCTCGTGCCGGACGATGTGACGATTGAAATGATCGCCGAGCTGTTGGCCCGCCCCGAGTTCCGCCAGGGTGCGGTCCTCGATGGGTTTCCGCGTACCGTGCCTCAGGCCAAGGCCCTGGAGGGCCTGTTGGCCAAACGCCAGGCCGCCGTGGGGATGGTGGCCGATATCCGGGTCCGCCCGGAGACGCTGGTGCGCCGCCTGTCCGGCCGGTGGACCTGCCGCGCCCACGGCCACATCTATCACAGCCAGAGCCATCCGCCGGCGCAACCGGGCGTGTGCGATATCGACGGCTCGCCGCTGGCCCAGCGGGACGACGACCGGCCCGAGACCGTCGAGAAGCGCATCCAGATCTATCTAGCGCAGACGGCGCCGGTGGAACACCACTATCGCGAACGCGGGCTGCTGTATGAGATTGACGGGGAGCAGCCGGTGGAGAAGGTGACGGAAGCGTTGATCCGAGAGGTCGAGCGGAGAGTCCCGGCATGACCTGGCGTCGCGGCATCGAGATCAAGAACGCCGCCGAGCTGGAGCTGATGCGCCAGGCCGGGCGGATCAACGCCGAGGCGCTCCTGGCCGCCGTGGCCGTCATTCGACCGGGCGTGACGACGGCCGAAATCGATCAGGCGGCGGCCGAGGTTCTGCGCCGGCACGGCGCCACGCCGGCTTTCCTCGGCTATCCCGGCCCGACACCGTACCCGGCGGTGACCACGGTCAGTGTCAACGAGGAGCTGGTGCACGGGATCCCCGGCAAGCGACGGCTGCGGGAAGGTGACATCGTCAGCATCGACTGCGGCGCCATCGTGGACGGGTTCGTCGGTGATTCGGCAGTCACCGTGCCGGTGGGCGAGATTCCCGAGGAGGCGTGGCGTCTAATGCAGGCGACGCTGGCCGGCCTGTGGGCGGGCGTGGGGATGATGGTCGCCGGCCGCCGCACGGGCGACGTCTCGGCGGCGATCCAGCAGGCGGTGGAAGGGCGCGGCTTCAGCGTCACCCGTGACTATACTGGCCATGGGGTGGGGCGGGCGATGCACGAGGACCCGCAAGTGCCGAACTACGGGGTGGCGGGAAAGGGGCCGGTGCTCCGGCCGGGGATGACGATTGCCCTGGAACCGATGGTGCTCGCCGGTCGCCCGGAGACACGTGTCCTGGACGACGGCTGGACGGTGGTCTCGCGCGACGGCCGTCGCACGGCCCATTTCGAGCACAGCGTAGCGGTGACGGCCGACGGGCCGCGGATCCTGTCGGCTCTCGAGAATCCGCTTCTGGACGGACCGCACGCTGATTGGTATAATCACTTCTTTGCTGGCCTTCCTCGGCCGGCCGAGGAAGAGGGAGTTCTCGCTTCATGAAAGTCAGCTCGTCGGTGCGCAAGCGCTGCCCAAAATGCAGGGTTGTCCGCCGTAAGGGCCGGGTGTACGTGATCTGCGAAAACCCCCGGCACAAGCAGCGGCAGGGATAAGGCCATGGCCAGAATCGAAGGCGTCGATTTGCCGCGGGAAAAGCGGGTCGAAGTCGGGTTGACCTACCTGTATGGGGTGGGCACGACGCGCGCCCGGCGGACCCTGACGGCGACCGGGATCAGTGCCGAAACGCGCGTGCGCGACCTGACCGAAGACGAGATCACGCGGCTGCGCGACTACATCGGTCAAAACTACACCGTCGAAGGCGAACTGCGCCGCGAAGTGCAGCTGAGCATCAAGCGACTGGTCGATATCGGCAGCTACCGCGGCCTGCGCCACCGGCGCAACCTGCCAGCGCGCGGCCAGCGCACACGCACCAACGCGCGCACCCGCAAGGGGCCGAAGAAGACCGTCGCCGGGCGCGGCCGCCGACGGGGCGCCAAGAAGAAGTAACGGCCGGGGGCCGGCGCCCGGGCCGAGACGGAGCAGGGTTTCCTCTCCTGCGCGGCCGAAGGTCCCGGCGTGAGTGCGCTGCTCGGCCTGGTCTGTCGAAAAGGGAAGGCGGAGGCGAATGGTTCGAAAGACGAAGGCGACACGTCGGGCCGGCAAGAGCAAGGCGCGGCGCACCCTGGCCCATGGCCGGGTGCACATCCACGCTACCTTCAACAACACGATTGTGACGATCACCGACACGCAGGGAAACGCCCTGCTTTCGGGATCGGCCGGGAAGGCGGGTTTCAAGGGCTCACGCAAGAGCACGCCCTTCGCCGCCCGCATGGCCGCTCAGGAGACGATGGCGGCCGCCTCCGATCTGGGGTTGCAGGAAATCGATATCCTCGTCAAAGGCCCCGGGCCCGGCCGCGAGGCCGCCATCCGCGCCGTCCAGTCGGCCGGGGTACGCGTGCGCCTGATCAGTGACGTCACGCCCATCCCGCACAACGGTTGCCGGCCTCCGAAGAAACGCCGGATGTAATCCATCAATCTCGCCGCGAGCTTGGAGCTTGCGGGGAGATGAAAGAGAAACATGGCCAAATATACAGGACCCGTGTGCAAGCTGTGCCGCCGGGAAGGCGAGAAGCTCTTCCTGAAGGGACAGCGTTGTTTCACGCCCAAGTGCTCGTTCGAGAAGCGCGGCTATCCCCCGGGCGACCATGGCCGCGACGCGCAGTTCCGCCGGCGCCGCGTCTCGGACTTCAGCCGGCAGCTGCGGGCGAAGCAGAAGGCGCGCCGTCTGTACGGGACGAGCGAGCGCCAGTTCCGCCGCTTCTACCAAAACGCCTTGCGGCGCCGCGGCATGACCGGCCAGAACCTGCTGATGACTCTCGAGCAGCGGCTGGACAACGTCGTCTTCCGCCTGGGCTATGCCGAGAACCGGGCCCACGCCCGTTTGCTCGTCACCCACGGCCATTTCAACCTCAACGGCCGCCGGACCGACGTGCCGTCGGTGCTCGTGCGCACCGGCGATCTGATCGAGGTTCGCGGCAGCTCGCGCAAGCGGCCGTACTTCACGGGGCTGGCCGATCTGGCCGAAACGCGCACGCCGCCGCGCTGGCTGGAGCGGGATGTGCGGGGCCTGAGCGGCACCGTGCTGCACGACCCGGAGCGGCAGGACGTGGACGCCAGCCTCAACGAGCAGTTGATCGTCGAGTTCTACTCCCGTTAGCGGGTGCCCGCCGGAGGGTGAAGCCGTGTTCAGCACCAGTATGGTGATGCCGAAGATCGAACGCGAGGCCGTGGCGCGCAACTACGGGAAGTTCGTCATCAGCCCGCTCGAGCGCGGCTACGGGATCACGATGGGCAATGCCCTGCGCCGCATCCTGCTTTCGTCGCTCGAGGGCGCGGCGGTGACCTCGATCCGCCTCAACGACGCCGCCCACGAGTTCTCCGATTTGCCGGGGGTTCGCGAGGACGTCCTGCAGGTCATGCTCAACATCAAGCAGCTGCGCCTGCACCTCCACGAAGGCGATGCCGCCCGGCTCCGGCTGGAGGTGCGCGGCGAAGGCGTCGTTACCGCCGCTGACATCCTGACCCCGGCCGAGGTCGAGATCGTCAACCCCGAGCTCTACCTGTTCACCGTGGACGATGAGAAGGCCCATCTCGAGATGGAGATGAACGTGCAGCGCGGCCGCGGCTATTCGCCGTCCGACGAACGCGGCCGTCTGCCGATCGGGGAGCTGCCCACCGACGCCATCTTCAGCCCGGTCCGCCGTGTGCACTTCGAGGTCGGTCGGGCCCGCGTCGGGCAGGACACGAACTTCGACCGGCTGATCCTCGAGGTCTGGACCGACGGCGCGGTCAAGCCAGAGGCCGCCCTCAGCCGCAGCGCCCAGATCCTGATCGCCCATCTGCGCGACATCGCCGGGGTGACCGAGGAGAGCCTGCTGGCGGCGACCGCCCGCGAGGAGCAGCCGCGCCCCGCCAGCGAGATCTACGACATTCCGATCGAGAACCTCGACCTCTCGGTGCGCGTCTTCAACTCGCTCAAGCGCACGGGCATCACGACCGTCGGGGAAGTGCTCGACATGCTCGAGAAGGGGCAGGACGCGATGCTGTCGATCCGCAACTTCGGCGAGAAGAGTATGGACGAGCTGCGCGAGCGGCTGGTCGAGAAGGGCTACCTGGCCAGCGCGCCAGGCGAGGGCGAGCCGATGGGGGAGGCCGAGCCGGCCGCCCCGGGCATGGAGTGAATACGCCATGAGGCATCGCGTTTACGGATACAGGCTGGGACGGTCGCGCGGGCATCGCACGGCGATGCGGCGCACGATGGTCACGGAGTTCTTCCGCCACGAGCGGATCAAGACGACCCGGGCCAAGGCCGCCGCCATCCGCGACGAAGCCGAACGGCTGATCACGCGCGCCAAGGTCGGCGTGGCCGCCGGCGAGTCGCGTACGGTCGCCGCCCGTCGGCTGGCGGCCGCCCGGTTGAACGACCCGCAAGTGGTCAAGAAGCTCTTCGACGAAATCGCGCTGCGCTACAAATCCCGCCCCGGCGGGTATACCCGAGTGGTCAAGCTCGGCCCGCGTCACGGCGACGCGGCCGACATGGTCTATTTGGAGCTGGTCGAAGAGTAGGTCCGCCGCGCCATCGCCCTGGTTATGGCGAGGCGCCCGCCTCCGGCGTCATTGCGAGCTGTCCAGAGCATCTCGAGGGACGGCGTGGCAATCTCACCCATGGAGGCGATAGCCACGGCGCCCTCCGGGCGCCTCGCAATGACGAACAATATGGCGGACGTGGCAACTTACCAATCGATCCTTGCTTACGACGGCACCCACTTTGCCGGTTTCCAGCGGCAGTGGGGCCGCGCGACGGTGCAGGGCGAGGTGGAGAAGGCGCTCCGTCGCTTGGGATGGCGTGATCGTGCGCTGCGCGGCGCCGGTCGCACCGATACCGGCGTCCACGCCGCCGGCCAGGTGGTCGCCTATGACCTGGCGTGGCGCGGGAGCGTGGAGCGCCTGACGCAGGCCTTGAATGCGCTTCTCCCCGAGGACGTGGCCGTGGTCCATACCGGCCCGGCCCCGGCAGGATTTCAGCCGCGCTACGCCGCCCGCTGGCGACTCTACCGCTATCGGATCGTCGCCGCCCCGCTGCGCCAGCCGTTGGCCGAGCGCTTCGCCTGGCGGGTGTGGCCCGAGCTCGATATGGCGATGACGCGGGAAGCCGCCCGGACTCTGCTCGGCGAGCATGACTTCGGCGCGTTCGGCACGGCGCCCCGGCGCGGATCTCACACCCGCCGGATTGTCCGGCGGGCGGAGTGGGTCGAAGACGGGAGGGGCGCCTCGTTCTTGATCGAGGCGGACGCTTTCCTCTACCGGATGGTGCGGCGGCTGGTGGCGGCGCTGATCGCCGTCGGCCAGGGGAAGGTGCCGGCGGAGAAGATCGCCGAGCACCTGGCGCACCCGGAACGGCGATGGCAGGGAACGTTGGCCCCGGCACGGGGATTGTGCCTGGAGGCCGTGACATTCGAAGAAGAACGGGCCGACGCGTAATCGGTCCCGACAGGAGCAGGAAGCGTGCAGAAGACGTACTATCCCAAAGGCGCCGCGACGGCCTCGCGCTGGGTGCTGGTCGACGCCGACGGCCAGAATCTCGGCCGGCTGGCGAGCCGCGTGGCGCAAGTGTTGCTCGGCAAGGCCCGCCCCGACTACACCCCGGGCGTTGACCTGGGGGACTATGTGGTCGTCATCAACGCCAAGAAGATCTCGGTGACCGGGAAGCGGCTGGAGGACAAGGTCTACTATCGAGCTTCGGGGTTTCCGAGTGGGTTGAAGGCCATCCCGATGCGCCAGCAGTTCGCCAAGCATCCCGAACGCGTCCTCGAATTGGCAGTGCGCGGGATGCTTCCCAAGAACCGCCAGCGCCGGCGGCTGATGGGCCGGCTTCACGTGTACGCCGGACCCGATCACCCGCACCTGGCGCAGAAGCCGGTGCCGTTAGGCGCCTGACCCTTTGGCAGGCAGGAAAGGTCAGCAGGATGAGCCAGTATTACGAAGGCGTTGGACGAAGGAAGACGAGCTCGGCCCGCGTGCGCGTCACCGCCGGGACCGGCCAGATCGTCGTCAACGGCAAAGAGGGAATCGTCTACTTCCCACGCCAGGGCGACCTTGAGTTGGCTACGGCTCCCCTGCGCGCCGTCGGGATGGAGAACAAGGTCGACATCTCCATCAAAGTGAACGGCGGGGGCATCACCGGGCAGTCGGGCGCCGTCCGGCGCGGCCTGGCCCTGGCCCTGCTAAAGATGGACCCGGAGATGCAGACGGCGCTACGCTCGGGCAGGTTCTTCACCCGCGACGCCCGCGCCAAGGAACGCAAGAAGCCGGGCCTGAAGCGGGCCCGCAAGGCCCCGACCTACACCAAGCGCTAGACCTGCAGTTATCCACGGCGAACGAGGCCGGGGCCGAGGCCGGGGACGAAACCTCCGGCCTCGCTTGCTTGTCCGATGGGAGGTGGAGATGGCCGGCCGCATCACGATCGTGGGCCTGGGCCCTGGCGCCGCGTCGGGGCTGACGCGGGAGGTGACCCAGGCGATCGAAGAGGGCTCGGTCCTCTTCCTGCGCACGAAGGAGCACCCTGCCGCCGGCGAGATTGCCGCGCAGCGTCCCTGCGAGACCTTCGACTCGATCTACACCGCGAGCGATTCCTTTGAAGATGTCTACCAGCATATTGTCGACCGCGTGCTTGCCGCCAGCCGTCTTGGCGAGAATGTCGTCTATGCGGTCCCCGGCGACCCGATGGTGGGCGAAGCCACGACGCCGATGCTCCTAAAGGCGGCGCGGGCCGAGGGGGTGCCGGTCCGGGTTCTCCATGCGGTGAGCTTCCTCGAACCCTGCTTGGCCCTCGCCGGCCTCGATGCGCTCGATGGCCTGCAGGTGGCGGACGGGGCCGAGATCGCTCGGTGTCATTTTCCACCCTTGTCGCCCGATCGCCCGGCGCTTCTGGGCCAGGTCTACTCCCGCCTGGTGGCCTCCGATCTCAAGTTGACGCTGCTGGCGCAGTACCCCCCGCAGCATAAGGTGCTCGTGCTCGACGCTGCCGGGACACCCGAGGCCACGGTCGAATCGATCCCGCTGGAGGAGCTCGATCGGCGGGATCGATTCTCCTCTGCGACCACCGTCCTGGTTCCGGCGCGGGCCGACTCCGCCGCGTTTGAGTCGCTCCAGGAAACCATCGCTCACCTGCGTGCGCCGGACGGCTGCCCGTGGGACCGCCAGCAGACTCATGAGAGCCTGCGGCCGCATCTGCTCGAGGAGGCGTATGAGACGCTCGAGGCGATCGATTCCGGCGAACCGGCCGCCCTGCAGGAAGAGTTGGGGGATCTGCTGCTCCAGATCGTGCTCCAGGCCCAGATCGCCGGCGAGGCCGAGGACTTCTCGATGGCCGACGTCATCGCCGGGATCCAGGAGAAACTCATCCGTCGTCACCCGCACGTATTCGGCGATCTCGTCGTGCACGACGTCGATCAGGTGCTGCACAACTGGGAGCACCTGAAGGCCGGCGAGCGCCAGGAGGCCGGGGAGGGCCGCGGGGCGCTCGACGGCGTCCCTCGCTCCCTTCCCGCCTTGGCCCAGGCTCTCGAAATCCAATCGCGGGCGGGCCGGCTCGGTTTCGATTGGCGCTCCGTCGATGGGGTCAGAGCGAAAATAGACGAGGAGTGGGCTGAGCTGGAGGCGGCACCCGGCGACGGCCAGCGCGCGGCCGAGCTCGGTGATCTGCTCTTCGCCGTGGTCAACTATGCCCGCTGGCTGGGAGTCGATCCGGAGGCTTCCCTGCGCGATACGAACCGCCGCTTCCGGAGGCGGTTCTCCGACATGGAGGCGGCGGCGGGGGAAGCTGGGCGGTCGCTGGGCGATCTGGCCCTGGACCAACTCGACTCGTTATGGCGCGCCGCCAAGCGGCAGGAGCGCGGTCCGAGCGCCGAGGCCTGAACCTCGGCTCAGAGAGGCAGCAAGGCCAACAGAACGGCGCTGGCACTGATCGTCAGGTTGTCGAGATCCGCCACAGGCAGCGACTCGACCAGCGCGCTGCCCATGGCGATCCAGGCGATGGCAACGGCGGCCGCATCCATCGCCACTGCGGGCTGGAAGATGCCCCTTCCCTGGAAGACGGGCACTATTGCTACCGCCAGCAGGTAACCACCCAGGAACATCGCCCCCGACCCGACCCAGGACTTGGCCGGATTGTGGGGGAGCCTGCGACGACCGAAACGCCGGCCGACGAGATCCGCCAGGCCGTCGCCGCCACATAGGATCATCAGGGTGACGATTCCCACCGGAGTCGTTCTCCAGTAGACGATCGTGCAAACCACGAAGATCAGCCCGTAGGTCAACGGGCCGCGCAGGATCTCGCGCCGGTCGCCGCGGCGGGTCATCGCCTTCACCGCCTTCTCGTCCTGTATCCGTCCCAGCCCGACGGCGGCGAACTGCGCCGTGATGGCCAACGGCACGAGCGCCGCCAGGAAGCGCGCCGTCGACGCCTGGCTGAACAGCAGCCAGCACAAAACAAAGAGCGGGCCGGTCCCGATGTGGATAATCTTACGGCTGGCGTGGGATTCGATCAGACCCCTGCCGGCGAGAGTGTCCACGAGTCGCAACCAGGCCAGGGACAGGGCGAAGGTCAGGCCCGTCGCCACGACATCCTGGACCAGATCGCTCTTGAAGGCGGCGTCGAGAATCAACTTCGTCGGCCCTCGCCGATCGGGTACGTACGAGCGTAGGTCGATGGACCGGCGAAGTTAATCCCGCCGAAAGGAGTCGAGAGGAGATGATCATTCCGGGACGAAGGGGAAGGCTCCCCGAAAGAAAACACCCCCAGATCCGAGGGGGGCGGACCCGGGGGCGGCCGCTACATTGACCGCTGGTCAAGGAACGACAGCAACATTCTAGGGCGGGCAATTCGCGGGACAATAGGCCCTTCCTCCCAAGCGACGGCCGAGGCGGTTTTTCGCCAAGATCGTCGCTTGTCCAGACGGGCAAGCGAGGCGAGGCGGCCCGTCTTCGGGCCACACCATTGCCTGTCCGGAAGGGAACCTGCCCCGGTGATCGGGGTAATGTCTTCAAATGGAAGCAAACGCGGAGACCCACTGGCCGAAGCCGATCTCGTTCTGAGCGCCCGCGGTGGAGAGGGTGCCGCGTGGGAGGACATCATCGGCCGCCATCGGGAGGCTGTCTTTCGCTACGCCTATCTGCTACTCGGAGATGCGGCCGAGGCGGAGGACGTGGCGCAGGAGACGTTCCTTCGAGCGTTTCGCTCGTTCCATCGCTTCGACGTTGCGCGGCCGCTCCGTCCGTGGCTCCTGCGCATCGCGCGCAACCTGGCGCGCAATCGGTGGCGCGGCTGGAGTCGGCGGGTGCGAGCCACCGAGAGATGGAAGGGGGAAGCCGAGATCGAGGCGGCCGGCGCCACGGCCGTTGCGGCGGACGGGCTGGGGCAGGCGGCGGGGGAGTTGCAAGGAATCGTGGCGAGGATGCGCGAGCGGGATCGCCAGGTGATCTACCTCCGGTTCTTCCTCGGCCTGTCGTTGGAGGAGACCAGTGAGGCCCTTTCGTTGCCGGTTGGGACGGTGAAATCGCGCTTGAGCCGCGCCCTGGCGCGGCTGCGGGACAGGGTGCAGCGAGATCACCCGGCGCTGCGCCAGGCGTTGGAAGAATGAGCGAGGCCAAAGGGAACGCCTGGGAAACGCGGCTCGAAGAGATCGCCTCGAGCGTGATCTACCCGTCGACGCCGGATCTGTGGCCGGCCATGCGGAGGGAAATGACGCGGCGCGCCGCCCGGCCCGCCGCGCCGAGGCTCGGGTGGGCGGCGGCGCTGGCGGCGCTGGCCCTGGCGGTCGGCCTGGCGCTCTTCGCCATCCCAACGGCCCGCGCCGCGCTCTACCGGGTGATCCAGCTCGGCGTTGTTCGCATCTTCGTTGAGCAGGCGACGGCGACGCCGTCTCTGACCACCGTGCCGGTCGCCTCGCCATCGCCGACGACCACGCCGGCGCTGCGAGCACCCCTCGATCTTCAGGGAAGGACCAGCCTGGAGGCCGTCCGTAGCGCGATGGGCGATGCCATCCGGCTGCCAACCTACCCGGACGATCTCGGCGAGCCGGATCTGGCGTTCCTGCAATCCGCCGATGAACCGCTGGCGGTGTTGGTGTGGCTAGACCCCGACGATCCGACACGCGCCGATCTGGCGCTCTACACGCTCGGGAGCGGGGCCTTCGGCGGAAAGAGCAACATGCGGCTGATCCTTGAGACCCATGTGGGAGACCAGCGGGCTTTGTGGTTGGTCGGCCCGCACGCGTTGTTGCTGCGCACCGGAGAGACAGCCTTCCGCACACTCGTCAGCGGAAATGTCCTGCTGTGGCAGGATGGGGATACGACCTATCGTCTCGAGACGGATCAACCGCTGCCGGAGGCCATCCGCATCGCCGAGTCGCTTAGGTGAGATCGCGGTTCAGCCAAAGGAGGGAGAAATGAACGCACGCAGACTGATCGGGATCGCCCTGTTGAACCTCGCTCTGGTGGTAGGCACAGCCGTGCCGGCTCTTGCCGGGGGCTGGGCGGTGATCACGCTGGACTCCCTGCCGGAAGGCGTGGCCCCCGAGGTGGCGTTTACTATCGGCTTCACGGTTCGTCAGCACGGGGTGACACCGCTCTCGGATCTGGCCCCGGTCCCGGCCGTCGAAGCCCGGAACCCGGCGACGGGCGAGGTCGTTCGCTCGGACGCCGCGCCGGGAGGGGGGGCCGGGCACTATGCCGCGCAGTTGACTCTTCCCTCGGCCGGTGAGTGGAGCTGGAGCATCCGGGCGTTTGGCCCCGAGCCGCAGCCCATGCCGCCGATCATCGTGGCCGCCTCCCGGCCGGCGGCGGAGCCGGCTTCATCGCCCGTTCCGATCGCCCTGGCCGCGGCAGCGCTGGCCGTGGCTGGAATCGGCCTCGCTTTTCGCCGACGGTTTGTGCTTTCCGGCGTCGCCATCGCGGTGGCGGCGGTCGTGGGTGGGGCTTCGATGGCCCGGTCCACGCCTGCGGTGACCGTCGCCGAAGCCGCCTCGCTGTCGGCGTACGATCAAGGAGCGGCGCTGTTCCTGGCCAAGGGCTGCGTGGTGTGTCACATGAACCGCGACCTCGTCGACTCGGAGTCTTTCGCCCTGTCGATCGGTCCCGATCTCAGCCAGTACAGCAATGACCCTGCCTTCCTTCTCGGCTGGCTCGCCGATCCCGCCGCCGTCCGTGCCGGGGCCCAGATGCCCGACCTCGAGCTGTCCGCCGAAGAGATCGAGTCCTTGATCGCCTTTCTGAATGGAGAAGGCGGCGCCTGAGAACCATGCCCTGGCCCGCCGGCCGGATCGCGCAAGGGATACCGTCACCCTCCGGAAGGGCAGGCCGGGGCGCAGGACGTCCCTCGACCCTTACGACGAAGACAGCATTGCAGAGGCCGACGCCTTAGCCTACAATGCCCTGCGCGCCGAAGTCGGGCGCGATCGTAAAGGGAGACGATGCAGGCGATCCTCGTCACCGTCGACGCCGACGAGCGCGACATCCTGACCTTCGTTCTGCGTCATGCCGGCCTGGCCGTTTCGACCAGCATCGACGTGGCGCAGGTCACTGCCACCTGGCTCGAGCGCCCGGCCGACTTGATCGTGGTCGGCGCCGAGCCGGGGCAGACGATGCTCAAGGACATCGCCGCGCTGCGCGCGGCGACCGAAGTGCCATTGATCGTTCTGCTCGACGACGTCAGCGAGTCGATGCACGTGGCGCTGGTGCGGACCGGGGTCGACCTGGTGCTGACCCGCCCGGTGTCGCCGCTCCTCCTGGCGGTCTACGCCCAGTCGGTGCTGCGGCGCGCCGGTGCGGCGGCGGCCTTCGCCGTGCCGACGTTGGATCTGCATGAGATCGCCCTCGATCCGGCGACACGCAGCGTCCGGCTGGCGGACTCCGTGCCGCGACGCCTGACCCAACTCGAGTTCCGCCTGCTGTACCTGCTCATGACGAATCGCGGCCAAGTGCTTCCGACGGAGGTCATCGTCGAGCGGGTGTGGGGGTACAGCGGGGAGGGGGATCGAGATCTGGTGCGTGGCTTGATCAGCCGGCTGCGCAAGAAAATCGAGGCCGATCCGGACCGGCCCGTCTACATCCAGACCGTTCCCGGAATCGGCTACCTCTTCTCCCTCGACCACAATTGATGTCAAGGCCTCCGCGCCGGGCTGCTCCCCCCAGATGTGGGGGGCGGATCTGCACGCGAATTGCACAAGCTCTGCAGGATAATCGCGCACCCGTTGGGTATAAGCCTGCGAGGGGAGAGGTCGATGCCGGTCGCCAAGGTCACCTGTCGAAGTTGCGGACGTGAGATCAAGCTGCGGCGTGATCCGCCTCTCGGTCAGCGTCTGGTCTGTCCCGGATGCGGGACGCAACTGGAAGTGATCGGACTGACGCCTCTCGAGGTGGATTGGGCGTTCGACGAGCCGATTGCCGAGGCGGCCTCGGAAATCCTGGTGGAGGACTCCGGCGCCGAAGGCGATCTGGCGGCTTCGCCCGGATGAAGGGATCGTCCGGCCTGCGGAGGCCGGCGAGAACTCGGACAACGCGGAGGACGACATGCGCTACGCACAATCTTTGAAACGAAGGAGGCCCCCTGGGTCCGGCGGTCCTGCTGGACCGTGGCGGATCGCCCTGGTCGCCAACCTGAAGGACGAGGTGGACCTGGGGCTGGATGCTCCGCCGGATGCCGGCGCCGAGTTCGACAAAACCGCGACAATTGAATCGCTGGCACGCGCCCTGGAGGCCGACGGCCACTGGGTTCACGTGTGCAGCGGGGACAACACGCTCCCCGAGATCCTGCTCAGCCTGCGGCCGAACATCTGCTTCAACATCGCCGAAGGCATGGGCGGGGACGGACGCGAGGCGCACGTCCCGGCGCTGTGCGAGATGCTCGGGATCCCCTACAGCGCCAGCCGCGTTGTCGCCAACGCCCTGTCGCTCGACAAGACCCGCACCAAACACATCTGGCGCGACGTCGGCCTGCCGACGGCCGCTTTTCAGGAGTTCTCCTCGGCGCAGGCGCCGCTCGACCCACGTCTCGCCTTCCCGCTCTTCGTCAAGCCGGCGCGCGAGGGCACCGGCATGGGCATCGACGCCGCCGCTGTCGTGCGCGACGAGGCGGACCTGCGGCGGCGCGTCGAGTGGATTACGACGGCCTACCACCAGCCGGCGCTGGTGGAGACCCTGCTCTCCGGGCGGGAGTTCACCGTCGGTTTCATCGGAAACCGCGGCGATTCCTCGCGCCGCCGCCGCCCGTGGCTCTACGACGAGAACGGTTATCACATCTTCCCCGTGATGGAGATCGACAGCAACATCTCGTCGACCCCCGGGGTCTACGGGCACGACGCCAAATCGTACGACATCGGGGTCACGGGGGCGCCCGATTACGTCTGCCCGGCGCGCATTCCGGAGCGGATGAGAGCACGGTTGGTCGACCTGGCGATGCAAGGGGCGGAGGCGATCGGCGCGGCGGACGTATCCCGCGTCGATCTGCGCCTGGGCGCGGACGGCAGGCCGTACCTGATGGAGATCAACACGCTGCCCGGGCTGAACCCCCTGATCAGCGATCTGTGCATCATGGCCGCCGCCGAGGGGATGGTCTACGACGACTTGATCACCGAGATCCTCTACCTGGCGGCTGAGCGCTTCGGCCTTCCGTTCGAACGGATGGAGGTCCCCGAACCGGTCCAGACGTCAAGTCTGGCCGAACCTGAGTCGGTGCCTGTCTGGGAGCGCCGCCAAGGCGTCGGGCGGGCGGCCGGCCGCCGCCGCTCGGCGAGCCAACGCCGGGCGAAGTAGGTCCCCTCAGGGTCGAACATCGCAGGGGCGGGTCCCAGACCCGCCCCTGCCCGCCTTCCGCAGAGGGCGCACACTGCCTTGGGGTAGAATCCCATATCGGCTTTGTTGCGGGAGGTAGCGGACCATGAAGAAAACGTGGGCGAATTCTCGGCGGGCCCCGATCTATGCCGATGTCCCCGATGAGCAGTGGAACAACTGGCGCTGGCAACTCTCCCACCGCCTGAACACGCCCGACGAGATCGGCCAGATCCTGCGGCTGACGGCGAGTGAGTCGAAGGCTCTGGCGGCGACTGACCTCTTCCGGGTCGACATCACCCCCTACTTCATCTCGCTGATGGACCCCGACGACCCCCAGGATCCGGTTAGGTTGCAAGTCATCCCGACGGCCGCCGAGCTCGAGCCCTTCACCGCCATGATGGAGGATTCGCTGGCCGAGGACGCCCACTCGCCGGTGCCGGGTCTGGTCCACCGCTATCCCGACCGGGTCCTGATGCTGGTGACGACGCAGTGCGCTTCCTACTGCCGCTACTGCACGCGCTCGCGTATCGTCGGCGACCCCGCCGAACAGTTCTCGCGCGCCGAATTCGAGATGCAGATTGACTACCTGGAGCGGACGCCGCAGGTGCGCGATGTGCTGCTCTCCGGCGGCGATCCGCTGGTGCTGGCGCCGAAGATCCTGGCCGAACTGCTCGAGCGACTGAGGGCGATCGACCACATCGAAATCATCCGCATCGGCTCGCGCGTCCCGGTCTTCCTGCCGATGCGGATCGACGACGAGCTGTGTGACTTGCTGCAGCGCTTCCACCCGCTGTGGCTCAACATCCATACCAATCACCCCAACGAGATCACGGCCGAGCTCGCCCAGGCCTGCGATCGGATGAGCCGGGCGGGGATTCCGCTCGGCAACCAGTCGGTCCTGCTGGCCGGCGTCAACGACTGCGTCCACATCCAGCGCAAGCTCGTCCAGGATCTGGTGCGCATGCGGGTGCGGCCGTACTACCTTTACCAATGCGACCTGGTCCAGGGCTCCGGACACTTCCGCACCCCGGTGGCCAAAGGGATCGAGATCATCGAGGGCCTGCGCGGTCATACCTCCGGCTATGCCGTGCCGACCTTCGTCGTCGATGCGCCGGGCGGGGGCGGAAAGATCCCCTTCATGCCCAACTACCAGGTCAGCGCCTCGGACCACAAGATCGTCATGCGCAACTTCGAGGGCTACATCAGCACCTACGAGGAACCGATCGAGTACACGCCCCACGATTCGGCCACGTGCAGCTACTGTCAGGGCAAGCGTCTGGAGCCGGGCCAATCGGGCGTCAGCGGCCTGCTGGACGGGGAAGGGATGTACATCAAGCCGGAGGGCTTCGACGAATTGCACAGCCGCGGAGGCGGGATGCATCGCCTGCGGGCCGACCCGGCCAAGTGGCAGCCGCGCGGCATCGGCGAGCCGGCCAAGGCGCTCCCCGCCGGGGACAACTCCGAGGTCTGAGCGCCTGCGGTCCCAACGTCTGCGGCGGAACCCAAAAGGGCGCGCCCCGCTTGCGGGGCGCGCCCTTGTCTTTGCGAGTGAAGGTGCTAGCAGGCTGCTGAAAAATGGCGACCGTCGTCAAACCCCCACCCCCCAGAGCTTCTGCCCCGCGCGGAGCCGCCCGTAGCGAAGCGGAGGGCCTCTCCGCCACGAAACCGCTCGTGCTCGGGCGCTGTCGGCGGAATGGCCCTATAGGCTGCTCCGCATGGGGTCGGGGGGTGATGTGGGAACGGGCTTTTTCAGCAGCCTCCTAGGGAGAGGTCTTCTTCTCGGGGCGGGGGAGTGGCGCGGCGGGGCCCGTTCCCCAAGACAGGATGTCCGACGGGGGACGGGCCGTTGCCCGCAGCAGGCGGGCCGATTCCGCGTCGATCCGCTCCTGTTCCGGATGCGGCTGTCGTAACGGGTTGATCGGGATGGGCTTGAACACCTGGCTCCTCCGGGAGGTTGTTCCTCCAAGTGAGCAGGTGCAAGTTCCGGGCCGGCCACGAACCCGTCTTGCAGCGCAAGACGGGTTCCGCCACGGATCATTCCGGCGGCAGCATCGGTATCAGGATGGCGTGCTGGCGGGCGAAGGCGATGGCCTCGGGATAGCCGGCATCGGCGTGGCGAACCACGCCCGTTCCGGGATCCGTCGTCAGCACACGTTCGAGTCGGCGGGCGGCTTCGGGCGTCCCGTCGGCCACGATGACCTGTCCGGCGTGAATGCTGTAGCCGATGCCGACGCCTCCGCCGTGATGAAGGCTGACCCACGTCGCCCCGCCGACGGCGTTGACCAGGGCATTGAGCAGCGGCCAGTCGGCGATCGCATCGGATCCGTCCTTCATCCCTTCCGTCTCGCGATTGGGGCTGGCCACCGAGCCGGCGTCCAGATGGTCGCGCCCGATCACGATCGGCGCGGATACCTCGCCGCTCGCGACGAGCTCGTTGAACCGAAGGCCGGCGCGAGCGCGCTCGCCGTACCCGAGCCAGCAGATGCGCGCTGGCAACCCCTGGAACTCGACTTTCTCCTGGGCCATCCGGATCCAGCGGCGCAGGCCGTCGTTCTCCGGGAAGAGCTCGAGAATCGCCTCGTCCGTCCGCAGCAGGTCGCGCGGATCGCCGGAGAGGGCCACCCAGCGGAACGGCCCTTTGCCTTCGCAGAACAGCGGCCGGATGTACGCCGGGACGAATCCCGGATAGCTGAAGGCTTCGGTCACGCCCTGGTCGTAGGCGCGCTGGCGCAGGTTGTTGCCGTAGTCGAAGACGATACTCCCGCGGCTGCGCAGGTCGAGCATCGCCTGCACGTGGCGCGCCATCGACTCCATCGACCGGCGGACGTAGCCGTCGGGGTCGCTGCGACGCAGGGCGCCGGCTTGCTCGAGGCTCAGCCCATCCGGGACGTAGCCGTAGAGCGGATCATGGGCCGACGTCTGATCGGTGACGACGTCCGGCACCACGCCTCGGACGACGAGCTCCGGCAGGACGCGGGCGGCGTTGGCGATCAGCCCGATGGAGAGGGGTTCGCCCCCCTGGCGCGCCGCCTCCGCCCACGACATCGCCTCCTCCAGGTCGGTGCTGATGCGGTCGAGCTGCCGCAGGGAAAGGCGGCGCTCGGCGCGGGCGCGATCGACCTCGACGATCAAGGCGACGCCTTGGTTCATCGTGACGGCCAGCGGCTGAGCGCCGCCCATCTCACCCAGGCCGGCCGAGACGACGAGCTTCCCTTTTAAGCTGGGCCAGCCGTTGAGCCGGGCCAGGGAGGCCAGCGTCTCATACGTGCCCTGCAGGATCCCCTGGGTGCCGATGTAGATCCAGCTCCCGGCCGTCATCTGGCCGTACATGATCAGGCCGGCGGCCTCGTAGCGTTCGAAATTCTCCTGCGTCGCCCAGGCCGGCACGATGTTGGAGTTGGCCAGCAGGACGCGGGGGGCGTCGGGGTGGGTGCGGAAGACGGCGACCGGCTTGCCGGACTGGATCAACAGAGTCTCGTCCGGCTCCAGCTTCTCGAGAGATCGGAGGATCGCCTCGAAGCAATCCCAGTTGCGGGCGGCCTTGCCGCGGCCGCCATAGACGATCAAATTCTCGGGATCACCCGCCACCTGAGGGTCAAGGTTATTTTGGAGCATCCGGTAGGCGGCTTCGATCAACCAGTTCTTGCATGTTAACTGCGTGCCGCGGGGGGATCGAATGACTCGGGGCATGAGGTGCTCCTGAGGCGAGGCTGCGAGGAACCCTCGGCTTCGGGATTGTACTCCTGCGTCACGTTGCTCACAGGCACGTGGAGGGGGTTGCCCCTACCACCCCCTCCCCGCAGGGTCATTCCAGTGAGGAGGATTCGCGTCCGCGGGGAGGCCTACAGGGCTGCTTCGCGAGGGGCGGGGGGTGGGGCAATCGTGGGCCAAGTACAGGCCGCGAGAAAAAGCAGCGGGCCGATAGGTCCCGCTGCTGCTGGTCGGGGCGCCGGGATTTGAACCCGGGACCTCACGGACCCGAACCGTGCGCTCTAGCCGGGCTGAGCCACGCCCCGAGAAGTGCGCGAATTATAACAGGATCCGCCAACTCAGTGGTCAGTGGCCAGTGGTGAGTGGTCAGACAGGGCCCCCGCTGACCACTCACCACTGACCACTCACCACTACGCAGTTCGGAAGACCTTCGCCGTGGCGGCTGCCTGTTTCTCGTCGATGGGGACCATGAAACAGAACAGGCTCCCCATGCCTTCCTTGCTCTCGCACCATATCTGGCCGCCGTGCATTTCGATCATCGCCTTGGCGATCGACAAACCCAGGCCCATCCCGCCGTGCTTGCGGGTCAGGTGCGACTCCACCTGGTAGAAGCGTTCGAAGACATGATCGATCTCGCCGGCCGGGATGCCGATGCCGGTGTCGACGACAAACACCCGGGCGTAGCCCCCTTCGCTTTCGACCTTGACGCCGATCTGGCCGCCCCGGTCGGTAAAGGTCAGGGCGTTGCGGATCAGGTTGCTCAGGGCCACCTCGATCTTGTCGCGATCGCCGCTGACGACAACCGGGTCCTGGCTGGGGACATCGCAGCCGATCTCGATCTGCTTCTCGGCGGCCGGCTCCTTGAAGCGGTTGACCATATCCTGCGCCTGCTTGGACAGCGAGAACGGGGCGCGCCGCACCCGCGACTGGCCCTCCTCCTTGTGCGAGATCGTCGACATGTCCTCGATGATCGACTTCAGCCGCATGGCGCTGCGGATGATGACTTCCATCTGCTCCTGGTAGTCGGCCGGGATGATTTCCTTGAGGAAGGTGGCGTGACCGAGGATCAGCCCCAGCGGCGTGCGCAGCTCGTGGGAGGCGATGGCGATGAAATCCGACTTCATCCGGTCGAGACGCGTCAGCTCGGCGTTGGCTTCCTGCAGCTTGATCAGGAGACGTGCGTTCTCGATGGCGATCGCCGCTTGGGCCGCCAGGGTCTCGAGGATGGCTAGGTCGTCTTCGGTATAATTGCGGCTGGGATGCTTGTTGACGGCCTCGATGACCCCGATGGCCTCCCGCTTGACGAGCAGCGGCACCCCCAGGATCGAACGGGTCGTGAATTGCAGGGCGCTGTCAACCCGCCGATAGACGCGCGGATCGGCCGACGCATCTTGCACGACCATCGGGCGGGTGTGGGTGAAAACCCAGCCGGCGATGCTCGAGTCGAGAGGAACGCTGAGCGAGCTCAGGGCGCCCTGGGGCGCCCCAGAGGCGGCCTCAAAGCGCAGCTCCCCGGCGGTCGGGTCGTAGAGCAGGATCGAGGCCGCTTCGCTCTGGGTCAGGGCGGCGGCGCTGTCGACGACGGTCTGCAGCAGCTGCGGCAGGTCGTGGGTCGAGCTCAGCGTTCGGCTGACCTCGAGCAGACGCTCCAGATGGTGCGGCTTGCGGGGGGAGGTGGGCCGGTCAACGGGCATCGGCAGCACCGACCATGGCGGTTGATTCTAGCATAGGCGAGTCCGCCCACAGGGCGGGCCGGGTGAAAACGGAGGAGGGCCGAATGGCAGCAAGGAAGAAGGTGCGGGTGGCGATCATCGGCGTGGGCAACTGCGCCTCGTCGCTCGTGCAGGGCGTCCACTACTACCGCAACGCCAAGGCCGGCGACGGCGTCCCCGGCCTGATGCACGTCGACATGGGCGGCTACCACATCCGCGACATTGAGTTCAGCGCCGCCTTCGATGTGGTCAAGACCAAAGTCGGGAAGGACCTCAGCCAGGCGATCTTGGCCTACCCCAACAACACCATCCAGTTCGCCGAGGTGCCGCGGCTCAACCTCCGCGTCCACCGCGGCATGACCCACGACGGGTTGGGGACGTACCTGGCGTCGGTGGTCGAGAAGGCCGAAGGTCCGACCGACGATATCGTCCGCATCCTCAAGCAGACCCGGACCGACGTCGTCGTCAACTACCTGCCGGTCGGCTCGGAGATGGCGACCAAGTGGTACGCCGAGCAGGTGCTCGAGGCGGGCTGCGCCTTCGTGAACTGCATCCCGGTTTTCATCGCCAGCTCGGACTACTGGGCAGGCCGTTTCCGCGAACGACGTCTGCCGATCATCGGCGACGACATCAAGAGTCAGGTCGGCGCCACCATCGCCCACCGCGTTCTGACGAATCTCTTCAACGATCGGGGCGTGCACTTAGATCGGACCTACCAGCTGAACTTCGGCGGCAACATGGACTTCTACAACATGCTCGACCGAGGCCGGCTCGAGTCGAAGAAGATTTCGAAGACCAACGCCGTCACCAGCCAGCTGCCCTACAGCCTACCGCCGGAGAACATCCACGTCGGTCCGAGCGACTACGTGCCGTGGCTGACCGACCGCAAGTGGTGCTACATCCGGATGGAGGGTACGACCTTCGGGGATGTGCCACTCAATCTCGAGCTCAAGCTCGAAGTGTGGGATTCGCCGAACTCGGCCGGCGTGGTAATCGACGCCGTGCGTTGCGCCAAGCTGGCGCTCGATCGCGGTTTGTCGGGCCCGCTGCTGCCGCCTTCGGCCTACTTCATGAAGGCCCCACCCAAGCAGTTTAACGACGACGTCGCCCGCCAGATGGTCGAGGACTATATCGCCGGGAAGACGACCGGCGGCTGAGCCCGCCTGCGGGCGCCGAGGAGTACGGGTTGCGCGCCCAGCGTCTGGCCCGATCCGGGCCGATCGACCAATACCCGTTGCGCAGGGAGGACCTGCCCGTGCCCGAACCCGGAGCGGGGGAGGTCCTCCTGCGCGTTCTGGCATGCGCCGTCTGCCACACCGACCTGCACGTTGTCGAAGGGGAGCTCTCCGCGCCGCGGCTTCCGCTGACGCCGGGTCACCAGGTCGTGGGCGAGGTCGTCGGCACCGGGCAGGGAGTGGCGCTCACGGCGGGAACGCGGGTGGGAGTGCCGTGGCTCGGCTGGGCGTGCGGTGAGTGCGACTTTTGCAGGCGGGGGGAGGAGAACCTGTGCCGGTCGGCGCGCTTCACGGGATTCCACCGCGACGGAGGATTCGCCGAGCACCTGGTGGCCGCCGCCGACTTCGTCCTGGCCCTGCCCGAAGGACTCGCCGATGAGGCGGCCGCGCCGCTGCTCTGCGCCGGCGTCATCGGCTTCCGCTCGCTCCGTCGGGCCGAGCTCGCCCCCGGTGAGACTTTGGGGCTGATCGGTTTCGGCGCTAGCGCGCATCTGGCCCTGCCCGTGGCGCGATCGTGGGGCTGCCGCGTTTTCGTTTTCACGCGGACCGAGGCGCACCGGAGATTAGCCCTTCGGCTTGGCGCGGCCTGGGCCGGCGGGATCGAGGACGAGGCGCCCGCCGAGCTCGATCGGGCCGTGCTCTTCGCGCCCTCCGGCGACCTTGTGCCGCCAATTCTCCGCCGCCTGCGCCCGGGAGGCACTTTGGCGATTAACGCCATCCATCTCTCTCCGATCCCTCCCATTCCGTATGAGATCCTCTACGGGGAACGCACGGTGAGATCCGTCGCCAACGCCACGCGCCAGGACGGGCGGGACTTCCTGCGCCTGGCAGCCGAACTCGATCTGCGCCCGACCTTCTCCGTCTACCCGCTGGAAGATGCCAACCGGGCGCTGGCCGACCTGCGCCACAGCCGCCTGGAAGGGGCGGCGGTTCTGCTCCCATGATCCGCCTGGGGACCTCCGGGTTTTCCTACGATGACTGGGTCGGCGCCTTCTATCCGCCCGAACTGCCGAAGCGCGAGTGGCTCGCGTACTACGCCCGCCAGTTCGACACGGTTGAACTGAACGTCACCTACTACCGGATTTCGGACCGCCGGACGGTCGTCGGCTGGATCGAGCGCACCCCTCCAGGTTTCCTTTTCGCCGTCAAAGCCTTTGGCGGATTAACTCACGAGCGCACCGAGCCGGACTTCGCCGGCTTCGTCGAATCGATCGAGCCGCTCCGCCAGGCCGAAAAGCTGGCGTGCATCCTGGCGCAGTTCCCCTATTCGTTCCCCTCGACCCGTGAGAACTGGGACTACCTCGGCCGCCTGCGCCAGGGGCTGGCCGACCACGACGTTGTCGTCGAGTTCCGGCAGCAGAGCTGGGTCCAGGAGTCGACCTTCGAGCGCCTGAAGGCGATCGGACTGGGCTATTGCTGCGTCGACGAGCCGCGACTCGAGGGCCTGATGCCTCCCGAGGCGCGAGCCACGGGGCGTGTTGCCTATGTCCGCTTCCATGGACGCAATGCCTTGAAGTGGTGGGAGCATGAGCAGGCATGGGAGCGCTACGACTACACCTACCGGGAGGACGAGCTCAAGGAATGGCTGCCTCGGCTGAGCCGTCTGGACGACCAGGCCGAAGTCGTGTTGGTGTATGCCAACAATCACTACCGCAGCCAGAGTGTCGACACGCTGCGCGCCCTGCGGGCGATGCTGGGTCCCGACGCGCTGAGCGAAGTCGAAGCGTGAGCGGAGGCCCGGCATCGAGCTTGGCGAGAAGCCGGGGCGCAGTCCTTCGCTTCGCTCAGGATGATATCGAAGCGCGCCCAGGGATCTTCCTTGTCGTCGCCCCGTCAGTCGGGGAAAGCCGGTCTCGCGCAATGGGGCCCTTCGACCCTTCGGCTTCGCTCACACCGTCCCGGTGTCCTTCCGGGAGGGCAGGCTTCGGCCGCAGACCGGCGGAAAGCAGGAGAAGTGCAGGGCGGCCTCCGCTCAGGGCGGAAGGGCCTATCAGTTTGCGGAAAGACGTCGACCGCCATCCACCCCCCAGACCTCCTACCCCTCGCGAAGCACCCTGGAAGGGCTCTCCGCCATGTAGCTGCGGATCTTGGCCTCACAGTCCGCGGAGAGGGGGTAGGGGGTGAGGCCGGAGGTAGTTTTTCCGCAGCCCGCGGGAGGAGCAGATCGACCACAATAGGAAATTCGGGTGGCCAGGGACGTCGCGGGACCTCGGGTGGTATAATCCCCGCATCGTCATCCCCATCCTCTCTTCACCGGCGACGCCGGTGGGGCAGCGAGTATCATGTCCGGACATTCCAAGTGGTCGACCATCAAGCGCAAGAAAGCCGCCAACGACGCCAAGCGCGGCAACACGTTCACCCGCTTGGCGCGAGAGATCGCGCTGGCGGCGGGGGAGGGCGGAGGCGACGTGGAGGCGAATTTCGCGCTGCGACTGGCCGTCGAACGCGCCCGGGCCGCCAACATGCCGAAGGACAACGTCGAGCGCGCCATCAAGCGCGGCACCGGCGAGGATAAAGACGCCGCCGCCTTCGAGCGTATCCTCTATGAAGGCTATGCCCCCCACGGGGTGGCGGTGATGATGGAAGTCGTCACCGACAACCGCAATCGGACGGTCGCCGAGCTTCGCCACACCCTGACGAAGGCCGGCGGCTCGATGGCCGAGGCCGGGGCCGTCGCCTGGCAGTTCCGCCGCGCCGCCTACTTCTCGATCCCGGCGCTGGGGGTCGATCGGGAAAAGGTGTTCGAGGTGGCGGTCGAGGCCGGTGCCGAGGATGTCGTCTTTGGCGAAGATTCGACCGAGATCTTCGCCCCGGTCGAAGCATTCAAGGCCATCAATGACGTGCTCCACGCGGCCGGATGGAAGGCCGATGAAGCCGGAGTCCGCATGCTGCCGAACAATACCGTCGAGCTCCCCAGCGGACAGACCATGCAGGTGATGCGCGTCGTGGAAACGCTGGAAGACCTCGACGACATGCAGCAGGTCTTCTCCACGCTGCACGTCTCGGACGAAGCCGTCGCGCTTCTGGAAACCGCCTGACCC
>CAYUWF010000008.1:30467-35357 GCA_964448245.1 uncultured Anaerolineaceae bacterium | reverse complement strand
GGGCTCCCCCTGCGCCCGCCGCGCCGCGCGCGCCCGGGGCCTGTCCGCGGAGATGCGGTCCGGGAGTGAGGTGGGATGAGGGTCTTTTTCGGCAACCTAAAATAGGTGAAGGTCGGTGGAGATCGTCGTCACATCGGGAATCCAGCGGCTTCCGGAAAGACGAAACGGCGGCCGGCGAGGCTCGCGCCCGCATCCGCCTGACCCGGCCGGAATACTCCTTGGGCCGGACGCACGGGAGCATCTCGGCCACCGCAGAGACGGCTCCGTAAAGGCGCAGAGCACGCGCCAGCCACAGATCCTCCACACAAGCCAGACCGATAGGCCCCCTCACGGGCTCTGCCCGATGGCGGAGGCGAAGTGGACATGCCGGGCATGCGTTGGCCACGCCAGCAGATCGCCGGCGGCCACCAGCGGCGTCGCCAGGCCCTAGGCCAGGATCTCGCCGTCGCGCACCTGGCGAGCGATGCACACGCACATCAGATCAGAGGCGCGGATCTCCAAGCCTCAGTCTTCCCCCAGGCGTTCCAGCAACTGGGGGTCCGCGTTCCCGCCGCTGAGCACGGCAATCCTGCGGCGTGCGCCGCCCCGCAAGCAGGCTGCGACGGCGACGGCTGCCGACGGCTCGACCAGCATCCCCGTCTCCCGATAGATTCGGCGGAGCGCCGCCCGGATGTCAGCTTCGCTGACGAGCAGGACATCTTCCACCACGTCCCGCACCATGCTCCAGGTAATCGAACTTTCTTCGACCGCGCCCGCCAAACCATCGGCGATTGTCGGCCGTTCGACGATCGTCGCCGGATCCTCCCCGCGCAAGTAGCGATGGAAGTAGGGCGCGCTCTCCGTCTGCACTCCGAGGAGCCGCACCCGAGCGCCCCCCAGACGCAGGCCCAACCCCACCCCGGCCACCAGCCCGCCTCCGCTGACAGGGACATAGACCTCGACCTCGCCCATTTCGCCGGATGCGCCCAGCTGCCGCGCCAGCTCCAGACCGAGCGTCCCCTGACCGGCAATCACCTCGGCGTCGTTGTAGGGCGAGACCCACACCGCGCCGCGCGCCGAGGCAAGCTCTCGACCCTCGCGCTCGGCGACGGCGTAGTCTCCCTGCGCCAGACGCACCTCCGCTCCCAGGCCTTCCAGCGCCCTCCGCTTCCGCTCCACGACATTGCGCGGCACGACCACGGTGGCGATGGCGCCGACAATCGTCGCCGCCAACGCGACGCCGATGCCGTGGTTCCCAGCCGAGGCCGCCACCAGACCGCGCGCCCATTGCGCGCTGGAGAGCCCCAGGACCTTGTTCAGCGCTCCCCGCAACTTGAAAGACCCGGTCAGCTGCTCGTTTTCGCATTTGAGCCAGATCCCGGCCGCCGGCCACGCCAACAAGGGAGTCTCGAGGATGCGGCCCCGGATGCGCCGTTCGGCCGCGGCGATGTCGATCCCCTCCGGGACGCTAGGCGCGGTCCCCTCCGGCATGCCCCCTTCAGGCTGCCCCTCCCGGGTTACCCCCTTCGGGGTCCTCTTCAGGATGCGAAGCGCGATGCGAAGCGCGACGAAGCGCGACGAAGAGCGACGAGGCGCGATCGGTTGCTGCGTCATCTTTCATCCAGGGCCCGCCGGGCGAGATCGGGGAGGTCCGTGATCAACCCATCCACTCCCCACTGCCACATGCGGCGCATAACTTCGGGATCATCGACGGTGTACACGTGCACCCGCTTACCGGCCTTGTGGATCGAGGCGATCTTCTCCGGCAGGACCAGCGACTCGTGGGGGTGCTCCGCCTGGACCTCGGCGCGCCGCAACGACGGGCGGTCGCGATAGGCGAGCCACGTCGGGCCGACGAGGTGGCCGCGGGCGATTTCCGGTGCCAGGCGTTCAGCGGCCACCAGCGCACTCGATTGGAAGGAGGAAAACAGGACGCGCTGTTCCAGACGATGCCGGCGCACGACTGCCACGACGCGTTCGACCAGCCGGGCCTGGCGGGCCCAGTAGTCGGAGAGCTCGATGTTCACAAGTAAGCGCCGTCCGACGGCTTCGAGGATTTCGGAAAGCGTCGGGATCCGAACGCCGCGGTAGGCCTCCGCCTTCCAGGCTCCGGCCTCGAGAACTCGCAATTCCGCCAGGGTGCGGCCCCCGGGCGTACCCCGGGCCCCGGTCGTCCGCCCCAGCGTGCGATCGTGAAAGGCCACCGCCTCGCCGTCGGCACTCAGCTTGGCGTCCAGCTCGATCGCCTCGGCCCCAAGGTCCGCCGCCAGCTCGAATGCCTCCAGTGTGTTCTCGGGCGCCACCGCCGAAGCCCCGCGGTGAGCGATCACCAGCCGGGAGGCCTCCAGCCATTCTGATCGGTTGTCCATCGCCCTAGCAGGTTCCTGCAAAATGGCGACTGTCGTCAAACCCCCAGCCCTGGGCCTCGCGGGGCATCCGGAAGGGGCCCTCCCTGCACGCGTTTGGGCTCATGCCCTGGAGATTCCTACAGGGGGAGGACAGGGTATTTCCTGGGGGAGCTTCGCTCCTCCACTCCCCGGAGCTTCTGCCCCGCTCGGAGCCGCCCGTAGCGAAGCGGAGGGCCTCTCCGCTACGAAACCGCTGGTGCTCGGGCGCAGTCGGCGGAGAGGAGGTCGGGGGGTATGGTGGGAACGGGCTTTTTCAGCAGCCTCCTAGAGCTCGACGAAGTAGGCCTCCGCCGCGCGGTCCAGCAGATCTTTGTTCATCTCGGGCTCGACGTTGAGGTAGCGCGAGATGTCGAGTAGTTGATCGCACATGTCGCGGGGATGCGAGGCGCGCATCTTGCGGTTACGTTTGATGTACCACTCCTGCAGCAGGTAGGCCAGCCCCTTGTCGGAGTAGGTGATGCCCTTGCTCTCGGAAACGCGCTTGAAGATCCCCCGGTAGTCCTCGTACGACGGATCGCCGATCTCGATCTTGTGGCGCAGCCGGCGCAGGAAGGCCTCGTCCACTAGGTCGCGCGGTGGCAGGTTGGTGGAGAAGACGACCATTACGTCGAACGGCACCTCGATCTTGCGCCCGGTATGCAGCGTCAGGAAATCGATGCGGTTCTCGAGGGGCACGATCCATCGGTTCAACAGGTCGCGCGGCCGCACCTGTTGACGGCCGAAGTCGTCGACGAGGAAAACGCCCCCGTTGGCCTTCATTTGAAAGGGGGCCTCGTAGAATTTGTTGACGTCGTCGAAGACCAGGTCGAGCCCGGCCATCGTCAGCTCGCCGCCGACGATGATGAACGGGCGCCGCACCTTGACCCAGCGGGCGTCGGTCTTGGCGCCGCCTTTCAAGGACCCGGCGCCGGAGGCGGACGACTCATCGTCGGGTGTCAAAACGTGGTTGACGGTGTCGTACAGCTTGACTACCTGCCCGTCGATGTCCACCGCGAAGGGGATGTACATGTCCTCCTGCAGGATCATGTTGCCGATGGCGCGGGCAATCGAGGTCTTGCCATTGCCCGGAGGGCCGTAGAGGAAGATCGACGTGCCCGAGTTGACCGCCGGCCCGATGCGGTTGAAGGTGCGTTCCGACAGCACCAGATCGGCCAGGGCCTGGCGCATCACGCGCGGGTGGACGGTCGGACGGCCGCGGCTCTGGCGGCGGATCGAGTCGTTGTAGACCGAGATCGGCACCGGCGCCGGCCCGGCGTACTGGCTGCGCTCCAGCGCCTCCCGCGCCCGGGCGATCCCGGCCCCGGTGATGGCGTACTGGTAGGAGCCTTCCCCGAAGCCAACCTGGGTCTTGACTTCGACGAACTTTTCTCGCTTCACCGACTCGAGAAGGCTGTCGACCAGGCCGGCGAACGGCAGGGCCATCGCCTCGGCCACGTTGAACCCGGTCAGGTAGCCACGGAAATAGAGGATCTTGAGCGCCAGATCCTGGAGCCCCAGTGCCGACAGGCCGGTGTCTTCCACCCGGCTGATCGGCGCCGGCAGGAAGCGCAGATTGGAGGTGGTCGGTTCGGCCCCATCGAGGGCGGCCGGTCGGATTCCGGTTCGAGGCAGGGACATCGGCGCGACCTCGCTCTGCTTCTCGCCGCGGCCCCGGGGGGGCCGCGTGGCGCATTATAGCCGAGGGCCCGCGGCGGGGCAATTGGGGCTCGTCTCCTACAGCATCGGCCGGGTAGAATACCGGTCGACCATGAAGCTCAGCGTCGTCATCCCCGTCTTCAACGAAGCCGCCACCATCACGGAACTTCTGGGGCAGGTCGCCGCCACCGGGCTCGCCCACGAGATCCTCGTCGTGGACGACGGCTCCACCGACGGAACGCGGGCGATCCTGGAGAAGCTGGCGCCGGGGCACCCCAACCTGCGGCTCCTGCTCCAGCCCCGCAACATAGGCAAAGGGGCGGCGGTACGCGCCGGGATCGAGGCGGCGCGGGGCGACCTGGTGCTGATTCAGGATGCCGACCTGGAGTACGATCCGCGCGAGTACCCGGCGCTGCTCAAGCCCATCGAGGAGGGACGAGCCGAGGTCGTCTATGGTTCACGGTTTCTCGGGGCCGCCCGCCGCACGACCATGTTCTGGCACATGGTCGCCAATAAACTGCTAACGCTGATGACCAACGTCCTCTACAACAGCATCCTCTCCGACATGGAGACCGGCTACAAGGTCTTCCGGCGCGAGCTGATCCAGGCTATCCCACTGCGCTGTCGCCGCTTCGACTTCGAACCCGAGGTGACGGCCAAGCTGCTCAAGCGCCACATCCGCATTTACGAGGTGCCGATTTCGTTCACTCCGCGCGAGTATTCGGAGGGGAAGAAGATCGGGATGAAAGACGCCTTCGCCGCCGTCTGGACGTTGCTCAAGTACCGTTTCGTGGACTAGGCAGGAGCCGCATTCTCCCTCATCCCATCGCAGTCTGTCGCAAGCAGGAGAGTACCGTCTCACCCCCTC
>CAYUWF010000008.1:20292-30367 GCA_964448245.1 uncultured Anaerolineaceae bacterium | reverse complement strand
CACCCCCTCAAGAGATACTCCCCCTCTCCGCCTTGTGACTTCGCCGGTTCTCAAGCTTTTGGCGGAGAGGGGGCAGGGGGTGAGGCCAAGAGATACGGGTCTGGAAGGCGGAATGTAGACCGGGGGTCACAGAGGGGAGAGACTACACTGGCGCGGCGAATCTCATCCGGCTAGGCGTTTGTGGCCGGTCGGATGTCCTGCACATTCCAACGCACCGACTCGAGTCCCATGTACATCTCGCGCTCGGCGTAGAAGGCGAGATCGACCCGCGCGCCGATGGTCGCCTGGCGGCTCCCGCCCCGGAAGGCGATGGCATCCACCGTGCGTCCCCGATGGCGCAGCACCAGGCGAAGGTGGGCCTTATCGCGGCCGACGGGCTTCGCCTCGACCACCGTCATCCCCAAGCAGACCAGAAGCGGCGCCGGGAATCCGCTGCCGAGCGGCTCGAGGCGGTCGAGGAAGTCCACCAGCTTGCGATTGACTTCAAGCGGTTCGACCAGCGCGTCGATCTCCAGCGGCGGCGGCGCCCCCGGCGCCTCCAGCTGCTCCCGCGCCCGTCGCTCCAGGCACGCCTTCAACGCCGCAACCCTCTCCGCCCGCACGGAAAACCCCGCCGCCGCGGCGTGGCCGCCGAACCGCTCGAGCAGCGGCGCACAGGCCTCCAGTGCCTCCGTGATGTGGAAACCGGCGACGCTGCGCGCCGAGCCGCGTCCGATATCGCCGCGCAAGGAAACCAGCACCGCCGGGCGATTCCATTCCTCCGTCAACTTGGCCGCCGCCGGGCCCAATAGCCCTTCGCCATAGGCCTCGTCAGCGTCGAAAATCAGCGGCGGCACCTCCGCCAGACCCTCCATCTTCGACTGCGCCTGCTGCAGCACGACGCGGGTCTTGTCCTGGCGCTCCCGGTTCGCCTGATCGAGCTTCTGCGCCAGCGGCTGCGCTTCCGCCAGCGAAGTCGCCCGCAACAGCCGAAAGGCCGCCGTGGCGCTCCCCAGCCGCCCGACGGCGTTCAACCGCGGCGCGATCGAGAAACCGACATCGCGCGCGGTCAGACGCGGCGCCTTCAAACCCGCCACTTCGATCAGCGCAGCGACCCCCGCCGGCGGCGATCGCCGCAGTTGATCGAGGCCGCGGGCGGCCAGCGTGCGGTTCTCTCCGGTCAGCGGTGCCAGGTCGGCGATCGTCCCGATCGCCACCAACGCCAGCGCCTCCCCTTCCATCCAGTTCGAGACTTTCCCGGCGATCAGCGCCTGCGCCAGCTTGAACGCAAGGCCCACACCGGAAAGCTCCTTGAACGGATAGACGTCGTCCGCCCGCTTCGGATTGATGATGGCGACCCCCGGCGGCAACTCGGCTCCCGGCTCATGGTGGTCCGTAACGATCACGTCCAGGCCGCCGCGTTGCGCAGCTTGGACCTCCGCCAAGGCTCGCACACCACAATCCACAGAGATGACCAGCCGCGTGCCTTCCTGGCCCAGCTTGGCAAGGGCCTCCTCTTGCAACCCGTAGCCCTCTTCGAATCGGCTGGGGATGAAAGCCGAGACGTCAGCGCCCATCAATTCGAGAGTCGTCGTCAGGAGCGTGGCGGCCGTCAGGCCGTCGGCATCGTAGTCGCCGTAGACGACAACGCGCTCCCCCTGCTGGATCGCTCGGTGAATCCGAGCCAGGGCGCGATCCATGTCGCGCAGCGCCAGCGGGTCGTGGACGGCGCCGCCCGCCGGGTGGAGCAGGCGTCCGGCATCGTCCGCGTCGCGCGCCCCGCGGTTGCGCAGCACCGCCCACTCCACTCGGCTGAAGCCCGGCGGAGGTGCCGGGCCAGCATTCTCAGGCAGACGCCATTCCCCCCGCAATGTCACACCCCCTGCAAGAACAAAACGGGCCCGCCAGGCGCGGGCCCGTAAGGCCGACAACGATCGGGTCTTCTCAGCTCTTGCCCTTCAACATGCCCGACACGACCGGGATGTTGACCGTCTTCCCCTGGTAGGCCTGGTATGCCCAATAGAGCATGACCAGCCAAAGGAGGAGAGGGCCACAGACCGTCCAGAAGAGGAAGGTCGATACCACGACAAGGATGATCCCCATCACCAGCGCCTGCATGTTGTGCGCCTTGATGAAGGGCCGGATCTTTTTCTCCTCCCAGAGCAGGAGAATGATCGGGACAATCGGGGAGAATACGTAGGCCAGGGCCGCCCACAGTCGATCATCGCTTGTCGATTCGGGTGTGCTCATTGTCGTCATGGATCCCTCTCCTTGTGTAGGAATGCTGGTTTGAGGACGGGCAGATTGTACGCCCACTCGCCCTGTTCGCAAGTCCACCCTATGTAACCCCGGCGGGGCGGCGCCGTTGCTCCCTCCCCGACCCCCTATGCTAGGATGGGTTCATGCGGATCGTCTTCCTTGGTACACCCCCTTTCGCCGTCTCGTCGCTGCGCGCCCTCGCAGGACATTTCGACCTCGCCGGGGTTGTCACCCAGCCCGACCGTCCGGCCGGACGGGGGCGCCGCCCTCAACCTCCGCCCGTCAAGGTTTGTGCCACCGATCTCGGGTTGCCGGTCCTGCAGCCGGAGAAGATCCGGGCCCCCGAGGTTCTGGCTGCACTGCGCGCCTGGGATCCGGAGGTGGTCGTCGTCGCCGCGTTCGGCCAGATCCTGCCTGTTTCTCTCTTGCAGCTCCCGGGGCATGGGTGCCTGAACGTGCACGCCTCCCTGCTTCCTCGTTGGCGCGGGGCGAGCCCGGTCCAATACGCCCTGCTCCATGGAGACACCCGGACCGGCGTGACGATCATGAAGATGGACGAAGGCCTCGACACCGGTCCCATTCTGGCGCAGCGATCGCTGCCGATCCGCCCGGACCACACCGGCGCCTCCCTGACCGCCGAGTTGGCCGACATCGGCGCACAGCTCCTCGTTGAGTCGCTCCCCGCTTACGTCTCCGGGAGGTTGCCTCCCATCGAACAGGACAGCCGGCTGGCGACCTCGGCGCCACGGCTGAAGAGCGCGGACTCTGCCCTCGATCCGGCGCAGACCGCCTTCGAACTGGAGCGTCGGGTGCGGGCCTTCGATCCTTGGCCCGGGTCCCGTCTTCTGTGGGGCAAGGAAACCCTGCGGGTACTCGAGGCGCGGGTGGTTACCGGCCCATCCTCTCGCCCTGGGGCGATTTCCGTGATCGACGGCCGGCCAACGATGGCGACCGGAGATGGTCTCCTTGTACTCGAGCGCCTTCAGCTACCGGGCGGAAAGCCCATCGGGGGCAAGGCATTCCTGGCGGGGCACCCATCTCTCGCAGGCGCCGTGCTCACCCGCCCGGAGTAGCGCTGTGCCATTCCGGTTGCGGCTTGCACTTCTCCGCCCGCCGGAGCACAATTCCACCATCATTCGCCATCGGAGGGCGCGGTGAGCATTCGTGAGGAATTGGCCGAGCTGGTCGGGACCTTTACGCTCGTCTTCATCGGCGCCGGAAGCGGCGCGCTGGTCGTCGCCGGCAACTCGAGCGGCGGGCTAGTGGGCGTGGCCCTGGCCCATGCCCTGGCCCTGGTCGTCATCATCTACGCGTGGGGCGCCATCTCCGGCGCCCACGTCAATCCCGCCGTCACTTTCAGCCTTGCCTTGACCGGGCGCTTCCCCTGGCTACGCGCCGTCCGCTACTGGGTGGCACAGCTCCTGGGCGCGGCGCTCGCCGGGTACCTGCTCCTCTTCCTCATCGGACCCCAGGGCAACCTGGGGATGACTCTGCCAGCCCCGACGGTTTCCGCGTTCCAGGCCATCGTCATCGAGGCTGTTCTGACCTTCTTCCTGGCGACGGCCGTCTTTGGCTCGGCTGTCGCCGGCCGAAACGCCAACGGCGCAGCACTGGCGATCGGCCTCGTCCTCGGGATGGACATCCTGATGGGCGGACCCCTCACCGGCGGCTCGATGAATCCCGCCCGCAGCTTCGGGCCGGCCCTGGCGATGGGCAACTTCACCGATCTGTACATCTACTTTATCGGTCCGGTGGTCGGCGCCGGCCTGGCCGCTCTGTTCTACGACCGCGTCTATCTGCGCCAGCGCTAGCAGGTTGCTGCAAAATGGCGAACGCCGTCAAACCCCCACCCCTGACCCTCGCGAAGCATCCCGAAGGGGCTCCCCCCGCACCCGCTTCGGGTCATTGCCCGGGAGATTCCTGCACGGGGAGGGAGGGTATTCCTGGGGGGTCGGGGGGTGAGGTTGGAACAGACTTTTTCAGAAGCCTGCTCGTCCTGCCGGGGGCGTGATGCCGGGCTACCTCCTCGCGCTCGACCAGGGGACGACCTCCTCTCGCAGCCTCCTTTTCGACGAGAGCGGTCGAGCCGTCGCCGCGGCGCAGAAGGAGTTCCCGCAGATCTACCCGCGCCCGGGCTGGGTCGAGCACGATCCGGAGGCGATCTGGTCCAGCCAGATCGAGACGGCGCGCCAGGTGCTGGCCTCCGCCGGCGCCCGGGCCCAGGATGTGGCCGCCATCGGCATCACCAACCAGCGCGAGACGACCGTCCTATGGGATCGTGCCACCGGCCGTCCGGTGTACAACGCCATTGTCTGGCAATGCCGCCGCACCGCCCCGATGTGCGATTCGCTCAAGGCCGCCGGGCTGGAAGAAGACATTCGACGCCGAACGGGTCTGGTGGTCGACGCCTACTTTTCAGGGACGAAGGTCGCCTGGATCCTGGAAAACGTGGAGGGCGCACGCCGCCTGGCCGAGCAAGGCCGCCTGGCCTTCGGCACGATCGACACTTACTTGCTGTGGCGATTGACGGGCGGCGCCCTCCACGCCACCGACATCTCGAACGCCTCGCGCACGATGCTATTCAACCTCGCCTCGGGAGCCTGGGACCCCGTCCTGTTGGATCGTTTGCACATCCCGCCGGCGGTTCTCCCGGCCGTTGGCCCTTCCAGTGGCATCCTCGGTGCTACCGCGGCCGAAGTCTTCGGCGCGCCCATTCCCCTGGCCGGCGTCGCCGGCGACCAGCAGGCCGCCCTCTTTGGCCAATCGTGCTTTTCCCCAGGCATGGCCAAGAACACCTACGGCACCGGCTGCTTCCTCCTGCTCAACACCGGGGAACAAGCTATCCCCTCCCGGTCCGGGCTGCTGACGACCGCCGCCTGGCAACTGCGCCCTTCAGGCCCGGCGACCTTCGCCCTGGAGGGGAGCGTCTTCATCGCCGGCGCGGCTATCCAATGGCTGCGCGACGGCCTGGGGATCCTGCGCGACTCCCGCGAGGTCGAGGCCCTGGCGGCGTCCGTCCCGGATTCCGGCGGGATCTATTTCGTACCGGCGCTGGTCGGCCTGGGGGCCCCCTACTGGGACCCATACGCCCGCGGGACGATCGTCGGCCTCACCCGCGGTACGACCAAGGCGCACCTCGCCCGGGCGACGCTGGAAGCGATCGCCTTCCAGACCCGCGACGTGCTGGAGGCCATGCGCGTCGATGCCGGCCTCGAGCTCCAGGCGCTGCGCGTCGATGGCGGCGCGGCGTCGAACGACTTGCTCCTGCAGCTGCAGGCCGATATCCTGGGGACGATCGTGCAGCGCCCCACTCAGAGTGAGACGACCGCGCTCGGCGCGGCGATGCTGGCCGGCCTGGCCTGCGGGGTGTGGTCGTCGCTCGACGACCTGCAGCGCACCTGGACGCTCGAGCGCGAGTTCCACCCAGCGATGAGTTCCGCCGAACGGGACGAGCGGTACACGCGATGGAAAGAGGCGGTCGATCGGGCGCGCGGCTGGGCCGCGCCCGGCGCGGCCGCGTGAGGCCGACGTGAATCTGCAAATCATCCGCACCCGCCACCCTCCCGAGCCCCATCTGGTGATGCTGCAGGGGATGCTGCACGAGGCCGGCGTGCGCGTCGAAATGGAAGGGCTACGCAGCCGGCTGGCCAGCCTGCCCAAAGAGGATCGACTGCTGATCGGACTCGACGGAGAGCATCTGGCCGGCTTCGCCCACCTGCGCGTCTCCCGCGACCTGACCGCTGGCGACACGGCCGAGGTTGTGGCGATTCTGATCGCCAAGGTCTATCGCCGCCTCGGCGTGGGCCGCCACCTGATCGCCGCCGCCGAGACGTGGGCCCTCGAATCGGGCCGTGCTCGATTGCTCCTGCATACCGATGTCATCCGCACCGAAGCCAACGCCTTCTTCACGGCGCTCGGCTATGAGAAATCGGCGACGACGCTCGAGTTCATTCGCGACCTCGAGCGCGTGCGACAGGCCGACCGACCTACCCGGCCGCCGCGGCGCCAGTGAGGAGTGGTCAGTGGCGAGTGGTCAGTCGTCGCAAGGTCGGGTTTCGAGCCGCGACGATACAAGGTCGATGACGGGGAACCAGGATCGCCCTAGCTGCGCGGAACTGATTACTGATCACTGTCCACTGGCCACTGAGCTGTGACTACCCGTTCCACCCAGGTCCTGATCATCGGCGCCGGCGCCACCGGGCTGGGCATCGCCTGGGATGCCTGCCTGCGCGGCCTGGCCGTCACGATCGTCGAACAGGGTGATCTCGGGCAGGGGACGTCCGGCCGCTACCACGGTCTGCTCCACAGCGGCGGCCGCTACGTCCTGAGCGACCCGCCCTCGGCGCTCGACTGCCGGCGCGAGAACGAGATCTTGCGGCGCGTGATCCCGCACGCGATCGAACCGACGGGAGGCCTCTTCCTCAGCACCGCCAGCGACTCACCGGACTACGCCGCCGAGTGGCTCGCCGCGTGTCGCCGGCTGGACATCCCGGTGGACGAGATTCCCCCCGAGGCGGCGCTGCGCCGCGAGCCGCTCCTGACCCCGCACCTGGCGCGCGTCTTCGAAGTGCGGGATGCCGCTCTCGACTCCTTCGAGCTCCTCCACGCCCTGGCGCGCGGCGTCCTTCAATCCGGCGGCACGGTGCTCACCCGCCACCGGGTCTCGGGCCTTGTCCCTCACGGCCGCGGGCTGCTGGCCCGCATCGTCTCGTCCGCCGACGCCTCGGCCTTCCAGTTGGAGGCCCAGTTCGTCGTGAACGCCGCCGGTCCGTACGCCGCAAGCGTCGCCGGGATGGCCGGTGCCCACTTGCCTCTGGCCCTCGGCAAGGGGACGATGGTCGCTATGGCCTCGCGCCTGACCCACACTGTCCTCAATCGGTGCAAGCCTCCGCACGACGGCGACATCATCGTTCCGGTCGGCACCGTCTGCGTCCTCGGCACGACCGACGTCCCGGTGCGCTCGCCCTCCGATCTGGCGATGGAGCCCTGGGAGATCGATCTCCTGCTCAGCGAGGGGCAAGTCCTGATCCCGACGCTTCGCCGTCACCGGCCGCTGCGGGCATGGTCCGGCATCCGCGCTCTCTACCGGCCGCCGGCGGAGCGCGGCGCTACGCGCGGGCTGCCGCGGGCTCACGCCATCGTCGACCACGAGACCGTCGACGGGGTCCCGGCGCTCCTGAGTATCATCGGGGGGAAGCTGACAACCTACCGCAAGATGGCGGAGGACGTGGTCGACCGGATCGCCGGCCTCACCCAGTCGGCCCAGCCCTGCCGGACCGCCAGCACCCCACTCCCGGCCGAGACGCGACGCCACTACGCTTTGGGGGAACGCCTGTCCCGGTTTCGACCGACGCCTGGGTCGCCCGGCGACGCCATGATCTGCGAGTGCGAAGCGGTCACACGAGCGGACATCGAATCGGCCCTCCGCCATAGCGGATCGGCCGATCTGGATGACTTACGCCGCGACCTGAGGCTTGGCATGGGGCCCTGCCAGGGTGCCTTCTGCACCTACCGCGCCGCCGGCTTGGCGGCAAGCCTGCTTCCTGATCCGCCAGCCGACGGTGGACTGGCGGCGTTCGTCCAGGAACGCTGGCGCGGTCTGCGGCCGCTCGCGTGGGGGCGCGGCTTGCGCCAGGCCGAGGTCCTGCGACGAGTCCAACTCGAGCTTCTCGGAGCAGAGCAAGCCGCCTCGGACGGGGACGGATGAGCAGGTCGCTGCTCGTCATCGGGGCCGGCCTCACCGGCCTGTTCGCCGCCATCCTGGCAGCGCGGCGGGGCGCGGCCGTCCGCCTCATCGCCGAAGGCCGCGGCGGCCTGGCTCTGTCGCACGGCTGCGTCGATGTCTGGCGGGACGGCGACCTTCGCTTCGCCCTCGGCCGCCTGGATCGTTCCCATCCCCTGCAGGCGGCGGGGCTAGCTGCCCTCGAATCGGCCTTCGAGGCCTTCTTCGAAATGATGCGTGCGGCTCGCCTGCCGTACGTCGGGAGCCTGGATCGATCCTGGCGGCTGCCGACGGCATTGGGCTCGGTTCACACGACCGCCGGCGCCCCGGTCACGATGGCCTCCGGTTCGCTCGACGAGCAGTCGCCGATTCACGTCGGCCAGGTTCCGGGATTGCGCGATTTCTCCGCGCCCCTGGCGGCCGCCGGTCTGCAGGCCCGCGGTGCGGACGTGCGCGGGACCATCGACCTTTCCCTTCCGGAATCTCCGGCTCCCCGCGATCTCTACGCGCAAGATATCGCCCTGCGCCTGGAAGACGACGGCTATCGTCGGGAGCTGTCGGACGCCTGGAAGCCTCGGCTGCGGGGCGTGCGCCGCCTCGCGGTTCCCGCCATCCTCGGTCGCGATCGGTCCTTGGAGGTGTTCGCTTCTCTCCAAGAGACCCTCGGCGTGGAGCTGTTCGAAGTCCCCACCCTTCCGCCTTCCCTTCCCGGCCTTCGTGTTGAACGCGCCCTTCACCGGCTGGGCGTGGAGGCGGGTGTCGACGTCATCGAGGGGCCGTCGGCGCGCGGCGAGGTCGACGGACGCAGCGCCGGCCGACACGTTTCGGGCGCGGTTGCCTCGACCGCTGGAGGCCCGCGCGTCTATCGTGCCCAGGCGGTCCTGCTCGCCACCGGCGGTCCGCTTCACGGCGGATGGTTGAGCTTCTCCAACGGCGAAGTCCAGGAAGCCGTCTTCGGCCTTCCGATCGAGGCCCCCGAAGATCGCCAGGAATGGGCTGCGCCGACGATCTTCGATGAGCAGCCCTACGCCCGTTTCGGCCTGCGCGTCGACAGCCGGTTTCGACCGTGCGACCGGCGCAACCGGCCGTATTTCGAAAACCTCTTCGCCGCCGGAGGACTGCTCGCCGGCTCCGATCGGACTCGAGAAGGCTCCCGCCAGGGCATCGACCTGGCGACGGCGTTCGCCGCCGTAGATGCGGCGCTCGCATGACACAATTGTCAGCCCCAACGACGCCGGCCTACGTCGCCGCCCTGCCCTTCTTCGACAGCGACCTGTGCGTCAAGTGCAATATCTGCACGGCCGCCTGCCCGGTGGCGTCGGCGACCGACCGCTTCCTCGGCCCGAAAGCGGTCGGGCCCCAGACGGCCCGCTTCTGGCGGCCAGCAGAGCACGCCATCGACGCCACTACCGGTTGGTGCTCCGGCTGCGGCGTATGCAGCCGGGTTTGTCCCCATGGCGTCCCGGTGGCCGAGATGAACATCGTTGCCAAGGCCGAGCTCCGGCCCAGCCTGCCGCACGCCCTGCGCGACTGGGGACTGTCGCGGCCTCCCGAGGTCGCCCGGTGGATGCGGCCCATCCGGCCGCTGGCGCGCTTTGCCTTGCATTCCAGCCTGCTGCGCAGGCTCGCCGATCATCTGATCGGCCTCGCACGTTACGCGCCTCTCCCCGTCGTTGCGCCCCAGCCCTTGCGCAAGAGGCGGCGGGACCTGGTCCGCCGCGCGCCGGCTTCGCCCTCGGCACAACCGCCCCCGCGGGTCGCCTTCTTCCACGGCTGCAGCACGGAAGACTACGAGCCCTGGCTCGGTGAGATGACCATCGGCGTTCTCGAGCGATTGGGCGTAGAGGTCGAGCTCCCGCCCCAGGCGTGCTGCGGCCTCCCGCTGCAATCCAATCACGCCTTCGACGCCGCCCGCCAGCGCGCCCACTACAACCTGACCGCGCTCCATCCCTGGGCGGAGCGCGGCGTCCCCATCGTCGGGACATCGACCTCGTGCACCCTGGCCCTCAAGCACGAGTACCGCGCCGTGCTCGGCCTGTCCGGCCCTGACGTCGACGCCGTCGGCGGAGCCACCTACGACCTCTTCGAGTACCTGGCGCAGATCCTCCTGCCGAC
>CAYUWF010000008.1:0-20192 GCA_964448245.1 uncultured Anaerolineaceae bacterium | reverse complement strand
CACAGGTCGATCGAGTCGTGACCGATTCGGAGACGTGCCGCTGGTGGGTCGAGCAGCACACCGGCATCGCCACCTGTCATCCCGTGGAACTGCTGGCGGCCGCCCTGGGCGTGCCCGATCGCCGCCCCGCCGGAGTCGCAGGAAGATGACCCCGTCCTTGCCCGAGGCCGTTCTTCTGCGCAACGGAAAGATTCACCCGCGCGCCGATTCCCCCGCTACGTGCGAGGCGCTGCTCCTCCTCGGCGGCCGAATCCTTGCGCTCGGCAGCGCCGATTCGATCGGCGAGGCCTGGCCCGCACCGACAACCACGTTCGATCTCCGGGGCCGGACGGTGCTGCCCGGCCTGTGCGACGCTCACCTCCATCTCGAGAAGTACGCTCGCGCCCTGACGCAGATCGACTGCGGGACTCCCTCGCGCGAGGAATGCCTGCGCCGCGTGCAGGCACGCGCCGAGCGCACCCGCCCCGGAGAATGGGTGCTCGGCCACGGGTGGAATCAAAACGACTGGGGCGGGCACGGCTCGGCCGCAGAGCTCGACCGCGTGGCGCCCGAGAGTCCGGTGTTTCTGACCGCCAAATCGCTGCACGCCGCCTGGGTCAACACCCGGGCGCTCCGGGCCGCCTCGATCGACCGCGCCACCCCGGACCCCCCCGGGGGCGCCATCCTGCGCGATGCGGACGGCTCGCCCACCGGGATCCTGCTGGAAGCGGCGATAGCCCTCGTCGCCGACCGCATCCCGGCCGCCGATCCAGCCGCCGTCGCCGAGGAGATCCGCGCCGCCCAGACCGCTCTGTGGCGCTTCGGCATCACCGCCGTACACGACTTCGACGGCCCGCGCTGTTTTCGGGCTCTCCAAATCCTTCACGGCCGGGGCGAGCTGCAGTTGCACGTTCTCAAGAGCATCCCGATCGAATTCCTCGACCAGGCCGCCGCCCTCGGATTGCAGTCCGGTTTCGGCGACGACTGGCTTCGGCTCGGCCACGTCAAGATCTTCGCCGACGGCGCGCTCGGTCCACGCACGGCCGCCATGCTGCGGCCCTACGACGGCGAGCCGGACAACCTCGGCATCAGCCTGATCGATCGCGAGGGGATCTTGGAGGCGGGCATCCTGGCGGCGCGCGCCGGGCTGCCTCTGGCGGTCCACGCCATCGGGGATCGCGCCAACCACGAGGTCATCGAAGGGCTGGCGGCCCTGCGCCGCTTCGAGCGCGAGAACCGGCTGCCGGCGCTCCGGCATCGCATCGAGCATCTGCAACTGCTCGCGCCGGACGATCTGGCGCGCCCGGCGGAACTCGGCCTGGTCGTCTCGATGCAGCCCATCCACGCCACCTCCGACATGCCGATGGCGCAGCGCTATTGGGGCGAACGCAACCGCTATGCCTATGCGTGGAAAAGTCAGCTCGAGCGGGGCGCGTTGGCCGCCTTCGGTTCCGACGCGCCGGTCGAATCCCCCAACCCTTTCCTCGGCCTGCACGCCGCCGTCACCCGGCGGCGACTGGACGGGGCGCCCGGGCCCGAAGGTTGGATTGCGGAGGAGAGGATCGATCTGGGGGCGGCGCTGCGCGGGTTCACCGTGGGCCCGGCAGAGACCGCCGGGATGGGCGATCGCCTTGGGCGTCTGGAGCCCGGCTGCTACGCCGATCTGATCGTCCTCGATCGCGATCCGTATTCCCTGCCGCCCGCCGAGTTGGGATCGCTTCTTCCCCGCGCCACGATGGTCGCCGGCCGCTGGGCCTACCCGGAGGGCGAGCCGGGATTCTGATTCCCCCCCGGCTTCAACCGCCTTTCGTCGCCCACGCGGACGGTGACTCCGATCGCATCCATGTGCTCCAGCAGCGCCAGGGCATACTTCCGACTCGTCTGGTATCGATCTCTCACTTCGGCGACCGTCACCGACCCGCCGCGTTCGAGCGAGGTGGTGATCTCACCAACGATCCGGCGATAGGCAGTCGCTTCGAAGGCGACGTCTTCCGAGATTTCAACAAACTCACCCTGGATGGTCAACAAACTCCAGAGCTCGTCCCCCAGCGCCTCTCGGCATTCCCGGATCGAGGGGGGCGAGCTGGGCGACGCCTCGAACCGGGCGCGCAGATCGGCCAGCCGCCGGGCATCTTCCGCACTCAGCCGAGGTTCGAAGCCGGTCTTTGCCACGCGTGAGCCGGCGAAGCTCAGGACGCCCTGGACGGCCAAGCCGGAAAGGACGATTTCGGCCTGCCGGGGCGCCAGCCCAAGACGGCTTCTCAACTCCTCACGCGGCATCCCCGGGCGCAGCGGATGTTCCGCGTGATACGCATCGAGCAGGCCAGCCGTCCTCCCCCTCGTCTCTGTCCACCAGTCGGCAGAGACGTAGTACGACTCGCCTCCACCCGCGGAAACCGTTCCGTGAATCTCCAGGGCTCGCCCCTCGGCGACAAGCTGGGCCAGGGCTTCTTTCATCTCCGCTGGACTCAGCCCCGCGGCTTGGACCTCCTCGAATCGTACCGGTCCGGAGTCCGCCAGACCGACCATCAATCTGTCCGCCGCCTTCCCTTGGCGGAGTTGATCGAGCGCGGCGAGCACACGGGGATCCCGCCGGCGATGGGCGCGCGCGGCATGGGCGGCCGCCACGACGCCTCCGCCGAGTGTGAGCGGCGGCGCCGGCCGGCGCAGGATGAACCGGTCTTGCTCAGAGGCGACCACCGCCTGGTCAAGGACGAGCTGGATCCAACCCTCTCCTCCCGGCTCGATCGCCTCGTGTTCCAGCAGCCTGACTTTGGCGACGACATCCGCCGTGCCCAGATACACCTTGAGGGACTGCCCGTGGCGGACGGGGACCGGGGACTCCGCAAGCACGCGCACGTGGGCGTCGATGCGTCGCGTCGGGGTGTACGTACCCGGCAGGCACAACGTATCTCCCCGCTCGATCTGCTGGACGTCGACTCCCGACACGTTGGCCGCCACCCGGCTCCCAGGCGCGGCCTTCTCGACCGCCCGCCGATGCGTCTGCAGCCCACGGATTCGGCCGCGCACCTCGCCCGGTTGGGCGAGCACCTCGTCTCCCAGCGCGAATCCCCCATCGATCAGGGTGCCGGTCACCACCGTGCCGAAGCCGCCCATGATGAAGGCGCGGTCGATCGGCAGCCGCGGGCGCGCCAGGTCCCGCGGGCCGGCGACTTCCCGCAGCAGATCCACCAGGGCGGAGCGCAGGCCTTCCAGCCCTTCCCCCGTCCGCGCCGAAACTCGCACCAGCGGAGCGCCACCGTAGGCCGTCGCCGCCAGCAACCGGCGGACGTCTTCTTCGACCAGTTCCGCCCACTCGGGATCCTCCAGCGTGTCGATCTTTGTCAGCGCCACCAGCAGACGCGGCACGTGGAGCAGATCGAGGATGGCGACGTGTTCGCGGGTTTGGGGCATCACCCCTTCGTCGGCCGCCACCACCAGAATCGCCGCTTGGAAACCGCCGGCGCCGGCCAGCATGTTGTCGATGAAGTCGCGGTGGCCGGGGACGTCGACGATGCCGACCTCGGTCCCGTCGGCCAGGGTCATCCAGGCAAAGCCCAGGTCGATCGTCATTTCCCGCTCGCGTTCCTCGCGCAGGCGGTCCGGGTGGGTGCCGGTGAGGGCCTCGACCAGCGCCGACTTGCCGTGATCGACATGTCCGGCGGTGCCCACAACGCGAATCATGATCGGTAGAGAGAGGGAGATCGGGCCCCGCGAGGGACGCCCTAGCGGACGCGGGTCGGACGGCGCTCGGCTTCGCCCGCCCACTCGCGCAGCATGGCCAGGAGCTCCGTCAGGCGGCGCTGGGTCGAATCCTCCAGCCGGATCGAACCCTGCAGCGCCTGAGTCGTCGCCTCCTCGAGCCGGCCCACTTCCTCGGTCAGGCGCTGAACCAGGCGGGTTTGCTCCTGCGTCTTCTCATCGTAGCCCAGCTTGAAGGCGCTCCAGCGCCGCTGATCTTCAGCCAGGAAACCGGACCATTCCTGCTTCTGCCGGTCTTCGCTCAGGCGCTGCATCTCGCCGATCTCGGCGATGCGGCGCTGTAGCAACTCCAGCGTCTTGCCCAACTCGCCCTGCAACTGGCGCATCGCCCGGTACGTGTCCTCATAGGCGCGGATGCGCCCATCGATTTCGGCGGCCCGCTTTTCAAACGCCTCGAAACGGCGCGCGTACTCGCCCCAGATCCGCTCCATGTCCGCCATCCGCAGGTTCTGACTCTCCATCCAGGCGGCGGTCGACTGGCGCCGCTCGACCTCGGCTGCAGCGAATTCGGCCGAACGGATCTCGAGCTGGCGGATCCGGTCTTCGACGGTGTCGAGCGAGCCGCGCATCCCTTCCACACGAAGGCGCAGGTCGGTGACCTCGCTTTGCGTGTCGGCGGCCTTGCGCGCCTCCTGCTTGTGCACGTCCTGGTGGCCGACCAGTGCCTGGTCCTGCTGGGCCTGGATCAAGGTGTCCATGCCTTCGCCCAGCGTGTCGACGGTTCGAGCCAGCCGGACCTCTTCGTCGCGCCGTGTGTCGAACTCGCGCCGCAGATCTACCAGGCCGCTCATCTCTTGTCGGATCTCGGCGACATTCTTGGCGATTGCGTCGTGGTCCTTGCGGCGCAGCTGCTCGAGGCTCTTCTCACGTTCGCCGCGACGCGTCTCGGCCGATTCGAGCTGCCGGGAGACCTCCTGACGGTGCTTGCTGAGGGTCTCATCCACCGACTGAATGCGCGCCGCCACGGCTGCCAGACGCGACATTTCGGCCGAGAACTCCTGCAGCTGCCGGTTGTGCTTGCCGACGAGGTCTTCGGCTGCTTTTACTTGCGAGGCGAGTTTGCGAAGGAGATCGGCGTCTTTGCGGCGCTGGTCGTCCAACCAGGTCAGTCGTTTCTCGAGCGCCTCGGTCTTTGCGGATTCCGCGGGGGCCACGGGCGGATTATAGCATCCGCGATTCCCGCGCCGCCGCGCTCAGGTCGCGGGGAATACGCCGAGCGCGCCGAGCGCTGAGAGCGCCCATCCCATCAACCATCCGGGGATCAGCCCCAGAATCACAACTGCGGCCGTTCCGACGAGCAGGACGGCCCTCCGGGCGCTCGGCAGCGAGTCCCCGGACTGCGCCGGATGCGCTCCCAGACTCCAGCCCCATCGGCCCAGCGCAAGCCAGGTGGCGCCTGTCCCGAGGATCACGGCCGCCACGACCAGGAGCTCCTCGCCGCGGGCGATCGACAGGGTCATCCACCGGCCGGCGAAACCCGCCGTAAGCGGAAAACCGGCCAGGCTGAAAGCCCCGATGAGGGCCGCCGCGGCAGGGGTCGCCCGGATCGAGCGGGCTCCGCCGTCGCCGCCGGCCGCCGGCGAGTAGAGATTGGCCATGCCGGCGCCCCACACCGCCAGACTCAGCGGGCGGGCGCCAGCCATCCCTAGCGCGATGCGATAGCCGGCGGGAGTCGCCATGCTGAGCGCAAGGAGCGACACCCCGAAGTCCACCAGCAGGGCGTACGCGATCAGCCGCGGCGCCCGCCGCTCCGCCAGGCACCACAGCCCTCCCAGGGCGACCATCAGCAGGCCCATCCCGCGCAGGAACGAGTAGACAAGCGGGTCGGTCCGCATCCAGGCATACGAAGCCAGGGAGTTCAAGAGCAGGAAGAGGCCGGCCGTCTGAAGCATGATGGCCACAAAGACAAAGCCCAGAGGATGCGCCTCGTCCGAGCAGGCGGTCAGCCAGGTGTGGAACGGAGGTGTGATCACCAGGATCGCCAACCCCAGAGCAAGCAGCACGGAGGCGGCCCTGGCCGGGGACTCCGGCGAGACGGTTACGCCGCCGACCTCGATCAACCAGCCGGCGATCAGAATCGCCATCATCCCCAGGACATAGGAAATCATCAACCTCGGCGAACCCCGCCCCGGCCTCCCGTCTGTACGAATCACCACCAGGCAGCCAAGAATCGCGGCTATGGCGATGAAGGTCGGCGAGAAGACGGAGGGCTGAACCATCATCGCCGCCGACAGCGACAACAGGATCAGCAGTCCGATCGAGGGCAGGCGCCGAGGCGCCTCCGAAGCCCAACCTCCGACGAGCAGGACCGCCCCCGCCAGGAAAACGAAGCTGACCAGGAGGCGATTGTCCGGCCGCAGCAGCAGCGAGCGGCCCAAGAACGTCCAGCCGGCCTCTAGCCGGATCCCGAAACCCAAGACTTCGAAGGGTTCGCCAAGGACGATGCCCAGGGCCACGGCCCCCAGCAGGACCGCCCCAGCGGCGGCGATCAGCCACGGGATGGCGCCACGCGAGCGGAGCATGAAGGCGGCGAAAGCCAGCGCGCTCCCGAGGATCAGGATCAGCAGGGGAGCGCTCACGGCGCGCGGCGACCTTCGGCGGCGGTCCCCGGCTCTTCCAGCAGAACGCTCGAGACAACGGCAATACCGATGATGATCCCTGCCAGCACGGCGCGCAGAGCGAGCGACGGCTCAAGGCCGACGTACATCAATTCGAATCCAGCCAGCGCGGTAAGGAGACCGATCGCCGCCGCGCCCTGCTCCTGGCTGAGACCGAGTTGGAGGAGACCCATGGCCAAAACTATCACCGCCGCGGTCAGGCGCGAGGCCGGGAGCGAACCGAGGGTGGAGGTGTAGGGATTTGCCAAACCCCAGGCAGCCGTCGCCACCAGTAGCATGGTCGCGGCACGGAAGCCACGCCCCCCCGGCGCCGCTCCGCCCATCTCTGATCGGCGCGGCCGTCGTGCTCGATGGAAACCGATCCCCAGGATCGCACAGGCGACCGCGCCGGTGGCGAGCAGTCCCAGGCCGATGCGCGTTTGCTGCCCCAGTCCGATGACCGCCGCCACGCCCGCGAACACGCCCAGCAACAGCAGCAGCGCCACCCGCCGGGGAGGCGCCAGAATCAAGCCGGCCGCGCACAGGGGCGCGGCGACCAGACCGACACCGAGCGCGATTTCCGCCATAGGACTCACCGAGCACCTTGCACGAGGAGCAAGGCCACGATGACGACGACGAAGGCCCACAGCAGCGAGGCATCGCCCTCCAAGACATCGCGGGTGCCGCGCACCAACGCTTCGACCTCCTGAATCAGCGGAGCAAGGAGTCTCCGAGGCGACAGGGAAGCCGGCCAGCGGAAGGACCGCGCGATGCGCTGGCGCTGGCCAGCAGGGACCCGCGCCAGCACCCAGGCTCCGGCGATGGCGATCCCCAGTGCCACCGGCGCCGCCATCGGAAGCGGCCCCGCTACCAATGGCCGCAGGCGGATGTAAAGGAGGGCGCCAAGCAGGACGACGACAGTCGCCGCCAGAGAAGCCACGACCGGTACAGCCTCCAGCGGTGCGCTGCGGCTCGGGCGAATCGCTTCCTGCAAATACCTCGAGGCGAGGAGCGCCAGTCCCAGCAAGACGACCCACCCAACCGCCGTCGCGTTTCCGTCCGGCAGCAGGATCCCGAGGAGGACCGCCCCGATCAGCCCGGGCGTGCCCGCCGTCGCCAAGCCAGCGACGGCCGCACCCACGCGGGCGCCTGTGTGCCCGAGAGGCAGGGCCATCCCGACCGTCCCGCCGATGACCAGGAGCAAGGCTGAAACAGCGAGGGCGGGCCTCGCTTCCTGTGGAAAAACGGCTGCGGCCAGGAGGGCCGTGCCACCGATCCCGACGACCCACGACCTCGCCCGGTCATCCGGAGACTCTGCCATCCCCTGCGAAGCGCAGCCGATGACAAGCATCACGGCCCCGGAGGCGATGAGCCACGGGGCAAGAGCCTGTGCCCCATCGGACCCAAGCCCCCAGGAAAGCGCCGCCAGAACGGAGACGGCCGTCGGAAACCCGAGACCGGGGACGACCGAGGCGGTCAATCCCCCCGGGACATCCGGAGCCCATAGCGCCGACGAAACCCGAAGGAAACCGGCGGTCACCAAGAAGGCATAGGAGACCTGTGTGGCAGCCGTGCCGAACCCGCCGAGGCCGAAGGCTCCCGCCAGGAACAGAAGCGTGGCGAAGTCCCTGGCGCGAACCAGCCGCCAGGGCGCGCTAGCCTCTTCGGGCGCGAGCTGGGTTGTGTGAATCCAGGTTTGAGCGCAGATGACCAGCGTCCAGGTAAGGACAAGGGTCAGGTACGTGGCGGCCATGGTCGACAGGGCGATCAGGGCGGAGAAGACCATCCCCGCCGAGCGCGATTGACTGGCTTGCGCCTTTCCCATCGTGGAGGTCAGCGCCTGGCACAGGCCGAAACCGAGCACGCTCACCAGGAGGGCCCAGCTCCACGGGGTGAGAACGAACTCGATGGTGCCCGACGGAGAAAGCGCCGGGGGTCGCAAGGCGAAAACGACCGCCCCCGGGATCGAGCGCGCCAGCAGCAGGCCCCCCAGCAGAGCCAGGGCCGCCACCGCGACCTCAGCAGCCCATCGTGCGCGGCGCCCGGCGGGTCGCCACAGGCCCACGAAAAGCGAACCAAGGATGAGGAGAAGAGATGGGGCAGCAGCCAAAACCGGATCACCCGGCGGGTCGGTGGCGATGCCGGGATAGGATAACATGACCTGTCGACGGTCCCCGCCACAGGCGTGCTATACTCCGGGACCTGCCGCGGGGGTGGCGGTCGCCAAAGTGGAAGCACGCGTTTCCCACCTCTTCCTCAAGCCTGCCCATGGGGATCGAATGCAGCCGCGTTCCTCACTGAGCGCAGTCGCCGGCGAAGGCCTGCAAGGCGACGCGGCCTTCGGCACCTCTCGCCGACAGGTCCTGCTCATGGACGCGGAAACGCTGGCCAGTTTCGATCTCGCGCCCGGCGCCGTCCGCGAGAACATCACTACCTCCGGCATACCGCTCCGGGGCCTCCCACGCGGCGCGCGCCTGCACATCGGCGAAGTCATTCTCGAAGTCACCGGCGACTGCACGCCGTGCGACTTTCTCGACACGCTGCGTCCGGGCCTGCGCCAAGCCCTCGTCGGCCGGCGCGGCCTGTTGGCCGGGGTCGCCCGCGGCGGCGACCTGACGATCGGCGCTCCCGTGCGCGTCGAGTCCATCGCCCCCGCCGTGACCCTCGCCCCTTCGTCATGACCGAGACTTGGGTCGGTCGGACGCTCTCTAAAGTCCAGATCCAGCAGCTCATCGGCCGAGGCGGGATGGCCGACGTCTACGTCGGCCTGCACACAACGCTCAACGTCCCGCGCGCCGTCAAGATCCTGCACGGCCATCTCACCGAAGACCCGGATCTGCAGCGTCGCTTCCTCGACGAGGCCAAGTCCGTCGCCGCTCTCCGCCATCCGAACATCGTCCAGGTCTACGACTTCGACCTGGTCGACGGAAGCCCCTACATCATCATGGAGCTGCTCCAGGGCCTACCGATGTCGGCCTACCTCAAAGGGCTGCACCAGCTCGGCCACAGCCTGACCTTGGACACGGTGGCGCGGCTGCTGGACCGGATCGCCTCCGCCCTCGACTACGCACACACGCAGGGAATCGTCCACCGGGATGTCAAGCCTGCCAATGTCATCCTCCGGCAAGGCGCCACGCCCTTAAACCCATCGATCCCCCTGCCTCCCGACAGCGAACCGGTCCTGACCGATTTCGGCATCGCCCGCATCAGCGGCGCGACGACCCAGACCCTCACCGGGACGATTCTCGGCACCCCGGCCTACATGAGCCCGGAACAGGTGCGCGGCGTGGCCGTCGACGCCCGTTCCGACAACTATTCGCTCGGCATCATGCTGTATGAGATGCTGGCGGGCGTCCTCCCGTTCGACCCCGAAATCGATACGACGGCGTCGGTCCTGTACAAGCAGGCCAACGTCCCGCCTCCCCCGCTGGCCAACACCAGCCCGCAGATCCAGGCGGTAGTCGATCGGGCTCTGCAGAAGGACAGGGAGGCACGTTTCCAGAAGGCCAGCGATCTCGCCGTCGCCTTCCGAGACGTGAACCGCGCCGGCCCGCCCACCCTCGTGGCGCAGACCGATCGCGGCTCCCCGCCCGCCGCCCCGGCCACGGCGCCGGCCGCACGCACGTTCCGCCTCCGCCCGCTGTGGATCGGGGTGGCGGCAGCCGCCGCCGTCCTCCTGTGCATCGGCGCCATCGGCCTCGGCGCCCTCTCCGTCGGTTCCCTGGCGCCGTCAGCGACAAGCCCGGCCACCTCCGCGCCGATCGTCGAGCCGACGCAGGCTCAGGCCGTCGTCGACAATGCGACGGCCACCTCCCCCGCGGGTCCCCTCGCCGGCGGCTCAATCTACCAGGACTCCTCGATGCAGGCCGTCATCCACAATGCGCCTGACCCCGGCGCCGATTCCGCCTACGCCGCCTGGCTCATCGGGCCGGAAGGCGCCTCCCAATTGGCCGGCGCCGACTTCTCACAGGGGACGATTTCGATTGCGTTTGTCGATCCGCAGGGCCGGAACCTGCTGGCGGTGTACGACGAGTTCGCCGTCAGCGTCGAGCCCAACCCCGATCCGGCGCCGGACGTCCCCGGGACCATTCATTACCTCTCCCAGGCACCTCCAGACGTGATGGTCGAGATCCGCCGTCTCGACTCCTCCTCGGGCGGCGCGCCGACTTCGCAGAGTCTCGTCGCAGGCCTGCGCAGCGAATCGGGCACCCACGACAGCCATCTCGGATTCTCGCTGACGGCCGTCGACGGCGGCAACCTGACGGCAGCGAAGGTGCACGGCGAGCACACGATCAACATCCTCGTCGGGGAGGCTTCAGAGGATTACGGCGACTGGGACCAAAGCGGTCGCCCGGAGAACCCGGGCGATGGCTTCGGCCTGATCCCGTACCTGCGACTGGGGCTCGCCATGGCGCAGAGCGAGCTGGACAACCCCGACGCCTCAGAACAGGCGCTCGCCTCCTTGCGATTGCTCATCGGAGAGCTGGAAGGCGCCATCCGCCTGGCGGAGGATTCGGCCGACGTCGCCAAGCGAATGGTGGCCGTCGACACGATCGACGAGATCCGGCCTCTGGCAGAGGAGTGGAGCACGATGCTCCTGGCCGAAGCCTCGGCCCGCGCCGCGCTGCAGATCGAAGAGTTCGGCCTACGCTTGTGGACGCCGATCTCGGCCGCCCCCTGACCCTGCCCTTTCCTCTCTCCACGGCGATTCGGCCACGCGCCTGACGCCCGTTTGCGGCGCCTGTGGACGCCGGCCTCCCGACCCGGGAGGTATAATCCCACGAGCGGCTCACCCCACCGGCTCCATGGCCCCTCCGACAGCACCCATCCAACTCGACGGGCACTCCTTGAGCCTCGAATCGATCGAGGCCGTGGCGCGCCACGCCGCTCCCGTGGAACTGTCGCGTGAGGCACAGCAAGCCGTCGCTCAAAGCGCACAGCGGGTGCACAAGCTGGCCCACGGCGAGCGCGCCGTCTACGGGGTCAACACCGGGTTCGGCATCTTCGCCAACCGGCGCATCCCGCCCGAGGAACTGGCCGCCCTCTCCCGCAATCTTGTCTTGAGCCATGCCGTCGGCGTGGGCGAACCTTTCCCGGGCGCTGTCACCCGCGCCGCGATGCTGGTGCGGGCGAATACGCTGGCCATCGGCCTCTCCGGGATCACGCCCCGAGTCCTGGCCGCCCTGCTCATCCTCTTGAACCGGCACATCACCCCGGCCGTCCCCTCGCAGGGCTCTCTGGGTTCCTCCGGCGACCTCGCGCCCCTGGCTCATCTCGCCCTGGCGCTGACCGCGCCCGAACTCGTCCCCGACACCCCCCCGGCATGGTTCGGCGACGAGCGCATGCCCTTGCGCCAGGCGCTCGAGCGAGCCGGTGTGTCCCCCGTCGACCTCGGCCCGAAGGATGGGCTGGCGCTCACCAACGGCGCGACCTTCGCCGCCGCCATCCTGGCGCTCGCCTGCCTCGATTTCGCACGGGCGCTCGCCGCGGCCGAAGCGGCGGCGGCGATGTCGCTGGAGGCCCTATGCGGCGTGTCGAGCGCGTTCGACGAACGGCTGCACTCGGCCCGCCCTCACCCAGGCCAGGCGCGAGTGGCGCGGCGACTGCGACAACTGACCGCCGGCAGTCGCCTGCTGGATTCGGGCGGACAGGTGCAGGACGCCTATAGTCTGCGCTGCATTCCCCAGGTGCTCGGGCCCGCCTGGGAGATCCTCGACTTCACTCGAGGCGTCGCCGGACGGGAAGTCAACTCCGCCACAGACAACCCGCTGCTCTTCGGGGAGGAGGCGATCTCCGGTGGGAACTTCCACGGGGAGCCGATCGGTTTAGCCAGCGACTACCTGAAGATCGCCGCCTGCGAGGTCGGTGCGCTCTCGGAACGAAGGACGTTCCGCCTGCTCTCCGGCCACACCAGCGCCGGCCTCCCGCCGATGCTGGTCGGACGGCCGGAGCAGGCCGGCCTGCAATCGGGTTTGATGATGCTCCAATACACGTCGGCCTCCCTGGCCCTCGAGAACCAGGGCCTGGCGGCACCGGCCAGCGTCCGCTCGCTCCCGACTTCGGCCGATCAGGAGGATCACAACGCCAACGCCACCACCGCCGCTCGCGAGCTGTCCCGCCTGCTCGAACACGTCGAGCAGATCGTCGCCATCGAGCTGATGACGGCGGCCCAGGCGCTCGACCTGCGGCGGCAGAGCTACCCGACGCGGCTTCCGGGCGAGGGCGTGCAAGCCATCCACGCCCGAGTTCGAGAGCTGGTTCCGCTGGTGGAATCCGACTCGGTCATGACTCCCTACCTGACGGCTCTCGTCGGCCTCGTCCGCAGCGACGGATGGCTTCCGGCCGATCCCCGGTGAGCCCGCATCGGTTGTGCTATACTCGCCGGACGATGGGATCTCGAGCCGACTCGCACCACGCGCATGAGCATTTGAGGGTGTAGCTCCGCGCCTCGGAAGATCGTTCACGGCGGCGGAGAGTCACCCGCCGCCGTTTTCATTTCGGGAGTCCGGCCATGGCCGTTATACCGCCCGTCAAAGGGACGCGCGATTTCTATCCGGAGGCGATGGCCTTCCGCACCTGGCTCTACGACCGGGTCCGGCAGGCTTCGCAATCCTTCGGCTATCGTGAGTACGAGGCGCCCTTCCTCGAGCGGCTCGAGCTGTACGCCGCCAAGTCCGGCGATGAGCTGGTGCGGGAACAGGCCTACGTCTTTCCCGACCGCGGGGGAGAACTGATCGCCCTGCGGCCGGAGCTGACGCCGTCGTTGGCGCGCATGGTGGCGGCCCGCAGCCGTGACCTGCCGCGGCCGCTCCGTTGGTGGTCGTTCGGGCCTATCTGGCGTTATGAGCGCCCGCAGAAGGGCCGCTCGCGCGAGTTCTTCCAGTGGAACCTCGACCTGCTGGGCGCGGAGTCGGCCGAGGCCGATGCCGAGATCGCCGCGGTGGCAGTCGCCCTCTTTCGCGCCGTCGGGCTCGGCCCGGAGAAGATCCGGCTCCTGGTCAACAATCGCCGTTTGGCCGAATCGCAGTATGCGGCCCTGGGAATCGGCCCGGAGCTTCTTCCGGCGGCTTTCCGCCTTGTCGATCGGCGCGACAAGCTTGCGCCCGAGGCCTGGCTCGCGTACGGAGGCGAGCTGGGGCTCGGCACCGCATCCCTGGAAGGACTCGTCCGCTTGCTGGGAGACGAGCAGGGTTGGCTCGAGTCCGTCGAGCTGCGCGGCTTCTTCGAGGCGGCGAAGGCGCTCGGCGCGAGCGACTACCTAAGCTTCGATCCGACGATCGTGCGCGGCCTGGACTACTACACCGGGACCGTCTTCGAAGCCCGTGATCCGCAGGGCCAGTTCCGCGCCATTCTCGGCGGAGGCCGCTACGACAACCTCGTTTCCGATGTCGGCGGCGAACCGATGCCCGCCGTCGGATTCGCCATGGGCGACGTGACGATCGGCCTCATGATCCAGCAGCTCGGCTCGTCGCCGGCTGCCCTGCCGCCTCCGGCCCAGGTCCTCGTCTGCTGGGTCGACGAGCCGGCGCGGGTCGAATCGATTCGCCTGGCCGCCAGCCTGCGGCAGGGCGGTCTGCAGGTCGAGTGGTATCCGACGGTTGAGCGGCTGCCGCGCCAACTGAAATACGCCGACCGCCAGCGGATTCCGCTGGCGGTGATCCTCGGCTCGCGCGAGATCGAGCAGGGCCAGTCGGCGCTCAAGGACTTGCGCGACGGTTCCCAGGAGACCGTGCCGCAGACCCGTTTGCTCGAGAGGATCCGCTCCCTTCTTGAGTGAGGTCGGCATCCATGCTAGAATTCCGTTTCGCCCGATGGTGCCAGTAGCTCAACGGCAGAGCACCGCACTGTGGATGCGGGGGTTGTGGGTTCGAAACCCATCTGGCACCCCACCAAGACGCCCTCGGGGCGTCTTTTCATTTCGGCGGCCAGCCTGCGCCCGCGCCGCTCAGAGGTCACTCCGAAGTGGGGCCACTCGATGGCGGGCCTTGGTCTATGCGCGCAATCCCGAATCTGCCACCAGCCCACTTGGGGGGTTAGGTGAGCAGAGCCCGGTGCGGCCTCCGACCACTCTAAAGGCGCGGCCAAGAGACTGTGCTGGAGAGTCTGTGTGGGCTAAAGCTACGGGCTCCCTGTACGGAGGCCCGTGGCTCCCTCGGCTAGGCCGGACAACCTGTCGCCCTACACCTCGTTCTCGCCCTCGACCTCATACGTAGAGACGCAGCCCTGGGCATCCTCAAATGTGTTGACCGCCTGGAAGATGATTCGGACCATATATCCGCCTTGCGAGGCGCGGACGAATTGAATTTTGCCTTCGTACGACTCCTTCTCGGAGGTGGCTTCAAACGTCCCGTCCGTCTGGATCAACCCGGTGGTGACGTCTCCTGTGGAGGGCTGGCGTAGCGTAATCGTCTGGCCGCCGGGGGCGATCTCGATCTCCAGACCGTCCTCGAAACTAGCCGGTCCGCCGCATTCTCCATTCTTGAGCGCGAACGTGAGCGGGATAAAGTACGAGCCTCCGGCGGCGGGAGGGACGGGTGAGGGAGTGTACGTGGGGCGCGGAGGCGGGGTCGGCGTTGGGCTGGGCGCCAGCAGCAGTCCGGCATCCCGGGTCAGCTCGGCCCGGGAGAGGGTTGGGGGTGCATCCGGCCCGGCATCCGGTCTGCACGCACTTGCGAGCAAACCCAGGGCCAGCGCCGGAGACAGCGCTGGGAACCGGGAACCGAACTTGAGCGGCATGGAATCCTCCTCGGAGGGCAATGTGGCGAGGCCTCATTATACGCAGCCTAAATACCGCGGACTGACCATGCCCCACAAGGCCGACCCGGAATGCATGCGCCACACCTGTGGCGGCACCTGTGGAGGTCGACGAGTTGCCCTACCGATTGCCCCCTCGACGCGTCCCCTGCCGGCTGGTGTAAACTAAGCGCGGCTTGGTGATAATGCGCACGATCGCTATCGCGAATCCCCGGGCCGGAAGCGGGAAAACGGCCACGACGCATGCCCTCGGTATGGCGCTGGCCGAGCGCGGTTGGCGCGTCCTGCTGGTCGACCTGGATCCCCAGGCCAGCCTGACTTCCTTCTGCGGGATTGAGAGCACCGCCGGCGCCAGTCTGGCCGAGGTCCTGGGCGGAGCGCTCCCCGGCCCGGTGGCGATGTGGGACATCCTGCGCGAAGTCGTGCCGGGCACCTACCTCTTCCTGGCGCCGGCCGATCTGGCGATGGCCTCGACCGAGCTCGGGCTCGCCTCGCGCATCGGGCGGGAAATCGTCTTTCGCAAAATCATGGGCACCGTCTACGCCAACTTCGACGTCGCCTTGATCGATTGCCCGTCGACTCTGAGCCTGCTGACAGTCAACGCGCTGACGGCGGCGCAGGCCGTTCTGGTCCCGGCCCAGCCCGATGTGACGCACATCCGCGGCCTGTGGCTCTTCCTGGCCACCCTGGCACAGATCCGCCAGGAGATGAACGCCGAGCTCGACATGCTGGGAATCCTGCTTTCGCCGTTCGACCCGCGGCTCAACCCGCATCGGACGGCCCTGCAGGCGATGCGCGCGGCGCGCCTGCCGTTGCTGGCGGTCGGACCCCTGCGCGATGCCCAGGCCCCCGAAGACGAAACCGCTTCCTACTTCCCGACCGATCCCCAGGCCCAGACTCAGCTGGCCGAACGGGTCGAGAAGTGGATCGCCGACACGCGGGCCTGAGACCCCTTCCCCGGCGTCTGCCCACGATGGATTCATCCGCCGCCGCCGCCGCCCACCCCAACATCGCTTTCATCAAGTACTGGGGAAACCGCGACGACGCCCTGCGCCTCCCCCAGAACGGCTCGATTTCCATGACGTTGGCGGGCTTGCACACCGTCACGCGGGTCCATTTCGACGACCGGCGGGAGGCGGATGCGCTCGTCCTCCAGCGTCGCGCCGCCACTCCCGCCGAAGGCGAACGCGTCTCGCGCCACCTCGATCTCATCCGCGACCTCAGCGGGATCCGCGCCCGCGCTCAGGTCACCAGCGCCGGCGACTTCCCGATCGGCGCCGGGCTGGCCTCCTCGGCTTCGGCCTTCGCCGCGTTGACCGTGGCCGCCGCGCGTGCGGCGGGCCTCGACCTGACTCCGACGGATCTCTCGCGCCTGGCGCGGCGCGGCTCGGGCTCCGCCTGCCGGTCGATCTTCGGCGGCTTCGTCGAATGGTACGCCGGCCAGGACGACCGTAGTTCCCACGCCGAACCGCTCGCCGAGGAGAATCACTGGGGCCTCGTCGACCTGATCGCGGTCGTGAGCGGCGTCGAGAAGCCCGTTGGTTCTTCGGAAGGTCACCGGCTGGCCGCCACCAGCCCGCGCCAGGCAGACCGTTTGGCCGGGGCGGAAGCGCGCCTGGCCGCTTGCCGGGCCGCCATCCTCGCGCGCGATTTTGCGGCGCTAGCGGCGATCGTCGAGCTCGACTCGGATCTGATGCACGCGGTCATGGAGAGCTCGACGCCCGCGCTTCACTACCGGACGCCGGCCAGCAACACCGTGATGACCGCGGTGCGCGCCTGGCGCGAGGCCGGCCATTCGGCCTGCTATTCGCTCGACGCCGGACCGAACGTCCACTGCCTGTGCCCTGTCGAAGAGGTTTCGGCTCTCGAACGGCGCCTGCGCAGCCTGCCGGGCGTGATGCGCGTGCTGCCTGCCGGGGTCGGCGCGGCGGCTCGCATCCTTCCGCCCGAAGACCCGCTGATCAGCCTGCTATAATGCCTCGCAGGCGTCTGCCATGACCGATCTGCTCGTTTTCGCCGCCATTCTCGGGTTCCTGATTCTCGGCCACGAGTTCGGCCATTTCGTCGCGGCGCGCGCCCGCGGCGTGCGCGTGACCGAGTTCGGCATTGGATTTCCCCCGAGGCTGCTGACGCTCTTCAACGCCGGCGGCACCCGCTTCACGATCAACGCCATCCCGCTGGGTGGTTTCGTCCGCCCGGCCGGAGAAGACGATCCGTCCGTCCCCGGCGGACTGGCCGGGGCCTCGAAAACGACTCGGTCGATTGTCCTTCTGGCCGGCCCCGGGGCGAATATCCTCCTTGGCGTCCTGGCCTTCGCCGCCGCGTTCAAGTTCGCCTCTCCGGATCCGACGCGGGTGATGGTTACCCAGATCGCCGCCGGTTCCCCGGCGGAGGCGGCCGGCCTCCAGCGCGGCGACATGGTCCTGGCGCTTGACGACACGATCGTCGGCGGTTTCGAAGACCTGCGCCAAGCTACGGCCGATCACCTGGATATCCCGGTCGTGCTGACCATCCTGCGCGACGGTGAACGAATCGAGTTGACGATCACACCGCGTTCCACCCATCCGGCAGATGAGGGACCGCTCGGCCTCACCATCGGACACCCGACGCGGCAGACATCCTGGACGGAGGCCGCTGGCTTCGGCCTCAACTCCGTCGCCGCGCAGGTCCAGAACCTCGCTCTTCTCCCTTCGCGTCTGGCGCGCGGCGACGTCACCCCGCAGGAGGCCCGCGTCAGCGGCCTGAAGGGAATGTACGACATGTTTGCCTGGGCCGGCGAGATCGACCGGGACGCGCAGCGGCCATTCCTCACCCTGAACCTGGTGGGGATCATCAGCATCGGGCTGGCCATCGCCAACCTGCTTCCGATCCCTGCGCTCGACGGCGGCCGCCTGGCTTTCGTCTTCTTCGAAGCGATTTCCGGCAGGCGGATTTCGCCTCGCTACGAAGGCCTGGCGCACGCGCTGGGCTTTGTCCTGCTCCTGATCTTGATGGCCTACGTCAACTTGCAGGACTTCACCAACCCCATCGCCCTCCCGCGCTAGGAGGCTGCTGAAAAAGCCCGTTCCCACCTCACCCCCCGACCCCTCGCGGAGCAGCCTGTAAGGCCTCTCCGCCGACAGCGCCCGAGCACGAGCGGTTTCGTGGCGGAGAGGCCCTCCGCTTCGCTACGGGCGGCTCCGCGCGGGGCAGAAGCTCTGGGGGGGTTGACGACGGTCGCCATTTTTCAGCAACCTGCTAGGCCTCTTTCAGCATGCCTTCGCCTCTCGAGAAAACATTCGACGTCTTGCGGTTGGAGGGCGACCTCTCGCCTCGCTCTCTGCAGCGCCTGTCCGACATGGACGGGCCGTCGGCGGACGAGGCCCGGCGGTTGTGGGGCGGATTGTCGCTCGGCCGTCGCCAGGAGGTCATGCGCCTGGCCGGCGCGCTGGCGCAGGAGCACTTCGAGCTCAACTTCGACCGGCTGGCATTGATCGGCCTGCAAGACCCCGACGCCCTCGTGCGAAAGCAGGCCATCGCCAATCTCTGGGAAAGCGAAGATCCTTCTCTGCAGGCGCATTTCCTCCATCTGCTACAGACGGATGCGGATCCGGCGGTGCGCGCCGAGGCGGCGCGTGCCCTGGGCCGATTCGTGTTGCGGATGGAGGAAGCAGAGGCCGCTGGAGAACCGCGGCGCCTCCTGGAAGAGGCGTTGCTCTCGGCCGCCTCGGCCACCGAGACCGATCTGCGCCTCGGGGCCGTCGAGTCGCTGGGGTTCTCGTCGCGACCGGAAGTGCCCGACGTGATCCAACGAAGTTACGACGCGGCCGGCGACGATCCCAAACGGTCGGCGCTGGTAGCGATGGGGCGCTCCGGCGACCGGCGCTGGGGCGACATCGTCCTGGCGGAGCTGCGCAGTCCGTCGCCGGCCTTGCGCCGGGAAGCGGCCCGGGCTTCGGGCGAGCTGGAGCTGCGCCCCTCCGTCCCCGAATTGACCGAGCTGCTCGAGGATGTCATCCCGGACGTGCAGCTGCAGGCGATCTGGGCCCTGGGTCAGATCCGGGGCAAGACCGCCGAACGCGCCCTGCTGCGCGCCCAGCGCGCCGCCGGCGACGATTCCATACGTGTCGCCCTTCAGGAGTCGCTCGAGCATCTGGCCTTCCTGGAAACCACCCGCGACCTGGAAGCCGGCGTGCGGGCCCAGCGGGAGTCGGAGTGAGCCTGGGGACGATCTTCGTCCAGAACTTGCTGCCCGTCATGCTTCTAGCCGGATTGGGGCTGCTCGTGCGGCGTCTCTTGCATGTCGACCCCAAGCCCCTTTCCCAGGTCGTCTTCTACGTCTTCTCTCCTGCACTGGTCTTCAATCTGCTGATCCGCATCCCGTTCACGCTGGCCGACATGCTGCACATGGCGTCATTCGTGGTCGTCCTGCTGGCCGTCCTGGCCGGCTTGGCGTGGATCCTCGCCCGGGTTCTCAAGTTGAACCGCACCATGACCTCGGCCCTGATCCTGTGCGTCACGTTCATGAACGCCGGGAACCTCGGTCTTCCCATCACACAGCTGGCCTTTGGCCAGATCACCCTGGCCTGGGCCTCGGTTTTCTTTTCGACGACCGCCCTGCTCTCGAACTCGGCCGGCGCTTGGATCGCCAGTGTCGGCCGGGATTCGCCCCTGCGGGCGTTGGCCGGCCTGGCCAAGGTCCCGGCCGTCTACGCGATTCCGCTGGCGCTCGTCCTGAACTCCGCCGGGACCTCCCTGCCGCCGGTGGTCGCCGTCCCGGCGGAGCTGCTGGCGGCGGCAGCGATCCCCTCGATGCTGCTTCTGCTAGGGATGCAGCTCTCAGGAAACGGCCGGCCCCTCCGGCTGGGTTGGCTGAGCCTGATCGCAGGCCTACGCCTGATCGTGTCGCCGGCGTTGGCCTGGGTCCTCGCCGGGGCCTTGCGCCTGCCGCCGGCGGCGTTCCAGGCCGGCGTTCTCGAGGCCGCCATGCCGAGTGCGGTCCTGAATTCGATCCTGGCGACTCAATTCGACGTGGAACCCGAATTCGTGTCCAGCGCCATCCTTCTCACGACCGTGCTCAGCCCGCTGACTCTCGCACCCTTGATCCAGGCGCTGCAGTAG
>CAYUWF010000007.1:24692-35474 GCA_964448245.1 uncultured Anaerolineaceae bacterium | reverse complement strand
AACGTCTTCAGCCAGATCGTCAACCAGATCTGACGTTTGCCCTCGCCATATGGCGAACGCAAGGTGACTGCAAGGTGGCGCCGGTGCCGGTTGACGCTACACTATTTCCTAGGCGATGATGCCACTCTGGTGGAAAGGAGGAATCAACATGTTGTATCTTCCGAAGGAGAAGGGCCAGGGTCTTGTTGAATACGCGCTGATCCTTGTTTTGGTCGCCGTAGTTGTGATCGTCATCCTGGCCTTGCTCGGTCCGGCGATTGGGAACGTCTTCAGCCAGATCGTCAGCTTGATCTAACCCTGTGTCCTGCTGCATCCCAGAAGCAAGGAGCCCCGTATTCCAACGGGGCTCCTTGGCGTTTATAGGGGGTTCACCTTAGGATCAGCGCGGGAATCGCGACAGGACGGTCGCTGGTGTCGGCACGCTAAGCCGGTCGCCAAGAGCCGGGCCATCCGGGGGCAGCGTCGACACTTTGTAACCACCCTGGAAGATGCCGACCGGCGTGCCCTCCGTATGAGCCCGCCGCTCCAAGTAAGCCTGGCCCAGCAGGTATCCTTCGCGGTCGACGGCGCAGGAGGTGACGAAACCGATGACCCGGCCACGTCGGTCCACGACCGGGTCCCCGCCGTGGGCCATGCGCACCCCCTTCTCATCGAAGCGGAACCTGGTGACTTCGCCCCGCCGCTCTGCCTCCTGCCTGAGGAAGGCTTCCCGGCCGACGAACCACGGCTTGTAGGTCTTAACATAGGAAGCGAACCCGGCGTGCCCGACGCCGAGTGCGTGCGCCCCCGCCATCTCGTTGCCGTAGAGGGGCAGCCCGGCCTCGGTGCGCAGGGAGTCCCGCGCCCCCAAGCCCACCGGCTTGAGACCGAAGCCGGCGCCGGCCTTGAGCAACGTCTCCCAGAGCCCGACGCTCTTGCCCGGGTGGACGAAAAGCTCGAAGGCCACCCGCTCCCCGGTGTAGCCTGTGCGGCTCAAGACCAGATCGAAACCTCCGAGGACCGCTTCGGTGACGCCTGCCCAAGGCAGCCCACGCAGCCTGGCGGCGGTCGCCGCATCCGGGCCGAGCGCCAGCAGGGTCTCGAGGGCGCGCGGCCCCTGCAGCGCCAGATCGACGCGTTGCTCCTTGCCGGCCGCCGGGTGGCGCAGATTGCGCAGGACGACTCCCCGGCCGAAGACTTTGACGCCCGGCCGCCGTTCGTCGACGCGCACCGATCCCGTCCGCACGGCCTCTAGCCAGGCCCAGTTCTTGTCGTCGTTGGAGGCGTTGACGACGATCAGATAGGTCTGGACGCCTCGTCGGTAGATCATGGCGTCGTCGATCACCGAGCCGTCCGGCGTCAGGAGCTGGGTGTAATGCGATTCGCCCACCTCCAGACTGTCGACGTCGTTGGTGAAGACCGAGTCGAGGAACGGCGCCGCTTGCGGCCCTTCTGCCTGGTACACACCCATGTGGCTGACGTCGAACAACCCGGCCGCCGTCCGCGTCGCCAGGTGCTCTTCGACGACGGAGGTGTACCACACGGGCATCTCCCATCCGGCAAACGGCACCATCTTGGCGCCCAGCTTGCGGTGCGTGTCGAAAAGGGCCGTCTGGCGCAGCGGCGCCGCGGCGGGTTCTTTCCAGACGAACTCGGGCAATCCACCCCCACCAGGGACGGCGGAGGCGCCGACGTACCACGGTTTGTCGTCGACGGCCGGTTTCGCCGCCGCCGGCAGAGAATCTACGCCTCCGATCAGCCGGACGATCGCCGGCCCCGGCGATTTCTTCAGGGAATCATCCGCGTCGATGGCGACGAAACCGTCCGAGAGGTCGCGCAGCCAGGTTAGCGTGAGCGACACCTGCGCCGAGGGGACGACGAAGCGCCATGCCGCGGGCCCGACCCGGCCGAGAGTGCCGCGCACTTCGTCCATCGGGGTCGGCAGGCTCGCCTCGACTGTCTCGCCGACGGCCACCGTCTCGGGTCGGACGGAGGTGGCCCAGCGCAGGAGGGCCTCGGCCGCGGGTCCGAGAACTTCGATCTCGGCGAAGGGCTCATGGGGCGCAGGGTCGTCGAGCGCGTAAAAGTGAGGGTAGCCGTGATGGGCCGTGTCGCCATCCGTCCCGGCGCGGGCGGCCAGGTCGCGCACCTTCAGGCGGACCTGGTTGAGCAATGTGAAGTCGACGCGGGCCCGCAGGGAGGAGCCCTTGCGCACAGGCGCGCGGTGAGGGCGGCAGCCGAGGAGCAAGTCGGCGATAGCGTCGGCCAGTTCCGTCGTCTGAGCCTCGTCGAAGCCGCGCTGCGTGATCCACGGGGTGCCCAGGCGGATGCCGGAGGGTTCGGCGGCGGAGCGGTCGCCCGGGATGGTGTTGCGGTTGACGACGATCCCGGCCAGATCGAGCACGCGCGCCGCCTGATCCCCGGAGAGCGGCGTGCCATCCGGCGCCGTCACCGACCGGCAATCGACGTTGGTCATGTGCGTCTCGGTGCCGCCAAAGGGGATGCGCAGCCCGCGATCTTGCAGCCGACGGGTCAGCGCCACGCAATTGCGCACGATCTGCCCCTGCAGCGCGCGGAATGCCGGCGTGCTCGCCAGCCGGAAGGCGACGGCCTGGGCCAGCATGGTGTTGACGTGCGGCCCGCCCTGCTCGCCCGGAAAGACGGCGCGGTCGATCAGGCGCGAGAGCTTGCGCGAGGTCGTCAGCAGGACAGCCCCGCGCGGCCCGCAGAGCGACTTGTGCGTGGTGAAAGTGATGACGTCGGCGATCCCGACCGGGGAAGGCACGACGCCGGCCGCCACCATTCCGGCAATGTGGGCAATGTCTGCGAGCAGATAGGCGCCGACGGCGTCGGCGATCTGGCGGAACTTGCCCCAGTCCGGCATCCACGGATAGGATGAGTAACCGGCGATGATGACCTTGGGGCGGTGTTCGCGCGCCAGCGCTTCGACGGCGGCGTAGTCGATACGTTCCGTCTTGGGGTCGACGCCGTAGTGGAAAGCCCGGTAGAGGCGCCCGGAACGATTGGCCGGTGAGCCGTGAGACAGATGCCCGCCGTGCAGCAGGTCCATCCCTAGGAGGACATCACCGGGCTGGATCAGCGCGTAATAGGCGGCGTTGTTGGCCGGTGCCCCGGAGAGCGCCTGGACGTTGACAAACAGCTCGTCGGGCGAATGGCCGTTGGCGGCGAAGAGCTCGGCGCAGCGCCGGCGCGCCAGAGCTTCCACCGTGTCGGCGTATTCGACGCCTTTGTAATAGCGCGGGTCGGAGTAGCGCCGGTAGTGGATGAGGCGGGCTTCGTAGTCCAGGAGTTCGTCCTGGCCCAAGAGGCGAGTCTCTTCGTCGGGATATCCTTCGGCATAGATGTTCTGGAAGGCCGAAGCCAACGCCTGTCGCACCGCCAGAGGGGCAGCGCTCTCCGAAGGGATCAGGATCAGCTTGCGGGCCTGGCGTTCGGCTTCCATGCGGATCAGTTCATCGGATTCGGGGTCGAGTTCCGCCAGTGTGCCGCGGAAAAGATGGTCGGGCATGCGCACTCCTCGATCGGGGGAAAAGCCAGGTCAAGATGTCTGACAATTCATTCTATGTTAGCCGCGGAGGCCGGTCAAGGAAGAAGTCACGCCGTCGCTCATTCGTCCCATCCGGGGAGGTCGGCCGTGATCGACCTCACGCCGTAGTAGCCTGCGGCGCATTCGTTGTACCAGAAGGTCGGTTCGTCGGTCAGCTCGGAGACGAACGGGATGATGTGATCGATCTCCATGATGTGGAGATCGATCTCCCCTGCGGCACGGGCGCGCAGAATGGCCTCGTGGCGCGCGTCCCACGCCAGCGCCCAGCGCCGGTAGCTGGGCGCCTCGGCGACGACCTTACCCGCGCCGCGCACGGGGTAGGTCGCGAGGAGGACGACGGCCGCCGCACAGACGGGCGCCAGAACCAGCGACCGCCGCAGGCCTGAGGGCAAGACGGCTCCCAGCGCGAGGCCCCCTGCCAGGCCGATGCCCAGGAATGCCAGCACCATGGCATGCCGCGCGGCGAGCAGCGCTCTGGCATCGGGAAGAGCGCTATAGGCATACAGCGAGGGCGTCAGCACCGCGGCGGCGAGGATAATAGTGCCCCCCAACAGGAAGAACGCCGCAACCGGCAGGGTTTGCCAGCGCCCCGGTCTGGTCTCTCTCTCGGGTGCCAGAATCACACCGAGCACCCCGCCCAGAGCCAGGGTCACCGCCGTCGGGAGAGGCAGTCCCTGTAGGGTCTCCCTCAGGAATCCGAATCCCCCGCGCATCGCCGTCTGGAGGAGCAGGACAGCCGGCGGGTGCGACCCGAGGCTCTCCAGGCCGCTGCGCGCGAAAGGCGAGGCGGCGTGGGCCGCCACCGACAGCCCGGCGCCGAGCGCCGCGACCGCCAGGCCTCTGATCACCGATCGCTGGTCCGGCCCGAGACGCCGGCGCAAGACGAGCGCCGCACTAAGGGCCAGGATCAGCCAGGTCATCTGGAACGCGGCCGCCGCCTCCGAAAAACCTCCCACGAAGAACGCCAGGACGAGGATCGCCGCCAGGGGGATCGGTCGAGATCCTGTCGTCCGCGCCTGCCACACCACCAGGCCGAGCAGGAGCCAGTCGAGCGCCAGCGGCGTCAAGTAAGGGACGTTCGCCGAACGCCAGTACACCGATTGGATGCGGTCGGGGGCCTGATAGACCGTCAGGAAGACGGCGACAACGGCGCCGAAGAGGGCGAGCAGGAACGGCCGCCGAAGTCTCGCCCAACGGGCCACCTGCCAACCGCACCACGTCGCGGCCGCCACCCACCCGACGAGGGATAGGGCCGGTAAGGCTGCGGATGCGGTCGGCCCGGCCATGCTTGCCAGGCCGGAGACCAGCGTGTGCGAGTAGCGATTGCCGTGATAAGGCGGATGATCGAGGTAGGAATGGACCTGTGTCTGGAGGAAGCCGTATTCTCGGATGACCGCCCCGAAGCAGTAGTCGTCCCCGCTCAGGCGCATGAAGGATCCCATGTAGGCCGCCGCCAGAATCCCGAGAGAGAACGTCACGACGCCGAATCCAAGCGCCCAGGCGATCACCCGTGGCGGACGGGAGGGCATCACCGTCCCTGTGCGGGTCGGCCCGACCGCCGCACCCGGAATTTCCCGAAGGGCAAACGTTTCATCTTCCATGAGGAGGGTTCATGGCCGATCCCGAACCAGGGCCCGCGCTGCAGGTCCCCGATGAAGATCGTGCGGTCCTCTTCGTCGGCGATGCGCGCGCCCTGGGCCTCGGCCAGCCGGTGGCGGCCGCGGGCCGTCTCGACGTCTCCCGCCAGCGCTTCCCCGGGCGACCGCCTCGTCGGCGTAGGCCAGGTCGAAGTCTTTCATGTCGTCAGCGAATTGGCTTGTGAACGCCAGGCAGCGCCGGGCATGGTGCCGCGCCGGTTCCTCGCGGCCCAGCAGCGTGTAGACGTGCGCTAGCATCCACTCCCCCGGCTGCCGATGGGCGTTCGTCCCGGCGCGCAGCCAATGATAGGTGGAGGCGTGAGCCGCCAGGACCATGCGCTCGTCGTCTTCCGCTGTCCGATCGGCCTTCTCCAGAAGAGACCACGCCTCGCCATTGATCTTCTTGGCGAGATCTTCATCGACCTGGCGCTCCTCAGATGAAGCGGACGCGCTCATGAGGCTCTCCCTCCGGCGCGTTCAGATCCCCGGGATCTCGCCGCCCTGCCACACCCAAAGGTCGAAGAGCCCGTCGAGATCGCAGTCGCAGGCCCCTTCGGCCGCTTGCTGGAACTCCACCCCCGAGGCAAAGCCATAGCGCTGTTCGGCGAAGTATTCCTGCAGGAACCGCCGGAACGCCTCCTCTCCGATCTCGCCTCGCAGGGCGTCGAGGAACAGCGCCCCTTTGCCATAGACGAACAACGCATAGGAGTCCTCATCGGGGTAGTCCCCTACGCCCTTTCCGATCGGCAGCGTGGGATCGGGGTGCGAACGGACCCAAGCCCGGAACTGTGTCAGCAAGCCGGCGGCTGCCCCGGGCTGGCCGGTCTCCTCGTAATACAGCACCTCGGCATAGGTGGCCAGCGCCTCGTCCAGCCACGGCTCGTGCAACTGGTCGCCGCCGATCAGGGCATAGAACCATTGGTGGGCGACCTCGTGGACGGTCGGCTCGACCAGCCAGCTGCTGCCCAGCGTGCCGATGAACACGATGCCGGGATACTCGATCCCTCCGAAGGCTCCCGGTACATCGACGACGTCCAGCTCCGGATAGGGATACGGACCGACGAGGTCGTTGAGGATGCCGAGCTGGCGGCTGGCGGCCTCGAGCATCTCGTCGGCGTCCTGGCTGTGTTCGGCCAGCGACCAGGCCCGCACGACGACGCCATCGACGGTGCGTTCGCTCGGCTCGAGTGGGCCGAGGGCGAAGGCGAAATCGCGCATCGGGCCGGAGAGGTGGCGGGCGGAGACCGTTCCATCGCCGTTAGTCCGCCGGCCGATCTCGACTCCGCTGGCCGCCAGCCCCAGGTCCTCGGGAACGGTCAAGTCGACCTGGTAGTAGGCTGTATCGGAGTTGGTCGTGTCGCCGCCGGACGGCGCGGTCTCCACTTGCCACGCCCCGTCGATGCGGCGCGGCACGAGGGGGTAGAAGGTCGGCGCGGCCAGGACGCCTTCGGTGATACCGAAGCGCTTGGGGACGAATCCGCCGATCGGCCCTGCCGCCTTGATCTCGAAGGGCAGACTGATGTCGAGGGCATCGCCCGCCGCGGCCGGCTGCGGCAGCGGGAGCCACAGGACGATCCCGCCGAGGTCGGTCTCCCCTTCGACCCTGACCCCGTTGATGAGCGCCGGCCCGGCCGCCATCACTGCGTCATGCTGCGCGTCGTTGGGCCACAGCATGAGGGGGATCTCGTCGACCGTCTCACCCTCGGGCACGACGTAGCGAATGCGCGCCTGGCCGGCTATTTCCGCCTCCAGGTTCTCCGGCGCAAATTCGACCGCCGCTTCGATCCAGTAGCGCGTCAGGTCCGGGGAGAGATCGGCGTCCGCGGCGAAGGCGGGCAACAGGGCGCGCTCTGCGTCGCCTTCCTCCGCCGGGGAAATGGTGATCGTCGGCGGAATGGCCCGAGGGGCGAGCGTCGCCTCCGGACTGCGTGTCGGCAGGGCGACCGTCGGCGAAGGTGAGGCTGTCGGAGCGGGCCGCGTCGGTAGGCCGGGGATCGTCAGGAGCCGGCAGGCAAGACCGACGGCGCCCGCCACGGCAATGATCCCAAGCATCCTGCGGCGAATCGGCACACCTGCCTCCTGGGAGAATTGGCGATTCCAGGCGCGCTGAGCGAAGTCCCTCGCTCCGCTCGGGATGGTATCGAAGCGCGTCGAAACCGGCCACGAGGTCCGGCATCCTTCGACTGCGCTCAGGATGCCTTCGACGGAGCCTGCCCCGAGCGCAGCCGAGGGCTCAGGATGCCTTCGAAGGAACCTGCCCCGACCGCAGCCGGGATCGGGATTCCAAACGCGCTGGGTGAAATCGTCGCGGCCGCCGGAGTGGGCGGAACAGGACTCGAACCTGCGACCCCTTCTGTGTAAGAGAAGTGCTCTAACCAGCTGAGCTATCCGCCCTTGGCGATTATAGCCGCGGGCAGGGGCATGTCATTGCGAGCCTCCCCCAGGATGGGCGAGGTGAGGCGCCGGACCCGGGTCCATCTTGGCCTCACCCTCTTCCCTCGGGGGAGCGATTGCCGCACTGCGCCCTAAGCGCCGTCGAAGGGCTCGGGCGCCTCGCCATGACAGCGGAGGCCGAAGGCCCCCCGTCTGTTCAACCACCGTTGGCTGATGCCCGTGAGGCCATGGCTCACCTGATTGTCGACTGTGCTATATTCGCCCGAAGAAACGCTCTTCGACAACGCATCTCCGTGACTGCCTTCATCCTCTTGGCTGTGCTCCTGATCATCGTCCTGCTCGTGTGGGAGTTCTACATCTGTGAAGGCGCCCATCTCGGGCCGCGGGTGGTGATCGGGATGTACGACCTCGCCGCCAGTCGCTACGACCGGATCAAGCAGTTCGACCCGGACTGGGAGTCCCGCTTCGTCGGCGAGCCGATCGCCAGCGCCATCGAACAGCTGGCCGGCGGACGCGTGCTCGACGCCGGGGCCGGGACGGGCCGCGTCGGCCGGGCCCTGCTGCCCTTGGCCGGGCGCGACCTGCGGCTGGTGTGCCTCGAGCCGTCGCGCAAGATGCTCTCCCTGGGTCGCCGGCTGGCGCCGCGCGGCCTGTGGTTGCGCGGGCGGGTCGATCCGCTGCCCTTCGCCGGAGGCTCCTTCGATATCGTCGTCAGCCTCGAGCTGATTGAGTTCACCCCGCACCCGGAGCAGACGCTGCGTGAACTGGTGCGAGTCCTGCGGCCGGGCGGCAGCCTGCTCGTCACCAACCGCATCGGCCGCGAGGCGCCGATCATGCTCGGGCGGACGTTCCGGCGCGAGGCCTTTCCCGACCGCCTGCGCGCCCTCGGGCTGCAAGATGTCATTCTCTATCCGTGGCAGGTCGAGTACGATTTGGCCTGGGCCTGGAAATCCTGAGCCGTGCGCATCGTCCGCTTCCGCCACCCACGCCACGAACCGCCCCGCTGGGGCTGGGTGCGCGACGACCGGGTCGGCCCCCTCGATGGTTCGCCGTTCGGTCTGTTCAAGCGAGAGAAGCCCGCCTTCGGTCTCGACCAGGTCGAACTGCTGGCGCCGATCGAGCCGGGCAAGATCATCTGCGTCGGCCGCAACTACGCCGCCCACGCCGCCGAACACGATGCCGAGGTCCCCGAGCTGCCGCTGCTCTTCCTTAAGCCGCCCAGCGCCGTCATCGGCCACCGCCAGACGATCCGCCTGCCGGCGCAGTCGCAGCAGGTGGAGCATGAAGCCGAACTGGCGGTGGTCATCGGAGAGGGCGGGCGCTGGATCGCCGCCGAATCGGCCGAGCGCCACATCCTGGGCTACACCATCGCCAACGACGTCACCGCCCGCGACCTGCAGCGAGCCGACGGGCAGTGGACGCGCGGCAAGGGCTTCGACACCTTCTGCCCCCTCGGCCCGTGGATCGAGACCGAGTTCCAAGCGGCGGACGCGCTGATCACCTGCGCCGTGAACGGCCACATGCGCCAGATGGCCTCCACCCGCGACATGGTTTTCCCGGTGCGGCAGCTGGTGGCCTACATCTCGTCGGTGATGACGCTCATCTCGGGCGACGTCATCCTGACCGGGACGCCATCCGGCGTCGGGCCGCTGGTGGACGGCGACGAGGTCGCGATCGAGATCGAGAACCTGGGACGCCTGACGAATCTGGTGCGGGCCGAGCCGCCCACCGATCCCTATTCCGCAGGAGGCGCGCCATGGGCCTGAAGCCCGACCACTGGATCACCCGCATGGCCCGGGAGCAGCGCATGATCGAGCCCTTCCAGGAGGGCCAGGTGCGCGATGGAGTCATCTCGTACGGAGTCTCGTCGTATGGCTACGACATCCGCGTCGCCGACGAGTTCAAGATCTTCACCAACGTCTACTCGGCCGTCGTCGATCCGAAACATTTCGACTCGGCTTCGATGATCGACTTCCAGGGCGCGGTGTGCGTCATCCCCCCCAACTCCTTCGCCCTGGCGCGCACCATCGAATATTTCCGCATCCCGCGCTCGGTCCTCACGATCTGCCTGGGCAAATCGACCTATGCCCGCTGCGGGATCATCGTCAACGTGACGCCCTTCGAGCCGGAGTGGGAAGGCTTCGTGACGCTCGAGATCTCGAACACGACCCCCCTGCCCGCCCGAATCTACGCCAACGAGGGGATCGCCCAGGTGCTCTTCTTCGAGGCCGACGAAGTATGCACCATCTCATATGCCGACAAGAAGGGCAAGTACCAGAAGCAGCAGACGATCGAGCTGCCCCGCGTGTGACGGCCCCCGTCGTGCCCCGGCTGCTGGCGCTGACGAACGACCTGTTCTTCCTGCCGCGCCTGGAAGACGGCGCGGCGGCGCTCGGCTTCGTCCTCGATCGCCTCGACCTGTCCGTCTCGGTGGCCGAGGCCGCCGCGCGCGCGGTTCCGCTGACCGAGCCGCTGGAAGGCGATGAGGCGGCGCTGGTTCGCTCCGCCGCCGCCGATCCTCCGGCGTTGATCTTGATCGACCTGGCGTCCGAGGGCGTCCCCTGGGCGCGCTGGATCCAGGTGCTGAAGACCTCCTCGGCCACCCGCAGGATCCCGCTGCTGGCGTTCGGCCCGCACGTGGAGGAGGCCGCGCTGGCCGAGGCCCGTCGTCTGGGGGCGGACCTCGTCGTCACGCGTGGGCAGCTGCAGGCCAACCTGGCCGAAATCCTGCGGCGCGAGGCGCGCCCGGTCGATGAGGCAGCCGTCCAGGCGGGTTGCGGGCAACCGGCTTCGCCGCAAGCCCGCCAGGGTATCGAGGCCTTGCGCGCCGGCCGTTACTTCGAGGCCCACGAGCATCTCGAGCGCGCCGTCCTCGACGATCCGGGGCCGGGCGGAACGGTCTACCGCGCTCTGCTCCACCTGGCCGTGGCGTGCCTGCACACCGAGCGCGGCAACTGGCGCGGCGCTCAGAAAATGCTGCTGCGCATGCGGCCGTGGCTGGCCCAGCTGCCCGAGGGATGCCGCGGGGTGGACGTCGCTGCGCTGCGGTCGGCGCTGGAGGCGCTCCAAACGCTCCTCGACCGGTGGCATGCCGGCGGAGAAGCGCCTCCTTCGCCGTTGCCCCCGCCACGGATGGAATTCGCCTCCGATCCTCCCGCCGTGCGGGCAGCGACTGAAGAAACGCTCTTCCCGCCTCACCCCCCA
>CAYUWF010000007.1:22512-24592 GCA_964448245.1 uncultured Anaerolineaceae bacterium | reverse complement strand
TCCTCCCGCCGTGCGGGCAGCGACTGAAGAAACGCTCTTCCCGCCTCACCCCCCATCCCCCTCTCCGCCGACAAGGCCCAAGCGGGCGAGCGATCGTGGCGGAGAGGGGGCGGAGTCTTTGGGGGGTGGGGGGAGCGAAGCTCCCCCCACCCCCCAGAAATGACCTCCCCTCCCCCTGCAGCACTCTTGTGGACTCGAGAGCAAGAGGGCGCAGGGGGAGGGGAAAGGGGAGGGGGTGCAATTGGGGCTGCCGTTTCTCAGGCAGCCGTCCAAGGAGGGACCGATGCACATCGTCCACGTTTTCGTCAGCGTCGTCCCCGAGGCGGTCGAGGCCTTCCGCCTGGCGACGCTCGACAACGCCAGACACAGTCTGCAGGAGCCGGGCGTGGCCCGCTTCGACTTTCTCGAGGATGTGGAACAGCCCGGCCACTTCACCCTGGTCGAGGTCTACCGCACTCCGCAAGATGCCCCCCGCCACAAAGTAACGGCCCACTACAAGCGTTGGAGCGAGGCCGTCGCCGGGATGATGGCCGCCCCTCGCACGCGCACGCTCTACACGAACGTCTTCCCCGCTAACGACGGCTGGGGCTGAGTCGGATGCCCGTCCCCGCCCTCGCCTTCGAATTCGCCACGTCCGGTCGAATCGTCTTCGGCCGCGGGGCCTCGGCCCAGGCGGCCTCCGCCGTGCGCGCCTTCGGCGCGCGCGCCCTGGTGGTGGTCGGGCGGGACCCGGCGCGACACGCGGCGCGCCTCGATCTGCTGCGGCAAGCAGGCCTATCGGTAGAGATCCTGCGCGTCCCGGGCGAACCGACGCTCGATGTAGTCCGCACAGGGACACACCTCGCACGCGAGCAGGGGAGCGAGGTCGTGGTCGGGATGGGAGGGGGAAGCGCCCTCGACGCTGCCAAGGCCGTCGCCATCGTGAGCACGCACCCAGGGGACGTTCTCGACTACCTGGAAGTCATCGGCTCCGGATGGACCTTCGACCGGCCGGGCATCCCGATGGTCGCCATTCCCACCACGGCCGGCACGGGGACCGAGGTCACCCGCAATTCGGTCCTGGCCTCGCCCGAGCACGGCGTCAAGGTCAGCCTGCGCAGCCCCCACCTGCTGCCGCGGCTGGCGATCGTCGACCCCGACCTCTCCGCCGACATGCCGGCCGATCTGACGGCACGCGTTGGTTGCGACACCCTGACCCAGTTGATCGAACCCTTCGTCTCCACGCGCGCCAACCCGATCACCGACGGGATCTGCCGCGAGGGATTGCGTCGCGCGGCGCCGGGGCTGCCGGCCGCCGTTCGGGATGGGTCCGACCAGGAGGCGCGCGAGGCGATGGCGCTGGCGAGTATGCTCTCCGGGCTGGCGTTGGCCAACGCCGGGCTGGGTGTCGTCCATGGACTGGCCGGACCGATCGGCGGGATGATCCCCGCTCCGCACGGCGCGATCTGCGCCGCCTTACTTCCGATTGGAATGGAGGTCAACCTGCGCGCTCTCCGCGCGCGCATGCCGGACTCCGAGGCCCTGCGGCGCTACGCAGAACTCGGGCCCTTGCTGACCGGTCGTGCGGACTCCTCTGCAGAGGGCGCGGTGGCTTGGGCGGCATCGCTCGTCAGTGACATCGGGATTCGGCGCCTGTCGACCTACGGGCTGAAGACCGAGATGCTGCCTCTCGTTGTCCAGCGAGCGACCGTCGCCAACAGCACGCGGACGAACCCCATCGTCCTTACCGAGGCGGAGCTGACGGAGATCGTCGAGCGAGCTCTCTAGCGGGTTGCTAAGAAACCCTCTTCCCCCTCACCCCCCGACCCTCGCGGAGCAGCCTGTAAGGCCCCTCCGCGGACAGGGTCCGGGTGCACGCAGAGTCGTCGCGGGGAGGGGACGGAGGCCTGGGGGGTGGGGGGAGCCTTGCTCCCCCCACCCCCCAGAAATAGAATCCCCTCCCCCTGCAGGAATCCCAAGGACGCGTGGCGCGCGGGCGCAGGGGGAGCCCCTTCGGGATGCTTCGCGAGGGTCAGGGGTAGGGGTTTCACGGCCGTAGCCATTCTTGCGCAACCTGTTAGCGGGAGGCCGCCGCGCCGCG
>CAYUWF010000007.1:0-22412 GCA_964448245.1 uncultured Anaerolineaceae bacterium | reverse complement strand
TTCACGGCCGTAGCCATTCTTGCGCAACCTGTTAGCGGGAGGCCGCCGCGCCGCGCCTGGCCGCGTGTCGAAGCGCCTCCAACCAGGCTCGGGCAGCCGCCTCCGAGTGATAGGCCCTCGCCCGTTCCCGTCCCTTTTCCCGAAGCGACGAGGCGATTTCTTCTTCGACAAGGAGCGACAGGCAGGCGGCGCCGAGCGTCCGCGCATCCGGCTGCGCCGCCAGGTACCCGGCCGGACCCAGGATCGATGCGCTGACCGGCGTAGACAGGGCGGCGACCGGGAGGCCGCAGGAAAGAGCCCAACGCAGGGCGGCGGCGTTTTCCCGCTCCCCGGCGTGGAGGAGCGCCGACGCGTTCCGGAACATCGCGGGCCACGCGTCGTCGTCGACGGTCACCGCTTGGACGGTCTCGCTTAGTCCCATCCGGGCAACCGTCTCCTCCGAGATCCGCCGCTCTTCATCGTTCGGCGAGGCGAGCCGCAGGACATACGAGTCCCCGAGAGAACCCTCGACCCAGGTCCACGCCGCCAGGAGCACGGACAATCTCGACGACGGCTCACCCGCCGCCAGGATATACGACTCGGGGTCAAAGCCCGCGCCCGAGGACGGCTGGGCGGTGCCAGGCGCAGCGAAAGCCGTCGGCACACTGGGCGGGACCTCGATCCAGGGAAGCCCGACTTCGGCGGAAGGAATGTCCTGCGGCCGGAGGACGGCCGCGGCACCTCGCATTCCGGCCAGGGCGACGGAGCGCGAGAGACGCCCCCCTTGCCCGCTCCGCTGTGGGAGAGTCTCTCCGTCTCCGTACCAACTCACAGCCGGCGCCGGGGATGCGATCGGGGCCGAGGCGTGCAGGTAAAGCAGCAGATCCGCCCCGAGATGCTTCGCCGCACGCGGGAAGAGCACCTGATCGAACGCCAAAGCGCCGAAGCGGCCGCCCGAGGCTGGCACGACCTGAGAAGGTAGCCCCGCCGCCGATGCGGAGATCGGCTCTGCCGCGACCAGGTTTATCGCCAGGTCCTCGGCATCGGCCAGCATTTTTACCAGATGGCTTGCCGTCAAACGCGAAAAGGGCGAGCGGCGGGGTTCGAGGGCCCGCGCGTTGACCGCGATGCGAAGGGGCGTTGCCATGGGTCTGGCTGAGTGTAGGGTGCGGGCCGCTGCCTCGTCAAGGCCAGCTTCCCGCGAGGCTAAGGCTCGTGGAAGCTTCGACACGAGGATAGAATGCCTCCATGGAGCCTGACCGCCCTCGCCTCGATCTGGCACGACAAGGGCAGGCCAAGATCTTCTCCCGGCTGCGCCGGCGCGCCGCCCTCGTCGAGACGGGAATGGGCCTGGTCTATCTGATCCTATGGGTGGTCACCGGCGCGGCGGGTCAGATCACCGACCGGATTGGGGCAGCCTTCTCCGCGGGGTGGGCCTCCGACCTTGTGTTGATGGCCGTCTGCCTGGCCGTGCCGTGGTACCTGATCAGCCTCCCCTTCGACTACTACACCGGCTTCCATTTGCCGCATCGGTTCGGGCAATCCAACCAGGCGCTCGCCTCCTGGATCGTCGATCTGCTGAAGGGGCTGCTGGTCGGGGGATGCCTCGGCCTGCCGCTTCTGATCGGGCTGTACGCCATCATCCGCAATTGGCCGGAGGCGTGGTGGGCTATCGCCGGCGTGGGCTATCTGGGGTTCACCGTCGTCATGGCCATTCTGGCCCCGGTGGTGTTGATGCCCCTCTTCAACAAATACCGGGCGCTCGAGGAGGATCGCAAGGACCTGGTGGATCGGTTGATGCGCCTCTCGGCCGCCGCCGGACGCCGCGCACGCGGCGTCTATTCTTTCGACCTGAGCCGTCGGACCAAGTCCGCCAATGCCGCGCTGGTCGGGCTGGGGAAGACGCAGCGCATCATCCTGGGCGACACGTTGCTCGACGAGTTTCCCTCCGACGAGATCGAGGCCGTCCTGGCCCACGAGCTCGGCCATCACGTGCATCGCGACATCCCGGTCGGCGTGCTGGCCGGGTCCGGCCTGACGCTGGTGAGTCTGTGGGTCGTCGACACCGTGCTGGCGTCGGCCGTGGCCCAGGGAACACTGGCGGCCGCCTCCGACCCGGCCGGTCTTCCCCTACTCCTGCTGGTGGTCTCGTTGATGGGTTTCGTCACCGGGCCCCTGCAGAACGCCTGGTCGCGCTGGCGCGAGCGGCGCGCCGATCTCTTCTCCCTGCAGTTGACCGGGAGCCCGCGCGCCTTCGCCGATGCGATGACGCGCCTGGCCAATCAGAATCTGGCCGACGCCGACCCCCCGCGCTGGGCGGTCATCCTCTTCGGGACGCACCCGCCTCTCGGGGAACGCATCCGCTTGGCGGAGACATCCTCAGCCTCGGAGTAGGTTCCTAACGCTCAGTGAGTCCGGACGAGAGTCCGCCGCTGGAGGGGAGGCCCTACCAGGTCGTCTCGAGGGTGCAGCCGGAGGCGAAGGTCAGTAGGATCCGGTAGCCCGGCTGGGCGTCGGCGAACGTGAACTGCAGGGCCAGGGGAAGTGTAGCGCCGGGCGCAACGGTTGTTACATCACTTCCCAACGTGACAAGATCAGGGATCGGGTTCCCCGTGCTGGGCGAGTTCGGATCCCTTAAGGACGTGCTTCCCAGACGGACGTCGAGCAGCGGATTGTCATCGGGCACTCCGAACAGGAAATCCGATACGCTGATCGCTTGTGGCTGCCCGTTGTAGATCGCCCAGCTCACTTCGCTGCCGTCGTGTTTGAATCCGAGCATGCTGACCAGGGGGCATTCGGCGGACACAACGGCGGTGGCGGTGGGGACCGGCATGTTCGTCGGTTCGGCGACGACCGCGCTGATCGCCGTCGGAGGCACGAGAGTCGTCGCGGGTTCGGATCCGGAGGCGTTCCCCAACGATGAGAGCGCCGCCGCACCTGCAACACCAGCCACGGCCAACGCCAGCGCCACGCCGGCCAGCAGCCAGACAATCGGCGAGCGCCGCGCCGGCCCTTCCTCCTCCTCCCTCGGCTTGGCGACCTGCCTCGCCACGGCGACCTCGCTTGGCCCACGCAGTTGCAGCCACTCCGCCTCGGTCTGCGGCGAGCCTTTGACCGCCCCCTGATAGGCCTGGTTCATCGCCCCAACCGTCGGAAACCGCTCGCCCGGGTCCTTGGCCATCGCCTTGAGAATCACCTTCTCGACGGCCGGCGAAAGGTTGGGATTGAAACGGCTGGGCCGCGCCACGGGCTCCTGGATGTGCATGAGCACCGTCGCCATCGGCGAGCTGCCTTCGAAAGGCACCCGCCCGGCTGCCAGCTGATACATGACCACACCCAGCGAGTACTCGTCGGAGCGACCGTCGACGCGCTTGCCGCGACCCTGCTCGGGGGCGACGTAGGCTGGGGTTCCCATCAGCATCGACCCGGTGAGGGTGTTCGAGCCCTCGATGATCCGGGCCAGCCCGAAGTCCGCCAGGTGCGCGTCGCCCCCGTCGTCAATCATGATGTTCGCCGGCTTGACATCCCGGTGGATGATGCCCTTCTGGTGTGCAAAATCGAGAGCGTCGGCCACCTGGTCGATCCAGCGCGAGGCCTCCGTATCGCTCACCCGCCGGCGGGTCATCCGGTCGTGAAGGGTCTCCCCGGGGATGAACGGCATGACCAAGTAGACCAGACCGCGCACTTCGTTGTAGTCCAGGACCGGGACGATGTTCGGATGGCGCAGAACGTTCTTGACCAGGCCGGCCTCGCGGCGGAAGCGGCGCACGTAGCGCCGGTCCCCGACGGCCGAGCTGGAGAGGATCTTGATGGCCACGTCTTGCAGGTTGCGCGTGTCGAGGGCGCGGTAGACGATCGCCATCCCGCCCTGGCCGACCTGTTCGACCAGGCGGTATTGCCCGAGCATCTGCCCGACGAGGTTGCTCATCCTTCCACTCGAGTGGCGGCCCGCCCTTAGATCTGGAGGCCGGACCCTTCCACCCTACCACGCAGGCTGGAGGCCGGAAAGGGGACCTTTGGCGCAAGGCCGGTGACGGGCTCGATCCTCCCAGGCTGCAAAGATTTCCCGCCCAAGGCTTCGGCGGCCGGTCGGCGGGCGAGCCCCTCAGGCAACGCGAGACCGAACACCCATATCGCCGTTACAGCGGTGTCGTCGACAACCACCGGGGAGGTCAGCTTCGTTCCTGGCAAGACGCCCGGGCCAAAGACGATCCAGGGGATCGTCATATCCTCCGGCATCGATGATCCGTGGACCTCGCCGTGGCCGCCATGGTCGCTGGTGAGAATGATCAGCTTGCCTTCCCGCAGGCCGGCGGCGTCAAGCCGGCCAAGGTGCGCGCCACGCCTTCATCGGAGTGGGCGACGTTGCCCAGGTGGGTCGGCGACATCCAGCCCGAGCGGTGGCCGGCCGTATCGGGCCCGGGGAAATGGAAGAAGAGCAGGTCGAATCGTCGGCGATGGCGGACCCCGCATGGTCCGCCACGGCGAAACCCCCTCTCGGGACGCAGGTGAACTCGTCGACCGTGCCGGGCGGGCGATGTGGGCCAGCTTCTGCTTGGCGACAACCATCTCCGTGTGGTATCCGGCGTCGTGCGCCAGCGAGAAGAGGGTCGGCGTCAGGATGTAGCCATTGTCCGGGATGTAGTCGTTCCCCGTTAGGCCGTGCTGGTCAACGTCGTATCCCGACAGCATCGACCCATGCGCCGGCAGGGTCGCCGAGGGGAGGATCGTTTGGGCCGACAAGGTGTACGCCCCCGACTGGGTCAACGCCAGAATGTTCGGGGTTCGGGCGGGATCGAGGGCATCCGGCCGTAGGCCATCCAGGCTGAGGATCAAGACCCTGGCCGGCCTCGGCCGCGGCGTGCCGGTGGGGGGAACCGTAGCCGTGGGCGCCGGGGTGATCTGCACCCCCGTCGGCGATGGTGCGATGACCGGGGACGCCTTCGGAGGAGGAACGGCCGCCGGATGCGTCGTCCCGCCGCCGCCGGCGGCCAGAGCGCCGCGAGGAAGGCCAGGACTTCGAGGGCCCGACGGCGGGCCAGGCTTCCGTGGATCTCCACTCGCGCCGTGGTGCGCATCGGAAGTCCGAATGCCACCGGTCCGATGCTATCACGGGCGCCGTATCCCTGGCGGGGCGGTCCGAACCCAGCCGTGCGGCTTGACTTGCCTTGGGCTATCACCTACGATAATGGCACATCCTGCCGTGCCCCGCAGTTGAGAGCGTTCGGCCCGAAACCCAGGTGGGTGCTCCGGCGACGATTGTCGGTTGCGCCATGAACGGAGCGCCCTCCGAGATCAGCCTGGAGGTGACCAGCCTGAAGAACACCGCACGAGTGATCTATCGCTCCGAGCAGCCCCAACCATGGAGGAGAAGAAACCATGATTCGAAGAGCGTCTCTCTTGGCGGTGGCCGCCCTCGGCCTTGGCCTGATTCTGGCCGCCTGCCAGCCGGCGGAGCCGGTGATCGTCACTCAAGAAGTCCGGGTGGTTGAGACCCAGGAGGTCCAGGTCAACGTGCCGGTCGAGTTGGTCATGGAATCGGCGCGTCTGGCGGCAGTGCGCGACCGCGACCGGCTGATCTGCGGCGTCAATACCTCGGTCCCCGGCTTCGGTTTCATCGACGCCAACGGGCAGAATGTCGGCTTCGACATCGACTTCTGCCGCGCTCTGGCGACAGCTCTCTTCGGTGATCCAGCCAAGGCCGAGTTCCGTCCGCTGACGGCGGCCGAACGCTTCACCGCGCTGCAAACGAACGAGATCGATGTCCTGATCCGCAACACGACCTGGACGATCACGCGTGACGTGGAGCTCGGCACCGACTTCGGCCCGACGACGTTCTATGACGGGCAGGGAATGATGGTGCGTACGGATAGCGGCTTCAGCTCGTTGGCGGATATGGGCGGGGCCACCGTCTGCGTGCTCGCCGGCACGACGACCGAGCTCAACTTGGCCGACACGTTCACCGGCCTGGGCCTGGACTACGAGGCCCTGGTGCTCGACACCGGCGACGCCACCGCCGCCGCCTACGACGAGGGCCGATGTGACGGCCTGACCTCCGACAAGTCGCAGCTGGCGGGCCTGCGTACCGGCCTGGACAACCCGGCCGACCACGTCATCCTGGCCGAGACGATGTCGAAGGAGCCGCTCGGCCCGGTGTGGGCGCACGGCGACCAGCAGTGGGGCGATGTCGTCACCTGGGTGGTCAACGCCCTGATCATCGCTGAAGAGAAGGGCATCACCCAGGCCAACGTCGCAGAGATCGCAGCGGGCGACCCGAAGGATCCGGAAACCCGCCGCCTGCTCGGGATCGAAGGGGAGTTCGGCGCCTTGCTCGGCTTGGAGCCCGATTTCGTCGTCGACGTCATCCAGGCTGTCGGCAACTACGGAGAAATCTACGAGCGCCATCTGGGGCCGGCCGGCACGGATATCCCGCGCGCCGGTTCGCTCAACGCACTGTGGTCCGATGGCGGGATGATCTACGCCCAACCGTGGCGCTAGCCCGGCCGCGGTAACCACGACTCGATCGGAGGGCGCTCCCCGGCGTGCCGGTGAGCGCTCTCCGATCCCTTCCCACGGCCGATGGCCGGCCCATCCCCCCGACGCATCGAACCGTTCTGGCGCGACCTTCGCTTCCTGCAGGTCGCCGGCCAGATCGCGTTCATCCTGGTGGCACTGGGCGTCGCCGCCTGGCTCCTCTCCAATCTGAACCAGGCGCTCGAGGCGCGCGGGTTGGACCTCAGCTTCACCTTCCTGCGCCGAACCGCCGGGTTCGCCATCACCGAGGGGCCCGGGATGGCGCGGACGGACCCCTACTGGCGGGCGTACGTCGTCGGCCTGGTCAATACGCTGAACGTGGTCCTGGCCGGGCTCGTGCTGACGACGATCGTCGGGTTGCTGGCCGGCATCGCCCTGCTCTCCCCCAACTGGCTGCTGCGGAATGCGGTGCGGGTGTATGTCGAATTCATACGCAACACGCCGCTGCTGGTGCAGCTCTTCTTCATTTACTTTGGCGTGGTCCTGGCGATGCCGTCGCTTGAGGACCGGATCGAGCTCGGCCCGGTCGTGCTCAGCCAGCGAGGGGTCTGGCTGCCTCGTCCCGTCCCGCAGGACGGATTTACGATTTGGCTCGCCGCGATCCTGGCCGGGGCGGCTCTGGCCGGCGCGATCTTCGTCCGCCGCGACCGACGCCGCCGGCGCAGCGGGGAGGTGACTCGCCCGGCGCTGTGGGCCGCCCTCCCCCTGATCGGATTGCCGCTCATCGTCTGGCTGCTTTTGCCCTCGCCTCCGCTGCGTTTCGAAACGGCCGTCCTGGACGGTTTACGGATGGTCGGTGGACTGCGGCTCACTCCCGAGTACTTCGCCCTGCTCCTCGGGCTGGTCCTCTATACCGGCGCGTTCATCGCCGATATCGTGCGGAGCGGGATCCTGGCCGTGCCCCACGGGCAGCGTGAGGCGGCACGGTCGCTTGGGCTTTCCGAAGGCTCGGTGTTGCGTCTCGTCATCCTGCCGCAGGCCATGCGGGTGATCCTTCCGCCGCTGATCAACCAGTACCTCAACCTGGCCAAGAACTCGAGCCTGGCCATCGGTGTCGCCTACCTCGACCTATACGCAGTGTCCCAGACGATTTTCAATCAGTCCGGGCAGACCGTCCAGGTCATCGCGCTCCTGATGGCGACCTACCTGGGCCTCAGCCTATTGATTTCCTTGCTGATGAACTGGGTCAACCGGCGCATGCGGATTCCCGGTCGATGAACACCGAGCACGCCGACCGATCTGGCTACCCTCCGATGGAGCGACCGCCGGTCCTGGCGGCCGGCCCACTGGCCTGGCTCCGCCGGAACCTCTTCTCCGGCGCTTTGAACGGCAGCCTCACGGTCGTCCTGGCCCTTCTGTTCGGATGGCTCGGCTGGATGGCGATTCGCTGGGCGACCGTCGAAGCCCATTGGGGCGTGATCACAACGAACTGGCGCGTGATCCTGTGGGGCCGCTTTCCCGCCGGGGAAGCGTGGCGGCCGGCGGCGTGCCTGGTGCTGGTCCTGGTGTTGACCGGGCTGACGTGGATCGTTTGGCGACGGCCGGAGTTGCGCCGCTATCGCAAGCACCTTGTGGCGGGCTGGCTGATCTCGTCGCTGGTCATCGGCGTGCTGTTGCGCGGCCTCGAGCTGCCCACTCCGAGAACGATTGCGAACAACATCGGCTATTACCTGTTTCGACCAGATCTGCTTCCCCTGCTGGGCGCCGAATGGCGTGGCGCGTTGGTGCTGTTCTTCGTCGCCGGCTTGGCTGGGGTCACCTGGTGTCTCGAAATCCGCCGCCGGGTGCGCGGCCTGGTCCTGGTGGCAGTCGTGCTTGCCGTCGGGCTCAACCTGCCTTCGGGCGCGTCTCTCATCGTCAGCCAGGCGGGGCTCCGGCTGCCGCTGGCCGTTCCTCTCATCCTGGCCGGGGTGCTGGGCTGGGTCGCCGGCCGTTTCCTCGGCCGCGCCATCTCCCGCCTGGCCGCCGGCCGGCGGTTCCTGGGCGTCTTGTGGGCGGCGACGCTGGCGATGTCCCTCGTCATCCTGACGGACTTCGAGGTCGGTCGTCCCGAGTTCGATCCGGCGCAGGTCCTGCCGCTGGTCCAGCCCAGCGTGTGGAGCGGAATCGTCCTGACCCTGGTGCTGGCCACGGTCACCATCGTGCTGTCGTTTCCGCTGGGAGTGCTGCTCGCACTGGGGCGCACCAGCCGCCTGCCGGTGATCCGCCTGTCGTGCATCACGATCATCGAAGTCGTGCGCGGCGTTCCGCTGATCACCATTCTGTTCATGGCGCAGGTCATGCTGCCGATGTTCCTGCCACTCAACCTGTCGATCGACCGGGTGGTGCGAGCCATCGCCGGGATGACGATCTTCACCGCCGCCTATCTGGCGGAGGTGATCCGCGGCGGGCTGCAGGCTGTGCCGAGGGAGCAGCTGGAAGCGGCGCGCACCCTAGGCCTGAGCGAGCTGCTGGTCACACTGCTGGTGCTCTTGCCGCAGGCGTTGCGGTTGGTCATCCCGGCCATCATGGGCCAGTTCGTCAGCGTCTTCAAAGACACGACGCTGATCGCCATTGTCGGCCTGCTCGAGCTGCTGGGGATTCTAAGCAGCATCACCAAACAACCTGAGTTCCCGGGGACGGTGCGCGAGGTCTATTTCTTCGCCGCGGCGTTTTTCTTCATCATCTGCTACGCCATGTCCGTCGCCAGCCGCCGGGTCGAGAAGCAACTCGGGGTGGGCACCCGCTGAGGCGTCCATGACCGACATCCTACGCCTCGACACCGGCGACGACATCATCGTCTGCGAAAACGTCAAGAAGTGGTTTGGGGAGTTCCAGGCGCTGCGCGGGATCAGCCTGCGGGTGCGGCGCGGCGAGGTGTTGGTGATCATCGGGCCCTCCGGCTCGGGAAAGTCGACCTTCATCCGGGCCATCAACCGCCTGGAGGAGCACCAGGAAGGGCGGATCATCGTCGACGGGATCGAGCTCACTCACGACCTCCGCAACATCGCCGCCATCCGCAGCGAGATCGGCATGGTCTTCCAGCAGTTCAACTTGTTCCCGCACCTGACGGTGATGCAGAACTTGACGCTGGCACCGATCTGGGTGCGCCGCTGGCCACAGTCCAAGGCCGAGGCCAAGGCGACGGAATTGCTCGACCGCGTCGGCATCCCCGAGCAAGCCTCGAAGTACCCCGGCCAACTTTCCGGCGGTCAGCAACAACGCGTCGCCATCGCCCGGGCGCTGGCGATGGAGCCTCGCATCATGCTCTTCGACGAACCGACCTCGGCCCTCGACCCGGAGATGATCAAGGAGGTGCTGGACGTGATGAAGGAACTGGCACACACCGGCATCACGATGGTCGTCGTGACCCACGAGATGGGGTTTGCCCGTGAAGTCGCCGACCGGATCTGTTTCTTCGACTTCGGCTTGCTGGTGGAGGCCGGCCCGCCGGAACAGTTCTTCCACGACCCGCAGCACGAGCGAACCAAGCTCTTTCTCTCGCAAATCCTGTCGCAGTGACGGCCTCGGCTGGACCGGCACCCTCCCCCTTTAGGGGGAGGGTGGGGGTGGGGGCTGATCCTAGGCCGTGCGACCCCCACCCTACCCTCCCCCTTGCAGGGGGAGGGGACTCCCGTTCAAGAAGATCCGATAATCCCCCTCGGGCGCCGTCCCCAAAGGAATGTTCACCTCGAACGGGGCCAACACTTGAATGCAGGCCTCGCTCCCATCCGAAAGGGCGTACAACTCCACGCCGATCTCGCCTACGGAGGGTTCCGTGACCTCCCAGGCCGGGGAGGAGCAGGGGTTCGGGAGCCAGCCTTCGACGTGCAGGACGAGCTGGACGGGGTAGCTCTCCAGCTGCAGCAGCTCGACCGTCTCGATCTCGACCCGCAGGCGACTCGCCGGTGGCGGAGTCGTCGCCCGGCAGCCCGGCAGCAATACGCTGATGGCGACCAGAACGAGGAGAGACGTGGATGTCTTCATGGGACTGACTTCTGCCTTGTTCGACGGCGCCCACGGCCCGGAAGTTCCCCAGGGCGGCCCCCAGGTGTCCTTATGGTAGAGTCGGCTGCCAGACGGTTCCCGCCCTGCGTCGACCGGAGATCACCCCAGGCGGCCGGGAACCGAACCCCATCCAATCAGCCATGAAGAACCCGTTGCGCCTGGAGCTGCTGAAGGGAGCGCGCGATGAGCTCCCGATCCTGGTTGGGGTTCTCCCCTTCGGCCTGGTCTTCGGCGCCCTGGGCATCCAGACCGGCTTGACCCCCTTCGAGGTGCAGGGGCTTTCGCTATTCGTGTTCGGGGGGAGCTCGCAGTTCGTGGCGGTCCAACTCATCGGCCAGGGCGCGGCGCCTCTCATCATCGTTCTGACGATCTTCGTGGTCAACCTGCGCCACGCATTGTACAGCGCTAGTCTGTCGCCTCATCTGGCGCATCTGCCGCTGCGCTGGCGATTGGGGCTGGCGTACCTGCTGACGGATGAGGCCTTCGCCGTCGCTTCGCCGCGATACCGGCGCCCGGACGTTACCTACGCTCACGGCTATACCCTTGGAGCAGGCTTGGCCCTGTGGTCGTGCTGGCAGGTCAGCACGGCGATGGGAATCGTCTTCGGCGCCCGCATCCCGGAAAGTCTGTCGCTGGACTTCGCCCTTCCCCTGACGTTTTTGGCGATGCTGATCCCGACCCTCGTCGATCGCCCGGCCTGGGCCGCCGCCATCGCCGGGGCGGTTCTGTCGCTGCTCCTGCGGGGGCTGCCATACGGTCTGGGGCTGGTTGTGGCGGTCGTGGTTGCAGTTGGCATCGGGGTGGCCGTGGAGGCCGGCCGCCAAGGGAGGACGATCCGCCGAGGTGAGCCATGACGGCGGCTGAGGTCTGGGCGGTCATCCTGGGCGGGATGATCGTGACCTATGCCACCCGCTTGTCCTTCATCATCCTGCCGCGTCCGGAAAGGCTGCCGGAGTACTTTCGTCGCGGGCTGCGCCTCGTGGCTCCGGCGGTGCTGGCGGCGATTCTGGCCCCCCAGGTGATCGTCCTCGAGTCGGGCCAGCCGGTGCTGATCGGCCCTCGCTCCCTGGCGGCGGCCGTGGCGGCCCTCATCGGATGGCGCACGCGCAACGCCTGGTTGGCGATCGGCGGCGGGATGGTGTCGTTGTGGGTATTGCAGTGGGTGTTGCAGGCCGTCGGGGTCTAGACCCCGGCGGGCGACAGGTCAGTCAGGATAGAATCCGACAATGACCGGAATGCCCCGTTCGCACCTGACGCGCTACGCCTGGCTGTCGATCGGGGCCGCCTTGCTGACGATGGCCATCAAAGCGGCGGCCTATTTCGTCACCGGGTCGGTCGCCTTTCTCTCGGACGCCATCGAGTCGACGATCAACCTGGGCGCGGCGATCGTAGCGTTGGTCGCCCTGTCGGTAGGGGCGCGGCCGCCGGATGAGGACCACGCCTACGGTCACGGAAAGGTCGAGTACTTTTCGAGCGGGGTCGAAGGCACGCTGATCCTGGTCGCCGCCTTCGTCATCTGCGTCGAGGCCGGGCGGCGTCTGGTCCAGCCGCAGCCGATCGAGCAGCCGGCGCTCGGCATCCTCATCGCCTTGCTGGCGGCCGGCATCAACCTGGCCGTCGCCCTCGTCTTGCGTCGGGTAGGCCGGCGCGAGCGCTCGATCACGTTGAAGGCCGATGCCCAGCACCTGCTCTCGGATGTCGCCACTTCGGTGGCGGTCGTCGTCGGCGTGGGCGCGGTCCTGATCACCGGCTGGGAGATCCTCGATCCCGTGATCGGGCTGCTGGTCGGGGTCAATCTGGGCGTCGCCGGAGTCATCCTGATGCGGCGATCGGTGCTCGGCCTGATGGACACGGCTCTCCCGGCGAGCGAACTGCAGGCGGTCATGGGTGTGCTTGAATCCTACGCTTCACGCGGGGCGCGCTTTCATGCCTTGCGGACGCGCCAGGCGGCGGCTCGCATGTTCGTCTCCGTGCACATCCAGGTGCCGGGGAAGTGGAACGTCCAGCGCGGTCACGAGCTGTTGGAGGAAATCGAGCGCGATATCCGGCGCGCCCTCCCCGGCTCGACCGTCTTCACCCACCTCGAGCCGGCCGAAGACCCGGTTTCGTGGGAGGACGAGAAACTCGATCGACCGGAGGGGGGTGAGCGCTTGTAGGACACGGCGCCCCTCGCTGCCCTCGGGACATGTGCCGTGCCCCGGCAGGAGGCGCCAGGGTGGCGTGCCTCTACCGCGATCTCATTCCGAGCCCCCTGAGTGAAGCCTAAGGGGGCGAGGAATCCCCAGGGCGACTCGAATCGAAAGTCATCGCTCGGGCGGCTATCCACAAACCCGCCGGGTTCGTTTATTGAGACATCATGGGGATTCCCACCTGCGCCTGCAGCTGCGCCGCAGGCGCAGGTGCAGGCGTCTCTCGGGCCCTTCGACTTCGCTCAGGGCCCTCGCTTCGCGTAGCACTCCGGAGGAGCGGAATGACAAATAAGGGAGGCTCGGGCGGCCAATTCACCTACCCATTTGTCATTCCGAGCCTGGCCGAAGGGCAGGCGAGGAATCCCCGAGGTAACTCGAATCCCAACGGCCCGAACGGGTGAGTACCCGCGCCCGCGCTCGTCAGGGTGTCGGCGTACAGTAATTCGGGTGACTGGGGGTACTGTTACATGCGTTCGGGTTTACTTCCTTAGGGACGGGCGTGTTCGTTGGCCCTGCGGTGGGCGGTTCGGGCGTGTCCGTTGGACCCGGTTGCGTGGCAGTCGGCGCCGGCTGCGTATCCGTGGGAGCTGGCTGCGTAGCCGTCGGCGGCGTGTACCCTGCCGGGTAGGTGTTCGTCGGGGTCGGCGTCCAAACCGGGGCGAATGTGCCGCCCGTCGGAGCGGGGGTCGGACTGCCCGTACCAGCGCCCAAGGTGGCGCTCGGTGTGCTGGCCTGGATGGTTTGAATCACGGCGGCCATCACCTGCGTTTCGAGCGCGCCCGGCGCCAACTCGGTGCCCGGCGCCGGGGTGAAGGCGGCAACGATCGCGTCGACAGTCGCTTGCACGTCAGCGGTGCCCTTTGCTTGGGCAAACGCAGACGTGAAGATCTCGGGCGAGATCACGTAGATAGCTCCGGCCGAGACGGTGCAGGCCAGCAGCAAGAGCAGAGTCGCCACGATCGCCGATCGCTCGAACCGGCGCCGCCGAATCGGCGGCTTCACATTCTGGTACTTGCGGTACATCGCCATCGTTCGGTTTCGGTCGAAACTTTGTGTCTTGGCGTCGGCCGCCGACCGCCGCCTCGGGTCCGCGGCGACGATCAGCGCCTTCTGGAAGGCCTGATTCAATTCGTCGATCGAGGCATAACGCAGCGCCGGGTCCTTGGCCAACCCCTTGATCAGCACCAGCTCGATCGACTCGGGGATATTCGGGTTGACCTTGCTCGGCAGAGGCAGCGGCCGGTTGATGTGCTGCAGGGCGATCGCCATCGGCGTGTCGCCCTGGAACGGCACCGCCCCGGTGGTGATCTGGAACAGAACGACCGCCAGCGAGTACTGATCGGAGCGGGGGTCGATCGGATCGCCGCGGCATTGCTCGGGCGACATATAGGCCGGCGTCCCGACCAGCGCCGAGCCCGTCAGATTCTGCGAGGCGTCCGTCTGGTGGGCGAAAGAGAAATCCGACAGCAGGGCGTTGCCCTGCTCGTCGAGCAGCACATTCGACGGCTTGACGTCGCGGTGGATGACCCCGTTTTCGTGGGCGCACTCCAGGGCCGAAGCCAGCTGCGAGACGATCCGGCCGCCCTCTTGCGGATCGAGCGATCCGTTCATCAACCGGTCGCCCAGGGTGCCCGAACTAATGAGCGGCATGACGATGAAGGCCAGGCCTTCCGCTTCGCCGAAGTCCAGAATCGGGATAATGTTCGGATGCTGCAGGCGGCGCAGGAGCTTGATTTCCCGCTCGAAGCGCGCCTGGAAGCGCTCCTCGTGGGCGATGTAGGGCGAGAGGATCTTGACCGCCACCTGGCGATCGGCGGTCAGGTCGGCGGCGCGGAAGACGCTCGACATCCCGCCTTGGCCGATCTGCTCCAGGATGTGGTAGTGGCTGATCGTCCGGCCGACCAGACCGAGCATATTCCCTCACTCCCCGAGAGGTTGAGACCCCCAGGCGATGCGCCGCCCGCCGCGCCCGGGAACACAGGCTAAGGGAGACGATTTCATGATAATCCACAAGCGCGCCGCGCCACGTTAGGCTCCGCTTGCAGACGCCTCTCAGTTACCTTGCAGCGCCCTGGCAAGCGGACCAGAGGAGTGGCCTGGGCGTGGCCGCATGACCGCCCAACACCGTCTTCGCATGGCTCCTTGCGCTTGGTGAGGCGTAGTGTCCGGTAGTCCCCGGCTTTAGCCGGGGCCACCGGAGCTGCATTGGAGACCCGGGCCGAAGCCCGGGACTGCCCCTTCGTAGTGACACCTAGGGGGCGTCCTTGTCGCTGCAAGAAAGGGCCTGCACGCGGGCCGCCGGCACGCCGCTAGCCATCTGTGGGCGAGGGCTCAAGCGTGGGCTCGAGCGTGGGCTCTGGCGTACAAGTCGGACTGTCTTTCTTGCCGCACTGGCCGGGGGGTATCGGCCTGGGGGTATTGGTCGGCGGCACCGGGGTTGGCGGCGCCGGTGTCGCAGTCGGCGCGCTAGTTGCACTGGGCGCCGTCGTTGCTGTGGGCGGCGGGCCGGGGGTGTTGGGGGTGCGGGTGGCGGTGGGGGGCGGCGTTGCGGTGGGGGGAAGAGTCGCCGAGGGCACCGCCGTTGTCGGGACCGGCGATCCCCCTGTGGAAGTCCCGGTCGGCACAGAAGTTGCGGGGCCGGTCGGTGTCGAGGAGGGCACCGAGGAAGGGACACTGCTGAGCGTGCGAGTGGGGGAGGGTTCCTGCGGGTCCTGGCCTCCGGAGACCTGTGTGCGCGTCGCTGTCGCGGCGGCCGTCGGGAAGACGAGCTCCAAGGCAAAGGGTGTGGGTGTCCCTTCCGTGGCGATACTGAAGGCGATGGCCTCCAAGGTCGGGTCATCGAGCGGCGCCCCGGTGGCCGCCAGGGTCTGGATCACGGCGAGATAGACCGCCGTCTCCATCGCCCCCGGCGGGACGTACGTGCCCTCCCCCGGCGCGTTCGCCGTCAGCACGACGTTGACCGTCCCCTGAATATCGAGCGGTGCCGCGGCCGCCGAGATGCCACCGCTGATCAGCCCAGGAAAGAAGGAGGCGATACCGGCCGCCGACGCCGGGCAGGCGATGAGCAGCAGCAGCGCCGCCAAAACCGCCGACCGTTCGAACCAACGACGGCGCGGCGGCGGTTTGACGTTTTGATATTTGTTGTAGATGGCGGTGGTCCGGTCGAGTTCGCCGGTCTTGGTGCGCCGTGCCGGATCGAGGGCGATCTGCAGCGCTTCCTGAAAAGCCTGATTGAGTTCCAGCACCGAGTCGTATCGCAGCCCCGGATCCTTCGCCAGACCTTTGACCAAGACGAGCTCGACCTCTTCCAGCAGGTTCGGGTTGACCAGGCGCGGCCGGGGCAGCGGTTCGTTGACATGCTTGAGCGCCGTGCCCATTGGCGTGTCGGCCTCGAAAGGAAGCTGGCCGGTCGTCATCTGGTACAGGACGACGGCCAGCGCGTACTGATCGGAGCGGGCATCGATGGGTGCCCCGAGACACTGTTCCGGAGACATATAGGCCGGCGTCCCGATCAGCGCCGAACCGGTCAGGTTCTGCGAGGCGTCCGCCTGATGGGCGAAGGAGAAGTCCGAAAGCAGGGCGTTCCCCAGCGGGTCGAGCAAGACGTTGGAAGGCTTGACATCGCGGTGGACGACGCCGGCGGCGTGGGCCGCCGCCAGCGCCGAGGCCAACTGCTCGACGATCCGGGCGCCGTCCTTCGGCTCGAGGGGCCCCTTGAGCAGCCGATCCCCCAGCGTGCCGGTCCCGATGAAGGGCATGATGATGTAAGCCAGCCCGTCGGCCTCGCCGAAATCCAGGATGGGCATAATGTTCGGGTGCTGCAGGCGGCTGAGGAGCTTGATCTCGCGTTCGAAGCGGGCTTTGAAGCGCGGCTCGTGCGCGAGGTACGGGGACAGGACCTTGACGGCCACGGCGCGTTCGTCGCGCAGATCGACGGCGCTGAAGACGCTCGACATCCCACCCTGGCCGATCTGCTCCAGGATGGTGTAGTGGGAGATCGTCTTGCCGATCAATCCGAGCATATCACTTGTCCTTGAGACGGCAAACCCGGGGATGCCGCGCGGCCTCAGGTCCCCGTCGGACCCCGCCACGCTCCCCGGGAGATTACACGCTCGAATTCACCCCCATCATACACCAGGTGGGCACTGTTTGGAACGTAACAGCGGTCGAGACTGTCAAACCGACGGTTCAGTCGGCCGCCTTCGCCTCCTCGGCGAACATAAGCATGACCAGACCATCGGCAAATGTGGCGAGGTTGGCCCCCGCCTCCCCCATCTGTGGGCTGCGCATCGCCTGCTTCAGCGTCGCCTCGTCAGGGAAAGACATCTCCGCCATCATGTAGAAACCGTCGCCCATGACGGTTCGGGTGAACCGGCTGACCGCGGTCCCTTGCAGCCCGGGGACCTTGGCAAGCAGCGGGAGGTGAGTGCCGAAGTAGGCCTTGTCGAAGGCCGCCGGGTCGGGCGGCCTCCGGTAAAGAGCGATCAAGCGCATCGTGACCTCCGGCCCTCACTCCCAAGCCCCCTCTCCCGACCTGAATGGTCGGGAGAGGGGGCAAAGGGGTGAGGGTCTCAAACCGGCTTCATTCCCTCGAAGGGCTGCCGACACGCCCGGCAGTAATGGATCGTGCGGCACGGCGTCGGGCCGAAGTCGTTGCGCACCTCGGTCTCCGTCGAGCCGCAATGTGGGCAGGGGCGGGGCTCGGCCAGGATGTCGCCCACCCGCAGCACTGGGCTCGGCGCCGGCGCCAGCCCGAACGCCACCAGCTTGGCGCGCGCCTCCGGGCGAATATCGTCCGTCGACCACGGCGGATCGAGCACGATGTCGACCTGGACCGAAGCCGCGCCCAGCCGGGTCAGGCGGTGGCGGATCTCCGCCCGCATCACGTCGAGCGCCGGGCAGCCGGTGAACGTCGGGCGCAGCGCCACCCGGATGGCTGCGCCGCGCACCTCTACGGCGCCGATGACGCCCAGCTCCACCAGCGAAAGGACCGGGATCTCGGGATCGGCGATGGCGCCGAGGGCCGACCAGACCTCTTCCACTGTGAGAACGGGGGCCGTTGTCGTCATCGCCTCACCATCGCCCTTCTGGTTCGAGGCGGGCGACGGATTGCATCTCGGCCAGGAGCGGCTCGAGGTGCTCGGTGTGAACCTGGCGGCCGCCGTCGTCGGGCGGCGTTCTCGCCGGGACCTCGAGCCCACATTCGACCAGAAAGTCCACCATGGCGTTCGTCCACGCGGCTCCCAGCCCCGTGGACTCGGGCCACACCCCGGCTTCCGTCAGGCTCGATTCCCCCGGCAGCGGCTGGAAGATCTGCAGGGCGAACGGCCACGCCTGATCCAACGCCGACTGCATGCGCGCCTGGCTTTCCGGGGTGCCTAACGCCAGCCGTGGAACCCAGGCCCGCAGGTGACGGTCGTGATAGCGCTCCTCAATGAGGATCTTGGCGGCCGCCTGGGCCACAGGGGCATGGCGACTGTGGGCCAGGCCCTGCAGGCGGACTTGCTCGGCCGAGTCGAAGAGGAACTGTCGGACGATGGTGAAGGCCCAGTCGCCTTTCGGCAGCTCGACCAGGCGGATGTTGCGGAAGCCCTCCGCCGGCCGCCGGAACACGAGGCGATCCGGGGTTCCCTCCGGATCCTCCCCGCGCAGCTCCGCCACCAGGCGGTACCACACGCAGGCATGGCCCATCTCATCCAGGGCGATGTTGGCGAAAGCGATATCCTCTTCCAGGATCGGCGCATGCCCGGTCCATTCCGAGTCGCGGTGGGCCAGGATCATCTCGTCATCGGCGAGCGCCAGCAGAGCATCCGCCAGTGGCGCGCGCAGCTCGGGTCTCACCCCCCACCCTCCCGCCGCAGCAGGCGCATCGCCGTCTGGATATGGTAGAAAGCCTGATCCCGGTAGGGTTTATCTCGCGCCGGTGCGAACAGCGAGGCGGCCTCTTCGGGTTCGGTGCGTGCCACGCGCTCGGCCGGCACCAGCCACAAAACGAAAGGCGACTCGGGATGGCAGGCCTGGCGCGCCGCCTCCAGCGCCTCCTGCGGCGAGGCGCCGTGGACCTCCCCGATGTGGGTCAACGTGCCGCGCGGATCGAGCTTGGCGAAGATGAGGTACTCGGCCGGCCCTTCGACAGACCCTGCGGCGGCCGGCCCGGTTCGTTCCAGCTCCTCGGCCGTGCCGCCGAGGATCGCCGCGCCCGGCGCCACCCACAGGCTGGAGCACTCCGGCCGCCGGACGAAGACATCGCGCGCATTGAGCAGCGCCATCTCCGCGTCCGGCGCGTGGACCGAGCCGGCGTGCCGATGGGGGCGGTCGGGCGCCTCCTGGTGGAAGACCTCATAGCGCGGCCACTGTGTGTCGCTCATGCTCGGGCGGCATAGGCCGCCATGGCCTGCCTCACCCACAGTCCATCGTCATGCGCCGCCCGGCGGGCCTCCAGGCGTTCGCGGTTGCACGGCCCATCGCCGCGTACCACCCGCCAGAACTCGTCCCAATCGATCCCGCCGAAGCGCCAGTCGCCGCTGGCTTCGTCGAGGCGGAGCTCGGGATCGGGCAGGCTCAGGCCCATGACATGGGCCTCGGGGACGGTCTGGTTGACGAACTCCTGCCGCAGCTCGTCGTTGGTGCGCGTCTTGATCCCCCAGCGTACGAGCATCGGCGTGTTGGGCGAATCGGCGTCGTGCGGGCCGAACATCATCAACGTCGGCCACCACCAGCGGTTCACGGCATCCTGCACCATCGTCCGCTGCGCCGGGGTGCCCTGGGCCAGGGTCAGCACGATCTCCATGCCCTGCTTGCGATGGAAGCTTTCCTCGGCGCAGATGCGCACCATGGCGCGGGCGTAGGGCCCATAGGAGGCACGCGCCAGCATCGTCTGGTTGAGAATCGCTGCGCCGTCGACGAACCAGCCGATGACGCCCATATCGGCCCATGACGTGGCCGGGTAGTTGAAGATGCTCGAGTACTTGGCCTTGCCGCTGAGCAGCGCTTCGAGCATCTCCTCGCGCGAGATGCCCAACGTCTCGGCGGCATGATACAGATACTGGCCGTGCCCGCCCTCGTCCTGCACCTTGGCCAGCAGCACCAGCTTGCGCCGCAGGCTGGGCGCCATCGTGATCCAGCCGCCCTCGGGCAGCATCCCGACGACCTCGCTGTGGGCATGCTGCGAGATCATGCGGATCAGCTGGCGCCGGTACTCGTCCGGCATCCAGTCGCCGGGTTCGATCTTCTCCCCGCGGGCGAGGCGCCCTTCGAACGAGGCCAGGCGCTCCGCGTCGTCGGTCATCCCCGCTTCTCCTGCGGAGGGTGGCCCTCCGGCCATTCGGGCGCCTCGTCCTCCGCCCAGCGACGGCGAATCTCGGCGTAGTCCGGGGGACGCTTCTCCAGAAAGGCCTGAACTCCCTCGCGCGTTTCGGGGCTGGTGTTGTGAACCGCCAGCCACTCCCGGCCGTGGCCGACCGTCAGATGCCAACTCAGGTCGCGCCAGAAGTTGAGCTGCTGCCGGGTGTAGCGCGTCTTCTCCGGGAACTTGGCCAGTAGTTTTTCGACCAGCTCATCGACCTTGGCGTCCAGTTCGGCGCGAGGCACGACGTAGTTGACCAGGCCCCACTCGAGCGCCTTCGCCGCCGGGATCTCCTCATTCAGGAGCAGAATCTCGCGGGCGCGGCGGTCCCCGACGAGCAGCGGCAAGAACTGCGTGGCGCCAGCCAGGGCGACGCTGCCGTGGCTCGTCCCAACCTGCCGAATGTAGATGTCGTCGGCGGCGATCGCCAGATCGCAGCTCAGGTTGAACTCATTCCCCCCGCCGACGACGATGCCGTTGAGGCGGGCAATCGTCGGCTTGCCCAGGTTGCGCAGCCGCTCATGGGCTTCGATGAACTCGCCCATCCACTTCCAGTAGTCGCGCGGCCTCTCGAGAAACTCCTGCTGCTCCTGCAAATCGGCGCCGGCGCAAAAGGCGCGGTCCCCGGCGCCGGTGAGCACGACCACACCAACCGCGTCGTCCCAAGAGGCGTCTTTGAGGGCCACATTCAGCTCGGCCAGCATCTGGCCGTTGACGGCATTGAGGACCTCCGGCCGATCCAGGACGATCGTCGCCCGGCCGCCGGCTTTCGTGTAGCGGATCGCATCGAAGCTGAAACTGTCGGGGCTCTTCCCGACATAGGGGCGCATGCCGGATCCTCTGGCGCGGGCGGCGGGTAGACCGCGGGCCCATTTTACCCCGCGGTCGCCAGATCGAGAGTAGGTGCAAATCACCCCAGTGGTGGCCCTCCCCTCCGCCATGTCGCGGATTGGGGAGCTTCGCCCGTTGCAGATCTTGTTCCCTGGATGCTTGACTGCAGCCCAGCTGTGCGACCCTTCGATCGCATACCCGCTGGATGGCGGCTTCCATCGGCGGCCCTTAGATCTCGAATAAACGCCCAGCGACCCGCTGCATCAGGTACAGCCCGACGGGCAGGAGAAGGGCCGAGGCGACGGTGATCGGCGTGCCCGGACTCCAAGGCCAGGTGGGCACCTTGGTCAGGACTTCCCGGGCCGCCACCAGGGAGTTGATCAGCTTATAGAGCCCGTCGACATCGGCCAGCGACATCGAGCGAGCCCGCGCGCTCAACTCCCGGATCGACCGGTTGAGCGATTCGCCTAGCTCCGCCAGCGCCTGTTCCTTGTTTTCGCCGATCCGCCGGTGGATTCCGATGAGCGGCCAGGCGAATGTGCCGAGCACGAGCGCCACTTGCAGTAGAAAGGCCGCTACGCCGATATCGCTGGCCAGGATGTCGGGATTAAGGGCCAGCGAAAGGTAAAGAGCGACGGCCCAGGCGATGGCCGTACGCGCGGCGAGGGCTGCGAAACCGTACAGCGGGCTCAGATTGAAGAGATCGAGACTTCGCAGGCGTCCATAGATTCGACTCACGAGCTCAAGTTGGCGGACCGTGTGATAAAGCAACACGCCCAGCATGGCGAAGCTGAAAGTGAGAACGGTCATCCCAACCACGAATTGCCACAGCGAGCCCTGGATCGGGACGAAGAGGCCCGGGTTGGTCAGATAAACGATCCAGATGAAGGCGCCGCCCGCCAGGCCCACCACGGCTGCCGTGACGGCCGGCATCGTCGTAAGAGCCGCGTCAAACCGGCGCGCTTCCTCGTCATCGATGTCACAAACCGGTCGGAACTGGCTCAAGGCACGATGCGAGACTCGATCGAGATGGTGAATCAAGGCGAGCGGGAAGACAGCCCAAACCGCCGTCAGGAAATGGAGCGAGAGAAGAGAGGAGGCGTTGGGGTTCCTGCCGATCCAGGCCGGACTGGCAACAACCGCGAACACCAGCAGGAAAAGGGCGAGGTAGACCACCGCAGGTTGAACAGGCGCCCGGTCGATGATTCCGGTTAACCGGTCCACCCAACTGGCACGCGGCCCAGAGCGCTTGCCGACCTTGGTTGACTGCCGTGACGTGTTCACCCTAGATTCTCACCTCCGCCGGTTGTCGTCCGCCCATCGCCGCAGCAGCGGCGCCACTCGATATCGCTCCTCGGCGAACACTTTGCGCAGATGTTCAAGGACGCGCAGAACCTTCGCCGCTCCCGTCTGTCGCAGCCATGCCAGAGGCCCGATGGGGTAGTTGGCCCCCAGGCGCATGGCTAGGTCGATCGTCGCTTCGTCGGCGGTGCCTTCGCCCAGCGCGAAGGCGGCCTCATTCGCCAGCATCGCCATGACCCGCGGCA